>JALEMF010000082.1 GCA_022768005.1 Bacteroidales bacterium | reverse complement strand
TGGTTCATCATACCTGCCATTTGCTGTCCTATAGCACCGCCCATAGCCATACCAGTCATCATTCCGGCAACGTTCATTCCGCCACCCATATTACCTGCTTGTCCCATACTTTGAGCACCGGCTTTGAGTACTGACGTCTGCTGGTCAAGTGCATGAGCTCCCATAAAGTTGCTTTCCGTCTGCAATCTTTGTGCGCGTTGAGCCTCCTCACGTTGGATACGCAGTGTCTCTTCCATATTTTCCGCATTAATGCGTTGTGAGTCCTGCATATTCTTAATGCTTGCATTAGTCTGTGCGGAAACGGTTTTGGCACTTTGCGCGGCAGTTACTTCGCGTAATTCCTTGTAGCCGTCGCTTTCCTTGTCAGGCTCGATAGCGGCGAGGTCAAAACGCTTGAGGACAACGCCGAAATCATCTTCAAGTACCGCACCTATGCGTTGCTGAATCATATCGCTGATGTCCATCACTTTGCGTTCTATTTGAAGTACCGGAATCTGCATTTCAGACGGAACGTTTGTAATAAAACCTTTGACGTATTTAGTTACTGCATCTTTTATTTGCTGTTTGAACATCTCAAGTTCAAAATTAATGAGTCGGTGCAGCTTTATGAACGCTTTATAGTTCTCAATTTTGAAAGTTATGGTGCCTCGTGCTGCCATTGGTACAGCAAAGTCAAGGAAACGAGGGTCAAAGACGTCAAAGTAAGGTACTGCGAATTTTACTTGAACAATTCCCGCAAGGTTTATAAAATAAATCTCTGCTTGGAATGGTGAATTTCCACCAAAAGCAAGTCCTACAATACTGCTGAGTATAGGAAAGTTTGCTGTCTTGATTGTGTCATCGTACGGACCTTCAATAAAGTCTTGATTAGTGCCGTTTTTTTGCTTATAGACGAATACCGCGACTTCACCGTCCTTAACTCTCAGACTACTTCCGAAGCGTATTGAATTCTCTCGCGATGTGGAGTTTACACTCTGCCCTTCAGGACGCCATTTCCAGATTAGATATTCTTCTTCGTCACAGCGGATTACATTCATTAATCCACCTGACTTTCCAAAGCCGAATAATCCCATATTTATAAGTTATTTTTTAGTGTGTATTATTGTAATTAGCCGCCAATAATCATTAATAACATAAATGCTACGAAAATGCCGGTCAAACTGCCGAAAACAATTACTTTGTTTTTATGGTTTTTATCCACTATCGCTTTTGCATTATCGTACGATTTATGAATTACTTTTAGTGCTTCAGGGTCACCCTTGAGCGACATATCACTTTTCTTTACAATTTGGGTGAACTTGTCAAGCCATACTTTATTCCAACGTTGTACGGAATTACCTTCTTCTGTCAGCATTGAAAAGATGTTGACGGACTTAACTTGTGTCTCAAACAAGAGTGCTGATTCAATCAAGTCGCTACGAGTGTTGAGGATAGGGAACAAGTTGATAGCATTTGCTTTTTTCTTCTCGTTTCCTTCAAAACCTTTATTGTACTTGCTCATTGTCTTGACATAGAAAAGGATAAGCATGACGGGAAAAAACGCTATCCATAGAAAAACAGTCACACATCCGATACCGCTTTTCTTGTCAACACTGTAGTCAAGCGTTTGGTCAATTTCGTTAATTTGATCTGCAAATTTCTGCACTGATGCAGATTCGTTTACTTGTGGAAATTCGTATCCACATTCCGGACATACTGCGGCAAATGATGTGCGCAATGCGCCACAAGCCGGACATTTGTTAATTTCTGCCATTTTTTGTGATGATTAAAGTTTTAAGAATGATTGTGAATTTTATTTTCGCCAAAGGTACAATATGAAAATTTTGCGAGCATCATACATTTTAGTCCACTTTGGTCCACGGTGTTGTTAAAAGTTATGTTTAGGACTTTTACTTTGATATTTTTTGCAAAATAGAGGCGGATTGACTAATTTTGTTCTAATTCGGCGGCAGAAAATGCCGTTTTTGCGTATTTCAATCCTTTTATTCTGAATGAGTAACTACTATTCCATAAGTAATTCCCAACTTTCACCTATCCCTGAATCAGGTGAGCCTTTTTATATCTCGGAAGAGACAGTCCATGGTCCTTTCCGACTTATGACTATGATGCGTTTGGGACGTAAATTTATGGTCAAAGGATTGATGCCGGAATATGTTTCACGTCCTGAATATCGTGAATTGTTGCATAAGGAGTTTGATCTCGGTGTGCGTTTTAATCACCCTTATATTGTTGGCGTATTTAGTTATGAATACGTTGAAGATTATGGAGAATGTATAATTATGGAATACGTTGACGGCGTTACTCTTGATAAGTTTCTTGCCGAGAAACCTCATCGGAGTGAACGTGTCCGTATAGCCCGTGAACTTGCCGAGGCTGTAAATTATATGCATTCCAAGGGTGTCAGTCATCGTGACCTTAAGCCGGATAATATTATGGTTACACGTGAGGGCAGCCATGTGGTGATTATTGATTTCGGCTTGGGCGATTCTCAGGATTTTGCTATTCTTAAGAGTTCTTCCGCTACGCTTTCCTACGGTGCACCGGAGCAGCTTACGAGTAATGTTGCGGATATGAAGTCTGATATTTATTCATTGGGCTTGATATTTCGTGATTTGCATTTATCGTATTTCTATCGCGGCATTATTTCTTGTATGCTTCGTCAAGAGCCGGCTAAGCGACCGTCTATAAAAAAGGTTATAGCGAGGATTAATTCTATTGATAGATGGGGCAATCGTATTCCTTATGTAGTGATTGCTGTGATTGGTGTTACTGTCATCGCACTATTATTATATCATAAAACTTCTACTGAAACTGAATTTGTTCAGCCGATTGTTGCTACCGACACTGTTAAAACTCCTGAGGTTAATACTCAAGTACCGGATACTCAGGTATTGACGGATTTTCAAAAGCCATCTGCTCCACCTGTCTCTATTAAGAATAATGATAAGAATGTGGATATCGGCAATGCTGATGTTGAAAATGAAAAGTCAAAAATTTTAATTAAAATTTATGATGAAGAAATTAAAAAATTAGATCGTATTTATTTCCTTTACGACAGTACTTTTCAGAATAGAGGGTATGGCGGACGTTATATGACTTACAATGAGAGAACGAAACTGGTTTATGCTACTGCAGATACTCTTAAAGAACGATTGCTAAGAGCAGGGATTGATCCGCTTGCTGTGGATAATGCCGTAAGTGCTTATTGGATGCGTGTTAGTAATCTAATGACTAAAAATTCGAAAAGAAATCGAGCTGTAAACGATGAAAATAATGAAGTGGACTAAAAGGGAATAAAAGTTATTGTCCTTTCTTCGTATTTATGAGCTACTTTTGCCTTACTAAACCTGTTTATATAAAATCAAATATACAATGTCCGAAAATAATTCTAAAATAACACCTGAAGGTATTCAAGTTCTTCGAAACATAATTGAAGATAAGTTGGAGCGCAAAATGTGCACACCTACTGACTTCGTTTTTCTTTCTGATATTATTGCCCGTAATGTAAAGATGGCTGTCAGCCCTACAACTCTCAAGCGTGTCTGGGGGTATATTTCTGATAAGGGTAAAGAATATCAGCCGGCGCATTACACTATCTGTGCGCTTACGAAACTTATAGGTTTCAGAGACTATGATGATTTTATTGCTTCTCCGGACCCTGCACACATACAGTCAAATATGTTTTTTTCGGATTCTATTGATATTTCTGCTTTGAGGACGGGTGATGTGTTGCTCGTAATGTGGACTCCGGACCGCGAATGTCGCCTTAAATACCTTGGCAACGACTGGTTTGACGTGATTGAGGCAAGAAATACCAAAATTCACGTGGGCGACCATGTACAATGCACTTCACTTACTCAGTCTGCTCCTTTGTATTTTAACATGGTAAAGCGCTCCGGGTGTCAGCCTATGAGTTATATCGCAGGTGCGCGCAGCGGTGTGAATATTCTTTTGGAGCAAATTTCGAACTAACCGTATTATTATTTAGGATAGGCCACTCTGACGTGGTACATCGTTCTGAGGCGGGATATGAATGATTCCTTGATTAGTCTGATATCTCGGAATGATATCGGTGACTCGTTGTGAAGTCCGTCGCGTATCTGTGAATCTATGATGTCGTTTACGAGTGACGAAATTGCTTCCTGTGAGTGGTCGGTAAGCGAGCGCGAAGCCGCTTCTACTGAATCCGCCATCATTAACACTGAGGCTTCGCGTGACGCAGGATTAGGTCCCGGGTACATAAAGAGACTTTTGTCTATTTCTTCTCCGGGGTGTTGTTTTTCGTATATTTTGTAGAAGTATTTGGTGACACTCTTACCGTGGTGCTGACATATCATATCCTTCAGCACTTGCGGCAACTTGTATTCCGATGCTAATCGCAGTCCGTCAGTCACGTGGCGTATTATTATGCGTGCGCTTTGCGTAGGGTCAAGTGCATCATGAGGATTTACACCATGCTGATTTTCCGTAAAAAAAGCCGGATTTACAGTCTTGCCGATATCGTGGTACAATGCTCCTGCTCTCACTATCAGTACGTTCGCATTAATCTTCATAGCAGCTCCGCTTGCCAGTGTGCTTACGGACATTGAGTGCTGGAAAGTACCGGGACATTCTTCGGAAAGTCTTCTCAGAAGCGGATTGTTTATATCGCATAGCTCCACGAGGGTTACCATTGATGTAAGTCCGAATATCTTTTCAAATACGAATATCAATATATATGCAAATGAAATTAACACAGCGTTTGCTCCGAAGTAAAGGATTACTTTCCATATAGTAGGGCTGAGTTCTCCGTATTGCAGTAATTCAAATGAAATATATGATAGTGTGTATGTTGCAAATACTATGAATGCTGTTCGGAGAAGTTGTGAGCGGCGTGAAAGCTCTTTTAATGAAAATATTGCAGCAATGCCTCCGAGAATTTGAATTACTATAAATTCAAACGGAAAGGCTGAAAATACTGCACACATCAGCACTTCTATTATATTGCAGAAATGTGCCGTGCGTGAGTCGAAAAACACGGTAAGCATTATCGGCAATATTGCGAACGGGATTACGTATAGTCCGGATGTGAATATACTTGACACTATTGATGATGCTATAAAAAGTCCTACGATTGATGTTACGATGACGAGTATCCGCTTAGGTAATTTGAATTCTGCTTTACGGTAGATGTAAAGGTAGAAGAAGAGCGACGTAATGAGTATTATTACGTAAAGCGACTGTCCGACAATCAGAGATAAGTTTGATGTCTGGGTTCTCTTATCATTGGATTTGAGCATTTCCTCGTAAGTGGTGAGGACTGAATAAATTTGCGGTGTAACTTTTTCGCCTCTGTCTACGATTCTTTCGCCTTTCTGAAGTACGCCGGTAGCAGCTTCTATTGGTTGTAACTGTTCACGGTAAAGGCGGCTGTTTGCAACGGAGTCAATGGATATGTTCGGCAAAATTCGTCCTGTGGAGTGGAGGTCGCTGATAGCGCGGTGCATATCTGCCGATTGTCCTATGGCTTCGCTGAGCCGGCTGTAGGCTTCACGCGGAGTGATGAACGAGACCGGTTTTCTTACAAGTGAATTGCCTGTAATAAAGCGTACTTCAGTCAGGCTATTGTCTGAAATTATCTTGGCTGTTGCAGGGTCAACAACACCTACAGAGTAAATTTTGTCTATTTCGGACTTTAAATTGTTTTTCTGGCTGGGTGATATGCCGCTAAGCGAGTTTATTTCACTGTCAATGGAGTTAATGATATTCTTATCTTCTTTAAAGACGGGAATAAATTCCTTATTTATTGAGTCGATTTTTGCAGCTTTTGATATAGAGTCCATATAGATTGGAATATCAAAAGGTGCGGTCAGAAGTTGGTGAGTCCATGGTCTGTTCAGGTGGTATGTGAAAGATGTCTCACTTCTGCGAGGAAAAAATAGTATTGCCAACACTGCTGCTGCAATAAATATCAGTGTCCTGTAAAGGCTTTCTCGACTCATATTTGCGTAAGTTTTTTTTAATTAATTCGGGATACGGTTTGCACTCCCTTGATTGTTTTTACTTTCGTGCATAAGTCCGTGGCAATGGAGCTGTCGGCAACGTTAATCCATAAGTCGCAATGGAAAACTTCCTTATCCGCTTCAATATCAAGTTTTCTTATGTCAATGGAAAGGTGTGACGAAATCATGAATATCAGTTCTTGAAGTATTCCGAATCGGTCGATACCTTCAATGTGTATTCTTGCAAGAAAAGAGCCTGTCTGGACGTCCCACCGTGTAGAAACTATTCTCGGTCCGTAACTTGACTTGAGTGCCATCGCACGTGGACAGTCAATAGAGTGAACTTCAACTTCGTTATCATCGTTGATAAACCCGAGTACTTGGTCTCCGGGAATAGGGGAGCAGCAATCGGCTATCTTGAAGTTTGCTCCGCTTTCATCGCGGTGCAGGACGTAAGTTTCCTTAGTGTTTATATTCGGTCGCTCGGTTTGCGGCTTTTTGTCTTCTTCGTCCTGCTGCTTGTTCTTGCCCATACGGAACATTCTGGCGAGGAATGAATCATTTTGCTTTTTTATAAGTTTCAGCGTATAGTCATCAAGCGTGATGTCTTCGCTGCCTATTTTGTAGTAAAAATCGTCACGATTTACTGCCTTGTAGTTGCCTAAAAGTTTTGTGAAAATTTCATTTGTCTCATTTATTGTGTTGTCGTCAAGAAATTTCAAGTACAATTCACGTCCCTTTGCAATTATCGGCTTTTGTACTTGATTTAAGGCCTGGCGCAATGCTGTTTTGGCGCGGGCTGTGACAAGGAATGACAGCCATTCTTGCTTAGGCTGTTGCATCTGTGATGTAAGTACTTCCACTTGGTCGCCGCTGGATAACTGTTGGCTGAGCGGCACAAGTTTGTGGTTCACTTTTCCTGCTATGCAGTGTGCTCCGAGTTCCGAGTGCAGTTCAAAGGCATAGTCAAGCACTGTAGCGCCTGCAGGCAGTGTCATAGTTTCGCCTTTCGGGGTAAAAACAACTATTTCCGATGAAAATAAGTTTAGTTTCAGAGTGTCAAGAAAGTCAATCGCGTTAGGATTCGGGTCTTTAAGGATATCTTGTATGGTCTGAAGCCATGCATTTAATTCACTTTCTTCTTCACCTTCTCCGATTTTGTATTTCCAGTGTGCTGCAAATCCCTTTTCAGCGATTTCGTCCATTCTGCGAGAACGGATTTGTATTTCAACCCAATTACCGTCTTTGCCCATTACCGTGACGTGTAAGGCTCTGTATCCATTGGCTTTAGGTTGTTTGAGCCAGTCTCGTGTACGTGTTTGGTGCGGGGGGTAAATTGACGTAATCATATTGTAGATGTCAAAGCACACCTTGTTTTCTTTGTCGGTGTCTTCTTCACATTCAAAGACTATTCTCATAGCGTACAGGTCGTACACTTCCTTGAACGGAATATGCTTTTTCATCATCTTATTCCAAATGGAATAGACGGACTTCATGCGAGCCTTTGCTTCGTACTTCAGTCCCATCTTGTCAAGTCCTTCGATTATGGGTTGTGCAAAGTCCGTATATACCTCATCGCGTTTTGCTTGTGTCTCCTTAATTTGCTCTACGATGTTTGCATATTCTTGCGGATGCTCGTATTTAAAAGCGAGATCTTCAAGTTCCGTCTTGATAGCGAAAAGTCCGAGTCTGTGTGCGAGAGGTGCGTAAATGTAGAGAGTTTCTCCGGCAATCTTGTATTGCTTGGCAAGTGCCATAGAGCCGAGGGTACGCATATTGTGCAGGCGGTCAGCCATTTTGATGAGCACCACACGAATGTCTTCCGACATTGTAAGCAGGAGTTTGCGGAAGTTTTCAGCTTGTGCCGATGCTTTTTCACCGAAAATACCGCCGGAAATCTTAGTAAGTCCGTCAACGAGTTGTGCGATTTTAGGTCCGAAGTTACGTTCAATATCTTCTACGGTGTAATCGGTGTCTTCAACTACGTCGTGCAGAAGTGCCGCACAGATAGAGGTGGAGCCTAAGCCTATTTCCTGACTCGCAATTCGAGCCACAGCGATAGGGTGAAGAATATACGGTTCCCCGGATCTGCGTCTGATGCCTTTGTGGGCTTCTTTAGCAAAAGCGTATGCTCTTTTGATGATTTCAATCTTTTTGCGGTGGTTACTGTTGATGTATCCTTGCAATAGTTCGTTGAAAGCATCTTCAATCATCTTTTCTTCCTCTTCAGGTGTCTTGTTGTACTCTGTCATACCTGCATTGTGGCTTTATGTGATACATATTAAACAAAATTACATACATTTTTCCAATTATTCTAATTTTATAATATTTTTTTGAGTAAAAAAAGAGCGACGCCGATTATGGCATCGCTCTTGATGATTTAATATGTTATTATTGCTTATTTAACAATAACTTTTACGTTTTGTTTTGCACCGTCAGTGAAGCGTGCTTCGATTACGTAAACACCGCTTGCGTTGCCGCGAAGTGTGTTGTTATTATCTGCTGCAACTTTTTCGTTTGCTACTACGCTACCGTTCATTGAGTAGATAGTAACTGTTGCATCTTCTGTGAGAGTGAAGCTGTCACCTGATACGATGATGCGGTCTGCTGCAGTCTTGTCTGCTGAGATGTTCTTAATGCCGCCTTCAGGTTTTGTAGAACCTTCGTAGTTTACTGCTACTACACCGTAACCTTCAACGCCCGGAACTACCATTTCAACTTTTGCTTCAGGATCGTCAAGTTTAATACGTTTGATACCGCTCTTGTGGAGTGGGTTGCTTTCGTCAAACGCTTCTGCCCATACGTAGTGACCGCCTTGTTGAGTGGTAAGTTCGTTAGAGTTGTTTACGTCGGCTTCTGTTGCTGCACGGTAGCACCAGTACATATATTCATTGTTTTCGTCAATAGAAAGTTGTGAGATACCAACGTGTTCGTTTGTTGCACTACCTTCGTAACGTACAGGAGAACCGTCAACGAGTGTGTACATTGACTTGAAGCCTGCGTAGTCAGGATTAGGATTTGCTAATACGTCTTCAAGTTTTGCGCGGTAAAGACCACCCTTGATGAGTGTGCCGTCTTCCTCAGGACCTGATACAGATGCTACTGTAGCGTCTGCTGAACGACCTGCTTTTTCAATATAGATGTAGAAGTAACCGTTCTTTGTGTCAAGGTTGAATGTAGTGAAGATAGGACTGAGGTTGCTGAGAATTTCACCATATTCCGGTTTAACACCGCTGTTGATGTCTTTTTCTTTGAAGCGGAAGATACCTTGTCCGTTGTATTTAAGACCTAACCAGTAAAGTGGTTCTGCTTTGCCTTCTGCGTCTTTGTCTTCAGTGATTGCGAAACCACACTTGATACAGCCGTATGCCCATGGGTTACCGTAGTAGCCGAGCCAGTTGTTTTCTACCCATGATGGATAGTTCGGTGAAAGTGCGATTGCGTCTGCTGCAATTTTACGGATACATACGTTACGGTCGTTTACGAATAGTGTGTCGCCGTAGATATAGAGGTTGAACGGGTCTTTGTAAGCGTTCTGACCTGCATTGTCAAGAACTACTGCTTGGAAGATGTTGTTGTTAATTTGTGAGATGTAGAACAATTTACCGTCACCTTCAACACCTGATGAACCAGAGTAAGTGAATTTTTGACCTGCTGATGAACCGTAGATACGGTTTTTGAATTGGATAAGCTGGAATGTGTGAGGTACGTCACCTACATTGTATTCGTCTGTGTTACCGTCTGCGTAAGAACATTTGAGAAGTCCGTCTTGGCTTGCGTAGTAAAGACCGTTAGGCATACCCATTTTTTCACCGCCTGCTGCAAGGTTTGCATCGCCTGCGATTGTGAGTAGTTTCCACCCTGCTGCTTCTTTGTATGTATCAACGAGTGATAATGGAACGTTTACTGTGATTCCGCTCATATCGGATGTGAATACGCCTTCTGCCATCGCTGCAGGGTATGTAGCGCGTACTGTGATGCTTTCAAGACCTGAGTTTTTGAATGCGTCAGCTTCAAGGATTGCGAGGATAGAGCCGAGGTCAAGTGCTTTGAGTTTTGTTGTGCCGCGGAATGCTTCTTGCTTTACGATAGTCGGTTCGCTTGCACAAGTGAATTTTTCAAGGCTTGTGCAGCCGTCGAACACACCGTAAGGGATTTCTTTGCCGTCAAGGAGTGTTGATTCAACGAGGCTTTGGCAGTTTTGAAGTACGTAGCGACCGATGTTACCCTTGAGGTTTTGTTTTGTTACGCTTGTTGCTGCAAGTGCGTAGTTACCGTATTCTGTTACGTTAGGTAAATCAATAACAGTGAGGTTCTTTGCACCGTGGAATGCGTGTGCAATGATTTTCTTTGCAGTTCCGTTTGAGTAAGATGTTGTTGCAGAGTTAAGAGGGAAGAAAACGATTGTTTCGCCGTCTTTTGTTACGAGTGCTTCATTTTCTACTTTGTATGCTTCATTGCCTTCTGCTACAGTGATTTTTTCTACATTTGAGCAGAGCATGAATGCTGCGTCACCGATTGTTGCAAGGCTTGCAGGAAGCTGAAGTTCTGAAACGTTGTTCTTTGCAAATGCCTGAACGCCTATGTATGTAACACCTTCAGGAAGTGCTAATGCACCGGTGAATTTAGCACCTGAGAATGCGTAAGAACTGATGCTTGCAAGTGTGGCAGGCCAGTTGATGATTTCAACAGGTGAGTTATAGAATGCCATCTCTGCGATTGAAGTAACTGCATTGCCGAGAGTTACGCTCTTAAGGTTTGAACAGTTTTGGAATGTAGAACCTTGGATTGATGTAACACCGTCAGGAAGTACTACAGAAGCGATGCCTGTGTTTGCAAAACAGTTAGAACCGATAGTCTTAACACCTTTACCGATAGTAAGGTCTGTGAGGCTTGTGCAGTTTTCAAAGTAGTATGCACCGAGTGAAGTAACTTCATCACCGATAACCACTTTCTTAAGGTTTGAACCGCGGAAAGGTACTTCGGCAGGCTGTGTGTAACCTCCGATGTTACGGTGGATTTCAACTTCTTCAAGTGGAGAAGCGTAAGCAGTGATATTGCCGCTTGCGTCTTTTTGGTCCTTGAGAATAAGTGCGGTGTTAATGTTCCATGTAAATTCTGTTTCACTTGGAGCGAAAACGAGTTTTTTAAGTGATGTACAGTTTTTGAACATATTTCCACCTAATGTCGTCATTGATGCAGGGAATGTAAATTCTTCAAGTGAAGAACAACCGTTGAACCAGTCAGCGTTAATCTTAACGATGTCTTCCGGCATACGCACTGTCTTAAGTGCTGTCATACCTTGGAATGCACCGCGAGGAATTGTGATACATCCGTCCGGCATGTAAAGACTTGTTACTGTAGTGTTGTTTTTGAAAGCTGCAGCTGCTACACCTACGATAGTGTATTCTTTGCCGTTAATAGTCACAGGGTTATCAGGTAGTTTGATGTCACCTGAGTATGAACCGATTTCTTTTGAAGGCTTGGCTACTGTAAGTTGGGTGGCTTTAGTACCTGTTCCAACAGTATAAGTGATGCCTTCATAGTCTATTGTAGCCGCGCTTGCGCCTGCAAATGCAAAGACTAATGCTGTCAAGAGCATTCCTTTGCGGAGAATTGAAGTAAAATTACTCATGATATTATTAGTTAATTAATGTTTGTTTTTCTACATAAACTTGGATTGTGACAAAATTAATTATAATTTGCAAACCCGCTTATATTATACCCTCTATTTTTATACTAATTATTGTTAACGACGATTAATGAGTATTAATTTGTAAAAAGTTTGGTTCAAAACTTGTGTAATTCAATAAATAGTAATAACTTTGCAAACCGAAAAGAGAAGCAACGGTGTTGCACTCGGTCCCATAGCTCAGTTGGTTAGAGCACCTGACTCATAATCAGGGAGTCCTTGGTTCAAGCCCAAGTGGGACCACAGAAGAATCGCCAAGTAATTGAAATATCAATCCTTGGCGATTTTCTTTTTTGTATGCGACTAATGAACCTACTTTCATATTCCACAGATATATGTTGAGATTTTGTATCATTATTTTTTCCTCCTTACATGCTTTGGAATATACTTGTTTATTATTTTTAATGCCAAAGGGGGCATAGGAAGTTCCGGCAACAGATCATTGAGACGGTTTTCCATACCGACTACGCGCAAGAGTGATATAAATTGTTTATAGTCATATTTTGACTTACACCTTGCTCAAAATGGCTGATTGTGGCTAAGCCCACGCCTGATTTCTCCACCATTTCTTTTTGACTGAGTCTTGCCGCAAGTCGGTATTCCTTAATGCGCTTGCTTAACATCAGGATTATATCATGATTCGTTACGAATTCTGCGTTCATAGTCATATATTACTATTATTTCGCAAATTTGGCGATTTGTATTCATATATGACTACTATTTATACAAAAAAAGAGCGGAAATTCACGTTTTTTTTACTTAGGGAGTTTCAGTTAATGCGCTCAAATAAAATCGGTTAACTGTATTAGGTTTGAAAAACTCTGAAAAAATTGATTCAATACGCAAATTTTGATTTCTCGAGGTTGAAATTGCTGAATTTTGCAAAATTAAGCATGAGGAGTTTGCCCTTCATCTTTGACAGTTGATATACATAAGAGATTGATATACAGCGAGCTGAATAGTACTAAAATGTGCTACCTAAGTCGCTGATTTTAATTTAATATGATTTTATTAAAGAAATCTTCAGATTAGTCCACTATGCCATGTGTCTTGCATCAGTCTGAAACATACGCTACTGTTGTTAACTTCTTGTGTATCAAGCACGGACCGCACCTCCCCGAGGTGCGAGTGGTGGTGGGTGGCTATTCTGTCACCGCATGGCGCACTACGTGCTTATACGGTGTTTCTGACAGTTGAGCCTCGCCGAGGCTCTTTGCTTATGTAACTTCTTCAGCGTCAGGGACAGACCGCACGCTCTTCGAGGTGAGAGTGATGGAGGATATTCTATCACCGCATGGCGCACTACGTGCTTATACGGTGTTTCTGACAGTTGAGCCTCGCCGATGCTCTTTGATGATGGAACTTCTTCAGTATCAGAGACACGACCGAAAGTCTTGACTTTCCTTGAAGATGCCATCTTTTTACTTACTGTACTGTGTATTTTTAAAAGAAGGAGCCGTGGCTGTAACTGATAGCTATTGCCACGACTCATGTTTGTTTATTCTTCAGGGAATTTTCTGTAGTATTCTTCGAGGATATATCTGATGTTGAAGTAATATCCTTCCGGTGATTTGTCGCTTGTTTTCTGGATGCTTATGTGGTCAAAATACGGTTCTACGTATTTTTGGTGTTCTGCTACAACGTTTTGAAAGTTCAGTATGTTGTATTCATGATGAGGGTTTATGACGTACCACGCATTTACCGTGTCAACGCCTGTGCCTGTAGAAAGAATTGCTTCAAGAAGGTGATTCAGACGATACTGCCAGATAGCGGCTCTGTTAGTTTTCTGTCTTTTTTGTAATGCGAAAATGAGAAAGTTGATTTGTTCAAAGTCAAACGGATCATCTTTGAGTGATAGTTCTGCGTATGAAATCATAGAGTCGAGTTCTGCGCGCGTGTGTGACTTTTGATAATACAGTTTTTCCATTTCAGCATTTTTGTTCGGCTTGCGGTACGGATTGTAGTCTTCTTGAAATACCATACCGAGGTAAAGATGCCTGTAGTCTTGCAGCGTCATGATAGTTTCATTCCGTTCATATTCGCGCATTAATCTCGGATAGTAATATTTCGAATGGGGGTCTGTGACGTCACGCTTTATTTGCTCCATATCCGGTTTTTTAATAGTGATTTTCTTTTCAGAACTTTTTGGAAATGCAAGGAATGGAAGTAATAACGCTGTGGCGTAACATATGTATTTGAATATGCTGTTCATTGTGTAGTCGGTTTTTTAGTAAAAGTAACGTTTAACTCCTCGGTTTATTGTCATAATATTTATTAACGTAATCCCAAAAATTATTAAAGCACCGATAATGATAGTTGTGGTTTTGGGTTGGGGTGTTAAATTTAGCGTATC
>JALEMF010000057.1 GCA_022768005.1 Bacteroidales bacterium | reverse complement strand
TTAATCTATCAAGTTCCTACAAACGATACGTGGGCTCGCGACTTTGGACCGATAACTATGCTTGACAAAGCTGGAAAACCGACTATCCTTGACTTCAAGTTTAATGCCTGGGGACTTAAATTTGCTGCAGATAAGGACAATCTCATAACTCACAATCTTATTTTTCAAAAAGCATTTAATTACAATTATCAGAATCATCTCGGTTTCGTACTCGAAGGTGGTTCTATTGAGACCGATGGTAACGGTCTTTTGCTTACCACATCCGAGTGTCTGCTTTCACTCAACCGCAATGGTGACAAGACTAAAGATGAAATTGAACTTTACTTAAAATCCGCACTGAATATAAAAAAAGTCCTTTGGCTTGACCACGGCTACCTTGCCGGAGATGACACAGACAGTCATATAGACACTCTGGCAAGATTAGCACCGAACAATACTATTATATACGTCAAGTGCGACAACCCTGAAGACGAGCACTTTGATGAACTATACAAAATGGAAAATCAGCTTAAACAGATGACAGACCTATCAGATAATCATTTCAACCTTGTGCCGCTACCCCTTCCCGACCCTATCTTTGAAGACGGAGAAAGGCTCCCCGCTACCTATGCGAATTACTTGGTCACTGAGAAAGCTGTCTTTATCCCCATTTACGGACAAGAAAAGGACTCAATAGCAGTAAAGCAAATTCAGAAAGTGTATAAAGACAAAAAGTGCGTCACAGTTGACTGCAACGCACTTATATGTCAACATGGCTCACTTCACTGTGTCACCATGCAAATTTTCGGAAACTTTACAAAAGACTGATTGAGCGACTGATAAACTTGCTCAAATCCTCACCTCTCAGCAATCCGTTGCTCAAAAGTGCCAAATCAATAAGCTGACCTACAAGCGGTTGCTTTGAAGCATAATCGGAGATTAACTTTTCAAGTTTCTCTCTGTCTGCTTTAACTTGTGCTTCAAGGTTATCAATCTCCTTATGCTGCTCATCGCTTAACTGTTCATTTTCCTTAACACTATTTCGGATACCTTCAATTTCGCCGTTTTTAGCGATAATTTCGTCATCAATAGGTTGAACGTCAGCGCTCAAATCTTTAAGAGCAATTTCCTTAATCTTAGCGATTAACGGATGTTCTACGTTGACAATCAAGTTATAGCTATCCGGAAGTTCGCCATAGAAACTCATACCTGATTGCATTGCAGCCATTTCCTTCATACGTCTCATATACTCATTTTGAGTAATGATAATAGGACGGTCTGACTCGGAAAGCGCTTCAAAGGAAACGATAAAGTTTGAACCTTCAACCTTTGGAATCTGAGTACTGAACACGGAGGTCAAAGTGCCACGTTCCTGTGCAGACAGATTAACATCTTTCTTAGTTTCCTTTTGAATAAGATTTTCAATCACATCACCGTCAACACGTGTGAAATGAGATTTTTCGAACTTACCTTCAAGGAGTTGGATAAAGTGACTGTCAAGTTGTCCGTCCATCAGCAATACGTTATACCCTTTATCAGCAGCAGTTTTGACGTAATTGTACTGCCCGACCTTATCAGTAGCGTACAGATAAATCAAATTGCCCTCCTTATCTGTTTGTTCAGGTTGGATAAGAGTCTTGTACTCATCGAATGTATAGTGTTTGCCTTCAGTATCTTTAAGCAATGCAAACTTCATAGCGGCCTCACAGAATTTCTCATCAGTAAGCATACCGTATTCAATGAATATCTTTATGTCGTCCCACTTCTCTTCAAAATCACTGCGAGTATTCTTAAAGATATCTTCAAGTCTTGAAGAAACCTTCTTGGTTATATATGTGGCAATTTTTTTAACAGAGCTGTCACTCTGCAAGTAAGAACGTGACACGTTCAATGGGATATCCGGTGAATCAATTACACCTTGAAGCAACATCAAGAAGTCAGGCACAACACCTTCTACAGTATCTGTCACAAACACTTGATTGCAATAGAGTTGAATGCGATTTTTGTTTACCTCAAAGTTATTCTTAATTTTAGGGAAGAACAAGATACCTGTAAGAGTAAACGGAAGGTCAACATTCAAGTGAATCCAAAACAAAGGATCATCTTGACCGGGATATAATTCATGATAGAAGTGAATGTAATCCTCATCTTTCAGTTCTGCAGGCTTCTTCATCCATATCGGTGCAGTGTTGTTAATAACCTTATCCTTATCAGTATCAACGTATTTACCATCTTTCCACTCTTGCTCTTTACCGAAAACTACGGGTACAGGCAAGAATCTGCAATACTTCTTAAGTAATGATTCAATACGTGCTTGTTCAAGGAACTCGGCATCTTCATCGTCTATGTAAAGCGTGATTTCAGTACCACGTTCAGCCTTTTCAATTTCTTCCATTGAGTACTCAGGACTTCCGTCGCATGACCAAAGTACAGGCTTGGCGCCTTCTTTGTAAGAAAGAGAACGTATTTCAACCTTCTTTGACACCATAAATGCTGAATAGAAACCCAAACCGAAATGACCGATTATTGCATTTGCATTTTCCTTGTACTTATTTAAGAATTCCTCAGCACCGGAGAATGCAATCTGGTTAATGTATTTATCAACATCTTCAGCTGTCATACCTATACCGTTATCAGTAACAGTGAGAGTTTTAGCATCTTTGTCAACCTTAACTGCAACCTTAAGCCCGTCTATATTGCCGTTGTATTCACCGCAATTAGCCAATGTACGCAACTTCTGAGTAGCATCTACTGCATTTGAAACAAGTTCACGAAGAAAAATTTCGTGGTCACTGTAGAGAAACTTTTTAATTACCGGAAATATATTTTCCGTTGTAACTCCAATATTACCTTTCTGCATAATATTATATTTTTGTTTTTTCTAAAATTACTATACTTCTTTCTGCAAAACTTATGCCAAAATTTCATACCTGATTTTATACTATTTCTTTCTTCTATATCACATCTCATTAAAATAATACACAAATAATTCTTAACTTTGCAGTGTGCTTTTAAAGAAATAATGAATACATCAAGAATTAATATATATATTGCAATAGTCATTCTGCTGTTTATCACGGCATGCAGTTCCACAAAACACGTTCCTCAAGGAGAATATCTTCTTGACAATGTCCACATAAAAGTTAATGGAGATAAGAACATAACATCTTCAGAATTAATAAATTATCTCCGACAACAGCCTAACAACAAGGTTCTCGGCTGTATGAAACTACAACTTGCCACTTACAATTTATCAGGAAACGACACCACTAAATGGTTCAATAAATGGATGAGAAGACTCGGTCAAGCACCGGTTATTTATGACAGCACATTGACGGATATGTCAACTCGTCAACTAAAACAAGCATTGATAAACAAAGGATACAACGATGCTGTCGTCACTTCAAGCACTACTTTCAAAGACAGCAAAAAAAAAGCCGATGTCACATATAATATCACCACAGGCAGTCAACACTTCATTTCCGACATTTCTTATCAATTCGAAGACTCCGTTTTAGGTAATTTGGTAATGAAGGACTCCGCTGAGTTCAGCATAAAAGCAGGATCGCCTTTTGACAGAAATGCACTTGATGCAGAAAGAACAGCTATTACGGAACGACTTAGAAGAAACGGCTACTATGCATTTACAAAGGACTACATTTCTTTCATTGCAGACACTGCCGCTAATCAGAAAGATGTACAACTGACGATGGTCATTCGTAAACATGAAATAAAAGTACCAGGAAAAGAATCCATTTTGACCGACCATGCTAAATATTTGATTCGTAACGTATATGTAGTAACGAATTACAACACCGGAGATGTCACTTCGGAAAGCATCAGCCAGAGCACTGATACCATTATTGAAAACGGAATTTATATTCTATACGGTAAAGACCACTATTTACGTCCGAGCGTAATCCGAGAAAAGTGTTTTATTAATCCAGGTAATTTATATAACGCAAGCGATATTGACAGAACATACGAGTCATTAGGACAATTATCTATCTTAAAATACATCAACATCTCTGTCAAAAGCATCGCTGCCATTGACGGAGCAAACTACCTTGACGCTTACATTTTGCTCTCACGAAATAAAAAACAAGGTGTTACTTTTGAGCTTGAAGGCACTAATTCCGAGGGGGACCTTGGTTTTGGTATAGGTCTAACATATCAGCATAGAAATTTATGGAAAGGCTCAGAACTGCTCACTGCAAAGTTCCGCACTTCTTACGAAAGTTTGTCAGGAAACCTTGACGGTCTAATAAACAACAGATATACTGAATTTGCCGGAGAAGTAGGTGTCACTTTTCCGAAATTCCTGGCTCCATTTCTGTCAAAATCTTTTAAACAGAGAATAAAAGCATCTTCAGAAGTTGCACTTACTTGCAACTATCAGGAAAGACCGGAATACACAAGAATTATTGCAGGTGCCGGCTGGAAGTACAAATGGACAAATCGATCAAATACGGAACGACGTACTTTTGACTTGATTGACGTAAATTTCGTAAGTCTTCCGAATAGTACTATTGATTTTATTGAGGAAATAACAAATCCACTGTTACGATATAGCTACGAAGACCACTTGATTATGCGACTTGGATATACGTATTACAAGACAAACAGACGTATGTCTTCATCAAATTTGCTTCATCAACAAAGGCAAGCCTCTGTTTATACATTCCGCCTTGCCGCAGAAACTGCAGGTAACTTGCTTTACGGAATTTCAAATCTCGTAAATCAAAGTAAAGACGATGGCGCATATAAGTTCTTGGGCATACAGTACTCACAGTATGTTAAGACTCAAGCCGACTATTCTCTCACCAAAATCGTCAATAGCAGAAGTTCTATCGCTATGCACGCCGGGTTAGGAATCGCTTTTCCTTACGGAAATTCAAAAATGCTGCCATTTGAAAAACGCTTCTATGCAGGAGGTGCTAACGGAATTAGAGGTTGGGGAGTAAGAACTCTCGGTCCAGGCTGCTATGAAGCTAAAAATTCTGTGACAAATTTTATCAATCAGTGCGGTGACATCAATCTGGAAATGAGCATAGAATATCGAGCAAAATTGTTTTGGGTATTTGAAGGAGCATTATTCATTGATGCAGGTAATATCTGGACAATCAAGGATTACGAAAACCAATCCGGAGGCAAATTCGAATTTGACAAATTCTATAAGCAGATTGCTTTAGCCTACGGAGTTGGCTTAAGACTTGACTTCAATTACTTCCTACTTCGCTTTGACCTCGGATTTAAAGCACATAATCCCGCACAAAATCAAGAGGAATGGCCATTAATCCACCCTCGATGGAAACGTGACACAACACTTCATTTTGCCGTAGGATATCCTTTTTAATTCAATAGATACAATTAAAATCATATGAAAAAACTTGTAATTTTTGACCTTGACGGTACGCTACTTAACACTATAGAAGACCTCGGTGAAGCCGCAAACTATGCACTTGAACGTGCCGGGTTTCCTACTCATGCCATAGCGTCTTACCCGTATTTCGTTGGAAACGGAGTTACCAAATTGCTCCAACGCGTGCTACCGGAAGATGCGCGCACCGATGAAAATGTAGATAATCTGCGTAAATACTTTATGGAATATTATGATACGCACAACACAGACAATACAAAACCATACCCCGGGATTGAAAGTCTCCTGGCTGAACTCCAAGAATCCGGTGTTAACGTTGCCGTTGCATCAAATAAGTACGATTCCGCAGTAAAAAAGTTAATCAATCATTACTTTCCGAACATCAAGTGGAGTGCAATGGAAGGTCAAAAAGAAGGAGTACCTGTTAAGCCGGACCCTTCGATAGTATTCGAAATTCTCACAAAAGCCCCCACCACCAAGGCCGAAGTGCTTTACGTTGGAGACTCCGGTGTTGATATGGAAACTGCACGAAGAGCCTGTGTTACATCTTGCGGTGTCACCTGGGGATTTCGTCCCATAACGGAACTCATTTCTAATCACGCCGAAAACATTGTAAATCAGCCGGCAGAAATTTTGGAATTAGTAAAAAAATAAATTAAATATTTTTTATTAACTTTGCAATATAATTGAAACCGTAAGGACATGAAAATATTAGTTACAGGAGTTGCCGGATTCATCGGAAGTTACGTTGGTCGCAAATTGGCAGAACGCGGAGATATTATTGTCGGCATAGATTGCATTAATGATTACTATGACACGGCTTTAAAGTTTCACCGACTTGATATATCAGGATTTAATACTGAAAAATGTGCCGAATGGAACACTGAAGTTATTTCAAGCCTCTATCCGCAATACAAGTTTATAAGGATGCGTCTTGAAGATAGGGAAAGTATTGAAAATCTTTTTGCCACAGAAGGTTTTGATGCTGTAGTAAACCTTGCGGCACAGGCCGGTGTCAGATATTCCATTACCAATCCTCGTGCATACATAGAATCCAATATTGACGGTTTCATTAACATTCTTGAAGGTTGCAGGCACAATAAGATTAAGCATCTCGTCTATGCATCATCTTCAAGTGTATATGGTCTGAACGGAAAAGTTCCTTTCAGCGAACATGACTCTATTGCCCACCCTGTTTCCTTATATGCAGCTACAAAGAAGAGCAACGAACTTATGGCGCACGCTTACTCTAACTTGTACAAATTACCTGTAACAGGCTTAAGATTCTTCACAGTCTATGGTCCAAGCGGACGCCCTGATATGTCTCCGTTCCTTTTTGCCGATGCAATTCTGCACGACAGACCTATAAAAGTTTTTAATAATGGTAATATGCTCCGAGACTTTACATATATTGATGATATCGTAGAAGGAGTTGTAAGAATTTTAGACGTAATTCCCACCGGAATTGAGAATTGGGACGACATCGCTGCAGACCCTGCTAATTCATCTGCCCCATATAGAGTTTACAATATCGGCAATTCACAGCCTGTAAAACTTATGGATTTCATCAGTGAAATAGAAAGAGCTGCAGGAAAAGAAGCTAAGAAGGAATTTTTACCTATGCAGCCGGGAGACGTTTACCAAACATTCGCCGACAGTTCTGCATTAGCGAAATCTACAGGCTTCAAGCCTTGTACAAGTCTGAGAACAGGAATTGAAAAAACTGTTGAATGGTTTAGAAATTATTATAAAATTTAGAATACAAAATAATAATAAATATGAATATAGCAATTGTAGGCACAGGTTACGTAGGATTAGTTTCAGGAACCTGTTTTGCGGAAATGGGTATCAATGTGACATGCGTTGATATAGACAGCAACAAGATCTCACGCTTGCAAAAAGGTGATATACCTATCTACGAACCTGGACTTGAAGAAATGGTCCTGAGAAACGTCGCTGCCGGACGTCTTAAATTCACCACGGATTTATGTAGTATTCTTGATGATGTTGAAGTAGTATTCTCGGCTGTAGGTACTCCTCCAGATGAAGATGGTTCTGCGGACTTGAAATACGTACTTGCCGTGGCTAAGACATTCGGTCAGAATATAAAGAAATACACTATTATTGTCACTAAATCGACAGTTCCTGTAGGTACTGCGCAGAAAGTTCGTGACGTGATTAATGCCGAACTGAAAAACAGAAATGCAGACATAGAGTTTGACGTTGCATCGAACCCTGAGTTTCTCAAAGAAGGTGCTGCCATCAAGGACTTTATGACACCGGACCGTGTTGTGGTAGGTACTGATTCCGAAAGAGCAAAAAAAGTGATGGCTCGACTTTACAAGCCGTTTATGCTCAGCGGAGACAGAATGATTTTCACCGACATTCCTTCTGCCGAAATGATTAAGTATGCAGCAAATTCCATGTTGGCTACACGTATCTCATTTATGAACGACATTGCAAACCTCTGTGAACTTGTAGGAGCTGACGTAAATATGGTTCGTAAAGGTATCGGCAGTGATACTCGTATCGGTCGTAAATTCTTATATCCGGGTTGCGGTTACGGCGGTTCATGTTTTCCTAAAGACGTAAAAGCACTTATAAAGACTGCACAAAAAGCAGGATACGATATGCAAGTTCTTCGCGCCGTTGAAGCCGTAAATGAACGTCAAAAATCTATCTTGTTTGACAAACTAAGTCGCCACTATAGCGGTGAACTTAAAGGAAAGACAATAGCTATGTGGGGATTAAGTTTCAAACCTGAAACTGATGATATGCGCGAAGCGCCGGCACTTGTCCTTATTGACAAACTCACAGCCGCCGGTTGCAAGGTGAAAGTCTATGACCCGATAGCAATGAACGAATGTCGTCGTAGAATCGGTGACAAAGTTGAATACTGTACTGATATGTATGAAGCTGTTGTTGATGCTGACGCCCTACTCCTTGTCACTGAATGGAATCAATTCCGTATGCCGTCACTTCCTGTGCTGAAAAAAGCAATGAACAGTTACGTTATAATTGACGGTAGAAATATTTATGATGCTGAGTACCTTACAGATAACGGCTTTACGTATTACAAAATAGGATAAGCACTTAAAGCCTGTCGCATAATACAGCAAAGCCCTCAAAAATCACTTTGGGGGCTTTGATTTAAGACAAAATAAATATATAAAACATCATTCTATGAGCATAATATTAGTAATATCAACAAGTCTGAGAGTCAACAGTAACAGCGAAGTTTTAGCAAATGAATTTGTTCGCGGAGCTAAAGATGCCGGAAACGTTGTTGAAGTTCTATCTCTGAAAAAGAAAAGCATCGCATTCTGCCAAGGTTGCCTGACATGCGGAAAACTTGGTCACTGTGTTATCAACGATGATGCAATAGAGATAGCAAAAAAAATGCACGATGCTGATGCTATTTGCTTTGCGACACCTATTTACTATTACGAAATGAGCGGACAGATGAAAACATTGCTTGACCGCTGCAACTCACTTTACTACTCAGACTATCATTTCAGAAATATCTATTTGCTGACTTGTGCAGCGGAAGATGAAGAAACCACGCCGGAAAGAGCCGTTTCCGGTCTGTGCGGCTGGATTGACTGCTACGCAAATGCCAAACTTTCCGGAACTGTTTTTGCCGGTGGAGTAAATGACGGTGGTGATATTAAAAATCATAAATCTCTTCAAGCTGCTTATGAACTTGGAAAAAGCATAAAAGCATAATGAAAGATCGTATCATTTCATTTTCCGGCAACACATTCTCCTCCTCTGCTCATTATTTGTAATGACATTAGGAGTAGCTCTATGTGTAATGTCTATGCTCGGCACAAGTGTCATAAGCGTATTACCCTACGTTTTTCAGGAAGCAGGAAGTGACGGTTTGGTGCCGGACCTTACAATCGTTCCGGATACAATAACCTATAAGTCAATTACTCAAATAGCCTGGTGTACTGTTTTAGCATTCGTAACATCATTGGAAGTCAGGTGCGGAAGCGTTACAATGCCGGGGTAAGGCTTGCCGGTAGCCATAAGTCGAGTGGCAAGAAAAGAATTTCACAAGGTAAAGTTGACCATAGATATTACGCTGATTATCTTGGACGTTATATGCCTTATTAGGCGACTGACAATGGCATATCATAGGGATTGGTACTTTGTTCGCAATGATTTATGTAGGCATTGCCGTAAAGCTTTTCAGTATTCACCTTTTATGGTTTGACAAAATTCTTGCCTACCGTCCTGGATTTCGCCGTTATATCTTCGGCTTGGCACGGTACATATACCGCAAAAACACAACCGATAAATAAATACTTAAAAATAAAGAAATATATAATAAACAGATACCTTTTTTCGTTAAAAAGTAAGGTAAATATTTATACAAATGACTTTTTTGAAAAAAATATTGATATTATTGCTCCTCACAGTTTCTATCAACGCCTATGCACAAGACGGAAGCTCTGCATATAACTTCTTGAATATCACGTCTTCAAGCAGAATATATGGACTTGGAGGAGTAAATATCACTACAGTATCTGAAGATATAAGTGTCACAGATCAGAACCCGGCATTAATGGGCAACGAAATGAGTGGTCAAATAGCTTTGAACTATATGAAATACATAGGCAGCAGCAACTTCGCCGGTGCTGTTTACACTCATTCTTCCGGTGACAATGCCGCATGGGCTGCCGGAATTCAATATTTCGGATATGGTTCTATGACAGAAACTGACCAAACAGGTGCAGTACTTGGGACATTCTCCCCTCAAGATATTAATTTCTATGGTGCATATAGCCGTGACCTGAGTTCAAAGGTTCGCGGTGGCTTTAAGGTGAAAGCAATTTACAGTGCATACAATAATTACAACGCTTTAGCACTTGCTACTGACCTTGGCGTAAACTACTACGATGATGAAAAAGACCTGTCATTATCTGCCGTTATAGCTAACTTAGGAGGGCAAGTGAAACGATTTGATGAAAGTTACGATAGATTACCTATTGACGTAAGATTAGGTTGGGCGCAATCTTTCGGAACATTCCCCGTAAGATTTTCAATCACTGCTTGGAACTTAACTAAATGGCACTTACCATATTACGATAACGGTGACGGTTCTACTTCAGACAATCCTACCTTAAAAGACTCTTTCACAAGCAACCTATTCCGCCACCTTATATTTGGCGGGGAAATCACTGCATCAGAGAAAGTTTACTTTTCTTTAGCATACAACTATAAGACCCACACCGATATGAGTACGTATTCCCGCAGTTTCTTATCCGGGTGGAGTCTTGGCGCAGGATTAAACACAAGTAAATTCAGAGTAGGTCTTGCTTTTGCTCAGCCTCACTCCGGAGCAACAACATTTATGCTGAATCTTGGGATTAATCTGAACGACTTTATAAAATAAAAACATATTAACAAGATATAAGAATCAGACATAATGAATAATAAAATAACTATCGCAATAGACGGATATTCTTCTTCAGGTAAAAGCACTATGGCTAAACGCCTCGCTGCTGAAATCGGCTACAGATATATTGATTCCGGTGCTATGTACAGAGCAGTAACACTCTTTGCTATGCAGCACAATATGATTTCACAGAGCGGTACTCCTGATAAAGATAAAATAATCGCCGCCCTACCCGATATTAAAATTAATTTTCAAATTCAAGACGGTACTCAGAGCACTATCCTTAATGGTGTAAACGTAGAAAAAGAGATACGTCAAATGGCTGTATCAAACAACGTATCTCCGGTTGCTGCTATTCCGGAAGTAAGACATTGCCTAGTGGCTATGCAGCAGGCTTTCGGGAAAGAAAAAGGTATAGTTATGGACGGTAGAGATATTGGAACTACTGTATTTCCGAATGCAGAACTTAAAATATTCGTCAAAGCATCTGCGGAAACTCGCGCTCAAAGAAGATTTAAGGAACTTATAGAGAAAGGTAGCCGGGCATCATACGCTGAAGTGCTTGCTAATGTTGTCCACCGCGACCATTTAGATGAAACTCGTGAGGAAAGTCCTTTACGCCAGGCTGAAGATGCAATTTTACTTGACAACTCAAATATGTCATTGGAAGAGCAAAATGCTTGGATGCTTGAAAGATACAAAGAAGCTTGTTCTAAATAAAATCTGTTATTAATTATGGTACCTAACATCGAGATAGATAGTCAGTCAGGCTTTTGCCATGGAGTGGTTACCGCTATCGGTAAAGCTGAAGAAGAACTTGAACGCTCAGGACGTCTATATTGTCTTGGTGACATAGTGCATAACAGTGATGAAGTAGAAAGACTTCGCAAAAAAGGACTGATTACTATCACACACGAGCAACTAAAAGATTTACACAATGTTAAGGTTCTGCTTCGCGCTCACGGAGAACCGCCTTCAACCTACGAACTTGCACACAAAAACAATATTGAAATTATTGATGCCACTTGTCCCGTAGTTTTGAGATTGCAAAAGAGAATTAAAGAAAGTTACGAAACTCGTCCCAACACAGGTAATAAATATCCTCAGATCGTTATTTACGGAAAGCATGGACATGCCGAGGTCAACGGACTTGTAGGGCAAACTGACGGCAATGCAATAGTAGTACAGGATTTATCTGAAATAGATAAAATAGATTTCAATAAAGACATTGAACTTTATTCTCAGACAACTAAATCACTGGAAGGATATTCTGAAATAATTGGAACTATACAGAAACGTAAGGCTACAGATACTGTATTTCATAGCTATGATACTATTTGCCGACAAGTGGCGAACCGTGTTAATCATCTGAAAGAATTTGCTGCAAACCATGACTTGATTCTATTCGTATCCGGCATAAAAAGCAGCAATGGCAAAGTGCTTTACAGCCAGTGCAAGAGCATTAATCCTGACACCATATTACTTTCAAATGCCGATGAATTAGAAAAGAATTGGCTTGAAGGCAAAAAGAATATTGGAATTTGTGGCGCTACATCTACTCCTCGTTGGCTTATGGAAGAAATAAAACACAAGTGTTTAACTTATTATACCGATTCAAATGAACTCTAAAATATTATTTTGTCTTTTAATTACTGCTCTTCTTTTCGTGAGCAGTTGTAGCAATTGCTCAAGCAAAAATGAAACTATTGACTATAGTGAAATTGATTCTATTGCTAAGGTAGATGCAAAAAATTTCGTTTCTGCTGTTTCCGCAAAACTGACAGAGATGCAAATTGAAGACGAAATATTAAAAATCAAGAGTAAAAACTATTCAATATCTCAAAGTTACAACCCTGATTTTGCAGATAGATACAGCAAGACTTTTAAAGTATCAGTAAAAGAACTTAATGATTCCGCATATAAGTTTTTAGTAGAGTAAACACAAACTAAAATAGTATTTAATGAAGTATTTGAAGGATTTTAGAGTAGTAGAAAACGTTTATATTAACTCTCTCTACTCTCTACTAAAATTAACGCCTGACGATGGTAAACCATTAGCGGATGTCAAACCAGGGCAGTTTGTACAAGTTTTAGTTCCCGAATCATCTGCAACATTACTCCGACGCCCCATTTCCATAAATTACGTTGACAAAGCAAACAATGAATTATGGCTACTCGTAAGGCGTGCCGGAAATGCTACAAATATTTTAGCCGACAAGAAAGCAAACAGCTTGATTAATTTGCTATACCCACTTGGCAATGGCTTTACTTGCATATTAAATTCTAATGGCAAAACACTCTTGACCGGTGGTGGTGTAGGCATTGCTCCGCTACTGTACCTGGGTAAAATATTATCCGACAATAATATAGCATTTGAATACCTCATTGGCGCTAAATCAAAAAGTGATTTACTTGAATTGGATTTACTTGAAAAACTTGCAACGGTCAATATTTCTACTGATAATGGCAGTGCAGGAGAAAAAGGCTTAATCACTCATAATAGTTGCCTTGATAAAAATTGGGCTCGAATATATTGTTGCGGTCCTGCTCCTATGATGAAAGCCATCGCTAAAATAGCGCATCAAAGGAATATTGATTGTGAAGTATCGCTTGAGAATATGATGGCATGCGGATTAGGGGCATGCCTATGTTGTGTGGAAAAGACAGTGAAAGGGAACGTGTGCGTATGCACTGAAGGTCCGATATTTAACATTAAAGACTTGACATGGTAAACATTAGCACTAAAATAGGTGGATTAACTCTCAAAAACCCCGTACTAACAGCTTCAGGGACATTCGGTTACGGTACCGAATATAAAGATTTGGTTGATCTTAATTCTCTGGGAGGTATAATCGTCAAAGGAACCACACTTAACCCCCGAGAAGGAAATGATTATCCACGAATGGCTGAAACTCCGTCAGGGATGTTAAACGCTGTGGGACTTCAGAATAAAGGCGTGGACTATTTCATCAACAATATTTACCCTACTATCTCAAACTATGACACTGAGATTATAGTTAACGTTTCAGGAGCCTCTGTAACCGACTACGTAGCAGTTGCCGAACGCATCTCCGAGCTTGACAAAATCAATGCTATTGAAGTAAACATTTCCTGTCCTAACGTTAAGCAAGGTGGTATGGCTTTCGGCACAACCATAGAAGGAGCATCAGAAATAACTACCGCTATAAGAAAGGTTTACCATAAGACTCTTATAGTAAAACTTTCACCGAATGTTACAGATATTGTGTCTATAGCAAAAGCTGTGGAAGATAGCGGAGCTGATTCAGTATCCCTAATTAACACCCTCCTCGGGATGGCTATTGACGTGGAACGCCAAAAACCTGTTTTATCAACGATAACAGGCGGACTTTCAGGACCTGCTGTACGACCGGTTGCAGTAAGAATGGTGTGGCAAGTTGCCAAAGTTGTTAAAATTCCTGTTATAGGACTTGGCGGCATTGCTTCAGGAAGAGATGCTATGGAATTTATTCTTGCCGGAGCAAGTGCTGTGCAAGTAGGAACAGCAAATTTTATATATCCGAATATCACTCTTGAAATCATCAATTACATCAAAGAATATTGCACCCGACATAACGTAAAAGATATTACAGAATTAATCGGCGCTGTGAACAAGTAAATAATGTTTGACAATCAAAACATAAGAAACGGACAAGGAATGCTTGCTCTTAGCCCCTTATTTATCTTCCTGATAATGTATTTGCTGCTATCTCTCATTATCGGAGACTTCTATAAGATGCCGCTTTCAGTGTCTTTTATCATAGCATCTATTTGGGGTATTATCAGCACAAGAAGTATTCCGTTGCGTGAGCGCATTGAAAAGTTTTCTTCAGGTGCAGCAAACACTGAAGTTATCTATATGGTATGGATATTCATAATGGCTGGAGCATTTGCCACTCTTGCTCAGAAAATCGGAGCAACTGAAGCAACTGTAAACCTGACATTGGAACTTCTTCCCGGTTATTTCTTAATGTCCGGTCTATTCCTGGCATCTTGCTTTGTATCAATGTCGGTAGGTACTTCCGTAGGCACTGTCGTCGCATTAACACCTGTTGCAGTAGGTATAGCCACGGAAACAGGACAATCGATTCCGTTATTCACTGCAATAATAGTAGGTGGAGCATTTTTTGGCGACAATTTATCATTTATATCAGACACAACAATAGCATCAACACGCTCCGTAAACTGCGAGATGAGCGACAAATTCAAAGCAAATATATGGTTGACATTACCTGCTGCTCTTTTCATTTTTGTGATATATATGCTTATTGGCAAAAACGTATCAGCGCCTATACAATCCGTTGCATCGAACTGGATATTGGTTATCCCGTATTTTGTGGTGATCTTTACAGCAATTATGGGTCTGAACGTTTTGCTTGTATTGACTATGGGAATAACAACGTCAATAGTATTCGGATTGATTTTTACAGACTACTCGATTATAGATATGTTCGGATTTATGGGAAACGGCATTGATTCTGTAGGAAATCTGATTATCGTAACCCTGCTTGCTTCAGGACTTTTAGGTATTATAAAATACAACGGTGGTATAAGTTTTATTTTGCAGAAGTTGTCATCAAAAATTTCCGGGAAACGTGGTGCGCAGACAGTAATTTCAATTCTCGTGAGCATAGTCAATATCTGCACTGCAAACAATACGATTGCGATACTTACAGTAGGAGGCATTTCAAAAGAAATTTCTGACAAGTATAATCTTGACAAAAGAAAAACAGCAAGTCTCCTTGACACGTGTTCCTGCGTCACGCAGAGCATATTGCCTTACGGAGCGCAAGTACTTATGGCTGCATCACTTGCAGGAATATCACCTCTCTTGATAATACCACATCTATATTACCCTTTTGCACTCGGCTTTATGGTAATATTGTCAATCATTTTCCAATTTCCCAAAAGACATAGATAGAATGTAAATTTCACTTTTTAGCTTTCTTGAAAAGACGGTCAATAAGATCCGGTCTGTGAAGTTTGTAGAGCGACTTTATAATATCTCCACGGTACGTCTTATCGTACCAGAAGAAATATTTTCGCTGTGCCAATTTTTCCTCGGACCGTCTTGAAGTAAATACCTTTTCAAGTGTGTAAGGGTGATATCCGGTGTAATATATTTCTGTTGACACCGTCATCGGTGTAGGAGTAAAATCCTGCACCTGTTCAAGATGGAAATTCAAGTCTCGAGTCTCACAAGCGAGCAGTGCCATATCTATCTCCGTACAGCCAGGATGAGATGATATAAAATACGGAATTAACTGCTGATTTAAGCCATATTTGCGATCCACACGGTGAAATATATCATTAAACTTATGGAACAACTTAAATGATGGCTTTCGCATAATGCTCAGCACATGGTCCTCAGTATGTTCCGGAGCTACTTTTAATCTTCCGGATACGTGTTTTGCAATCAGTTCCTCAATGTATTTTCTATTTATCGCATCTATTTTTTCATTGCCTGTTTCATGCATGGCAAGGTCGTAACGTACTCCGCTGCCAATCGTGGATTTCTTCACTTGCGGAAGTGCATCTACCGCCGAATATATATCCAAGAGGTACGAGTGATTTGTATCCAAATTAGGGCAAACTATCGGACTTAAGCAAGATGGTTTAAGACACTTTTTACATATCTCCTTATTTTTTCCACCCATTCTGTACATATTCGCAGATGGTCCGCCAAGGTCTGTAATATATCCCTTAAAATCCGGAAGTTGCACCACTTTCTTTGCCTCTTTCATTATTGACTCTTTACTTCTTGACGCTATAAACTTACCCTGGTGGGCTGATATCGTACAGAAAGCGCAACCGCCAAAGCAACCGCGGTGCATATTGATAGAAAATTTTATCATATCATACGCGGGAATACGTTTTCCCTTGTATCTCGGGTGAGGGACACGAGTGTATGGCAAGTCAAATGACGCATCTATTTCGCCTGTTGTCATAGCAGGAAACATCGGATTAACTTTAACAACCTTATTTTTATACTGTTGCCACATAGTCTTTCCGCCTTCCATTCTATTTGATTCTTGCTCAATATGCTTAAAATTTTCCGCTTGATTTCTTTTCTCCTTAAGGCAGTCTTCAAACGAGTGTAACACAATATCTCCTTCAGGAATAGTAACGGTATCAATGTTAAGCAACATTGCCGTCTGTTTAATATCTTTTATCTCGGATATTTTTTCTCCTGAATCAAGGCGATTGGCAAGTTCAATGATAGGCTTTTCGCCCATACCGTAAATAAGCATATCTGCCGGGGAATCCACAAGAATTGACGGACGCAGCCTATCTTGCCAATAATCGTAATGTGATAATCGTCTCATTGAAGCCTCAATACCGCCGATAACTATAGGAGCATCAGGATATAGTTTGCGTAGTATTTCGGAATATACAATAGTGGGATAATCCGGACGCATTCCGTGACGTCCGTCCGGAGTATATGCATCATCACTTCGGCGGCGACGATTTGCGGTATAATGATTCACCATCGAGTCCATAGCTCCGGCTGTCACACCGAAAAACAATCGTGGCTGTCCGAACTTTCTGAAATCTCTCAAGTCATCTTGCCAGTTAGGCTGTGGCACAATAGCTACTTTATATCTATATGCTTGCAGAATCCTGCCTATTACGGCTGCGGCAAAAGAAGGGTGGTCAACGTAAGCATCTCCCGTAAAGAGTACCACATCAACACTCTCCCACCCCAATGCCTTCATTTCCTTTACAGACGTAGGGAGAAAATCAGTTAACTTATATTGATTTTGCATATTCTTCAAGTTTAATAATTTCATCACGCAGGCGTGCCGCCTCCATAAATTCCATATCCCTCGCAGCGGCAGTCATTTGACTACGCAGATTTTCTATATATGATTCCAACTGCTTTGCACTCATATACGGGATTATAGGGTCTGCTGCAATATTTGCAGTTGCTTCAGCATCGTCTTCGTATGCAACACGAGTATGAGTTTTTTTCGTTTCGGAATTTATGGTCTGCTTAGTAGCTTTTTCATTAGTGAGTACCGAACCAAGACTCTTAACAATTGCTTTCGGTGTTATTCCATGTTCCTCATTATATCTGAGTTGCGCCTCGCGACGACGTGCAGTGTCGTCAATCGTTCTCTGCATACTATCCGTTATCGTATCAGCATACATGATAACAAGTCCATTCAAATTTCTTGCTGCACGACCTGCTGTTTGTGTTAATGAGCGGTGTGAACGCAAGAATCCTTCTTTATCTGCATCAAGAATTGCCACAAGTGAAACTTCCGGCAAATCAAGACCTTCACGAAGAAGATTTACACCTACAAGAACATCAAATTCTCCTGCTCGTAAAGCATCTATAATCGCTATACGGTCAAGCGACTTGACATCGGAGTGAATATACGCAGACTTAATATCAAGTTTTAGCAGATAGTCATTGAGTTCCTCCGCCATACGCTTTGTCAAAGTTACCACCAGTACTCTCTCATGCTTTTCAATTCGCTGTCTTATTTGCTCAAGCAAGTCATCAATTTGCCCTTGTGACGGTTTTACCACAATCTGTGGATCAAGGAGACCTGTAGGACGTATTATCTGCTCTACTACGACTCCCTCACTCTCTCGTATTTCAAAATCTGCAGGAGTTGCACTGACGTATATCACTTGGTTAGTCAAGCCTTGCCATTCATCAAATTTCAGAGGACGATTATCCAAGGCGGCTGCCAATCGGAAACCGTATTCCACAAGATTCGTTTTACGAGCAAGGTCACCGCCGTACATGGCACGGATTTGCGGCACAGTCACGTGACTCTCATCGATTATTGTCAAATAGTCCTTGGGGAAATAGTCAAGCAAACAGAAAGGACGAGTTCCGGGCTTTCTGCCGTCAAAGTACCTACTGTAATTTTCTACGCCAGAACAGTGTCCTGTCTCTCTAATCATTTCCACATCGTACGTTACACGCTCGTACAATCTCTTTGCCTCCAAGTCCTTACCCTCATCGTAGAAGGACTGGACTTGCTTACCAAGGTCTATTTCTATTTCCCCAATAGCAACTCCAAGTCGCTCGGGAGAAGTCACAAAAAGATTTGCAGGATAAATCTTGAAAGAATCATGTTTTCCAAGTGAAATAAAGTCCGTAGGGTGTAAAGTGGTTATTGATTCAATTTCATCTCCCCAGAAAGTTACTCTGATGAGTATTTCCTCGTATGCAAGTGAAATATCCACTGTGTCACCCTTTACCCTGAATGTTCCACGGCTGAGTTCATTCTCATTTCTGCTATACAATGCCTCCGTCAGACGCCTCATCAAAGTGTTTCTCGTAATCTTTTGACCGACCTTGATTTCTATCACGTTACTATCAAAATCCGCCGGATTACCGATACCGTAAAGGCACGATACAGATGACACCACTATCACATCTCTACGGCCAGATAGTAACGCCGAAATTGTTGCCAACCTCAACCTGTCGATTTCTTGATTTATCATCAAGTCTTTTTCAATATACTTGTCTTGCGACGGGATATATGCTTCCGGCTGATAATAGTCGTAGTATGATATAAAGTATTGCACGGAATTCTCGGGGAAAAAGCCTTTTAACTCGCTGTACAACTGTGCTGCAAGTGTTTTGTTATGGCTCAATACAAGTGTAGGACGTCCTGACTGAGCAATCACATTTGCCATAGTAAACGTTTTTCCACTGCCTGTAACGCCTAATAATGTCTGCGCCTTCAATCCTTCCTTTATTCCGCTGACCAAACTTGCTATCGCTTGCGGTTGGTCACCCGTAGGAGAATAATCTGATTTGAGAATAAATTCCATTTTTGCTTAACTTTATTTCAAACTACAAATTTAACAAAACTAATTCACATTTCAATCATTAACCATTACAATATTATTATTAACTTTGTAAACAACATATAATCAAGACATAGACTTATGAATGAAGACAGTTTAAGCCAAATGTATCTCAAAGATACCGCGTTTCAGGACTTAATGCAACGAAGAATTTTTAACGTACTCCTCATCGCCTCTCCTTACGATGCTTTCATTATGGAAGAAGACGGGCGCGTTGAAGAACAACTGTATTTTGAATACGTGGCACTTAACCTTAGTTCACCTCCTCGAGTAACTCGTGTAGCACACATTTCAGATGCACTTCATGCGCTATCTTTAAAACACTATGACTTGATTATTGCAATGCCCGGTAGCGATATATCCGAAACTTTTACCGTTGCAAAAGATATTAAAGCTGCGCACCCTAACATTCCTTTCGTTGTACTTACTCCTTTTTCGAAAGAAGTTTCACGCAGATTATCCACGGAAGATTTATCCGCAGTGGACTACGTATTTTCATGGCTTGGAAACGTTGACTTACTTCTTGCGATAATAAAACTGCTTGAGGACAAGATGAATGCTGAAAATGATATTAACAACGTTGGAGTTCAAATGATTTTACTCGTAGAGGACTCCATACGTTTTTACTCATCTATTCTTCCTCACATTTACAAATTTTTATTAAAACAATCGCAAGTATTTTCCACAGAAGCACTGAACGAACACGAACGTATGCTCCGTATGCGCGGAAGACCGAAGGTTATGCTTGCAAGAAATTACGAAGAGGCTTTATCTCTCTACGAAAAATACGGTGATAATATGCTTGGTGTCATCAGTGATGTCTCATTTAAGCACCACGATGTCAAAGACCCGCTCGCCGGCATAAAACTCGCCGAATTTATGAGATCTCAAGATCCGTATCTGCCAATAATCGTGGAATCAACGGAACTTGAGAATAAAAAGTATATGAATCGTTTTGACGGTATCTTTATTGACAAAAGCAGTAAAAAACTTTCCGTAGATTTAGGAAAGGCTATTATGGAAAACTTTGGTTTCGGTGATTTTGTCATGAGGGATCCGGATACAGGAAAGGAAATAATGCGTATCAGAAACCTTAAGGATATGCAGAAAAACGTCTTCAACATTCCGGATAAAACGCTCTTTTACCACGCATCAAGGAATGATATTTCAAGGTGGCTTTATTCTCGCGCTATGTTCCCGATTGCCGATGTTATCAAAGGGCATAGGTTTAAGTCAATAGAAGAATCACCAAAGGTCAAACAACTCTTTTTTGACTTGATTGTCAAATACAGAAAAATGAAAAACCGCGGTGTTGTTGCGATTTTCCAAAAAGATAGATTTGACGACTATTCGAATTTTGCTCGTATAGGACAAGGCTCACTTGGTGGCAAAGGACGCGGATTGGCGTTTATTGACTCCATTATCAAGAAGCACCCTATCTGTGACAATTTCGGTGGCATAACAATTTCCATTCCACGTACGGTAGTTTTGTGTACGGATATTTTTGATGAATTTATGTCTGCCAACGATTTGTACCCCATCGCATTGAGCAACGTAAACGATGAAGAAATACTGCAGCACTTTCTTCAGGCAAAATTACCTGAAAGACTTATTGAAGACTTTCTTGCTCTGTTTGACGTAATACACACACCTCTTGCCATAAGAAGCTCCAGTCTGCTCGAAGATTCTCATTATCAGCCATTTGCAGGCATTTATTCCACATATATGATACCTAACGTAGATGACAAGCACACTATGCTTCAGATGCTCGGAGATGCCATTAAAAGTGTTTACGCTTCAGTGTTCTACGCTGATTCTAAAGCATATATGACAGCCACAAGCAACGTCATTGACCAGGAAAAAATGGCTGTTATTATCCAAGAAGTTGTAGGCAAAGAAATTGATGGATATTATTTCCCTTCATTTTCCGGTGTAGGTCGTTCACTGAACTATTATCCTATAGGTGAAGAACAGCCAGAAGATGGTGTAGCGGAGATTGCAGTAGGACTGGGAAAATACATCGTTGACGGTAATTTAAGTCTGCGTTTTTCACCCAAACACCCTAACAAAATATTACAAACATCTACTCTTGACCTTGCTTTAAGAGATACACAACGCCAATTCTATGCGCTTGACATGAAGAGCATTGCACAAGGGGGATTTTCAGTAAACGACGGATTCAACATTTTCAAGGCTTCTGTCCAAGATTTCGGAAAAAACGGTCATCTCAAGTATATGGTATCAACTTATGACCCTTACGATCAATACATCAGAGATTCCGACATCGGTCCGGGCAGAAAAATAGTCACTTTTGCAAATGTATTGCAGCATGACACCTACCCTCTCGCTAAGGCTGTTGAATTTATGCTCTCCGAAGGACAAAGAGAGATGCAACGCCCTGTAGAAATTGAATTTGCAGGAATGATAAATATTAACGGAGACACAAAGGGGAAACTGTACTGGCTCCAAATCCGTCCGATTATTGACAAAAAAGAAATAGTTGATAACTCTATACTTGAAATTCCGGATGAACACTTAATTCTCAAAAGCAATACTTCACTCGGACATGGAAATATTGAGGGTGTCAACACTATTATTTACGTAAGACCGCAAAATTTCAACTCACTTAATACACCCGACATCGCACGTGAATTAAGCGAAATAAACAAGACTTTCGCTGCTAAAGACGAATTTTACATTCTTATCGGTCCGGGACGCTGGGGGTCAAGTGACAATTCGCTCGGGATACCCGTGAAATGGCCTGATATATGCAATGCAAAACTTATTTGCGAATCTTCTTTATCAGGCTATAGGATTGAACCGAGTCAAGGTACTCACTTTTTCCAAAATCTCACGTCATTCGGCGTAGGTTATTTTACAATCAATCCATGGTCTGAGGACGGCATTTACGACCTTCAGTATTTGGATTCTCAACCGGCTGAATATGAATCCGATAATATAAGAATTGTAAGATTCTCGTCACCACTTTTTATCGGACTGAACGGAAGAAAAGGCGTCGGAGTTGTTATGAAACCCGATTTTAACATTAAATCAAACGACAATTCTCAAGTCTTGACACAAGAAAATAATTAATCATGAAAAGTTTTTTATTCGGCATATTACTATTATCCTCTCTAATGCTCGTTTCATGCTCAAGCAAGCGCAGCATAGCTTTTTCAAATGAGAATTGGCATTTCAGTTTTGATTCAGGGAATATTGTCAACTCCGATTCTACTCTCCAATTTTCTTTTGAAGACCATATTTTAGACCCTACTGCAACTCTTATTTCATGCAGAGATTCGCTTGATAAATATCCTGGAGCTGAATCGTATATCCATAAGATATTAAGCACTTGCAAACTTGATAATTGCACAGTCTTTTTCTTTTCACCTATTGAAAAAATTATGTGGGTTGAATTACCAGACGGCTATATTGACATCAAACCTCAGGCTATTTCTTACAACCTCACTGATGAAAAGCCCGGCACTACTTGGATTTGGGACGATGACTCTTTTGACGGAAACCGCAAACCCGCTGAAATATACTCCAATACTTTCATTAATAATAATTTATGCGCATTAATAGTTGTGGATAAAGTTGATTATGGCTGCAAACGTATGGCTTGTCTGCATATATATCAAAGTACAAATAAGATTTCCGAATCACTAAAATTTCAGCCTTGGCATTGGACTTGTAAGGGTAATCTTTTAAGCCACAAGTATTCCGATATTCTCGCAAACTGGATAGATTCGCGAAGAGAAACAATCTTCAAAAATTTCAGATTAGGCAAGCAAACTGATTACCGCAGAAATATCAATTCAATCCGCACAGAACTGAAAGATATTCTTCGCGCTGACCAAGAACCGAGAAATCTGATTGTAAAAGCTTGGAAAGAACACCCTAATGACACGCTTCTTCATCAAAGCATCGCAAGACAAATATTGCACAACGACAGCTTAAATCTATGCCGCATCTGTGAAATACTTGACAATTACCCGCTTGACTTTGGCGAAGAAAACGAGATAATCTGGGCTGTAATTCAGCATAGTAACTTGGATTTACAGCAAAAATATTTACCTCGATTTATCGTAGCTGCTGAGGAACACAAACTTAAAGGAGAATTAGTAGCAGTAATGCAGGATAGAATTGCTTGTTGGTCCGGAAAAGCACAGATTTATGGTTCGCAAGGAAGTATTAACGAAAACGGCATATTTATTCCCGCTCCTATCGAAGATTATGAAAACGTGGATTCTCGCAGAGCTGCTATGGGTATGATTCCACTTCAGGAATACATACAAATAATGTCTAATCAGTAGAATTACAAGTCTTTACGAATCCTAAAATATACTTATGCCAGAATACTTTAATCCTGAAAAAACGTGAGTCCTCATTGACTTTTGAGACGTATAGCCAAACAGGATCATTGTAATCAATATTCCATGACTCCATATCTTCCAAACGGAATGTGGGCTTGTAATACCTCACCTTATAACGTCTTTTTCCTGTCTTATCGTACGTTTTCCATGTCACCGCATAAGTATATACCCTGTTAATTTCATTAAGAAGTAACGGGGATACCACTTTTATCCCCATAAGAAACTTAAGTTCTTCAAGGTTAAACCATTCAAGGCTCTTTTCTTCATCAATTTTCAGGTCTCCATGAATAAAGACTGCATAGTGGAAAACATTTGCGATAGTCTTAAAATCAGAATTTTGATATAAAAATCTGATCTTCACATTTTTGTAATCAGATAATTTTGAAAAAATGTCATTTACTTCAAGTTCGGATATTGAATTGTGGTACGGTATTTCTGTTTTTACCGGAGTATCAAAAAAAATATCCACGTTCTTAATGCATACTTTATTGCCGTGTATCAGCAAAAATCTAACCTTAGTAGATATTACACAGTCATCACTGCATAAGTATTTTTTTAAAGCATAATATCTGAAAGTGAAGAATATAACTGACGAAACGAAAATCGTGACAGGGAGCCAAACATATATATAAATATCAAGCGAATTGAAATTCGTGTTTATGTAAAACTTAAAGTAAAACACCCATTCAATTACAGTCAATACTATTGATATATATACGATTAAATCTGTTTGTAACGTTGCCTCTTTATAGTAAATCCTACTCAAGAGACTTCGTTCCGACGACATTCCAAGCCGAGAAAGACAATCTTGACAAAAAGCACATTTTCTCTTTTTGTATTTTAACCATACCGTCAAGATGAGTGCAAACGGTGCGAAAAACAACACCGGCATTTTAGGCAAACTATAATTATACGGCTGTCCGCTAATCTCCGTTATAAAATTCTGCCCGACAATGTTCAACACAAAAATAAATACCACAGTGAGTGCCAATACCAATTCTATAAGGTAAGGCACAATCAAGCAATACTTGGAATTATCTCGTCTGTTTACAAAAATAACAGTATGAGCAAAGCACAATATGAAAAATGAACTGACTACAGTGAATACATCACCGTACATAGGTGCTGCTATAAATAGCAGCATCACCACACCAAAAGGAATACACCAATTCAGCCATAGATTCCATACTCCTTTTGACAGCGTTTCACATTGTGCCTTGGACTTCATTACAAGTTTTTATCAAAGAATTTCATCATTGCAGCATATACCTGAGCTCTTGAATTACAACCGTAGATTGAATGATTCATATTAGGAAACATTAACACGCTGCAAAGTTTATCTTTTGATTGAAGTGCTGAGACGTATTCAATAGTATTTGCCGGGTGGACATTGTCATCAGATGTTCCGTACATTATAAGCAGTTCCACATCTCCAAGATTTTTAGTAAAATTTAATGGCGCGGCTCCATTGTATCCA
>JALEMF010000056.1 GCA_022768005.1 Bacteroidales bacterium | reverse complement strand
TAAAGCGATGAGACACAATCCAACCTGTAAACTCTTCTGTATATATGTCATTTGACACTTTCCTTAATTCACTTAAAGCAGAGTCAATCTTAGGAGCAAGTTTTTCGAGTTTTGCTTTATATTCTTCATATTCTTGTTTATATTGATTATACATAGTTTGACTATGTAAATCATAATACCAACCATTAGGGGCATATATACTCTTTGAACTTTCTGCCGAAAGCATTTCTCTTTGGTATTCGCTCTCTTTATCAAGCAAATCTCCTAATTCTTCACACAATTCGCCTACTTTAGCAAGATTTTCAAAGTTTATAAAAGCACTATCTACTCGTGTAGATATAGGCTCATACGAATCTGGGTGATAAAGAGTACCTTTCAGAGATTCTTGTATTAATTTTTCTGCTTTTTCCTCGTTTGTGAGTGTGCAAGATGTAAAAATCAAAGCAACTGCACAGAACAATAGTTGTAGCTTTTTCATAATAGTAATGATTTAATTTACGCAAATATACTAACAATAATTAACATAGACAACATTTTCGTTTCGATTTAGGAGATTTGTTTCAACTTTTCGTGCAAATAGTACTTATTAACGCTGATGTCATTTCTCACGTTATGCCTTTTTACCAATTTGTGTGAGCGAAATTCTTGCATATGCATTTGACAATAAAACAAAAATCGCCGGCATTTCTGCCAGCGACCTTGGTTTCGTGATCCGCCTGGGGTTCGAACCCAGGACCCCATCCTTAAAAGGGATGTGCTCTACCAGCGGTGCTAGCGAATCTCCCTTGTTGCTCTGTGGGTTGTTTCTCAAAAGCGATGCAAAGGTATGAACTATATTTGAACTGTGCAAATTTATCGGCAACTTTTTTTTGTGCGATTTTTGTTTGTGCTTGTCTAATATGCTTGAATATAGAGGTTTATGCTTTGAAAATTTTTTTCTTAAAAAATTGTATTTATTTTGAGATGATTTCCGGTAAGGTGTTTTCTGTTTCTTTTTAAATTTGAAAAATTAGATTATATTGACAAATATGGCTATTATAGGCTTAGTAGATGTGTGCTGTGGCATAATTATTAGAAGTGACTTTATTCCTTTATATTAATTATGTGTATTAATGATAAAAAAATAAGTTGCGGGCAATGGTATATAAGTCAAAAAAAAATATTATCTTTGCAGCCGAAACTTGTTTGACAGCTGCGTTGTATGTGGCTGTTTGTTGTTAAACAATTATAAATCAAATGATTAAGATTACATTTCCAAATGGTGATGTCAAAGAATACGAAAATGGCATCACACCTTTAAAAGTAGCAGAAAGTATTAGTCCTCGTCTTGCGCAGGATGTTCTCGTTGCATCTGTTAATGAAGAAGCGTGGGATTTGACTCGCCCTATCGAAGGCGATGCTGCAATTAAATTGTTTAAGTGGGAAGATGAAGAAGGCAAGCATGCTTTCTGGCATAGTTCCGCTCACTTGCTGGCAGAAGCACTCCAGGAATTGTATCCGGGCGTGAAATTCGGTATCGGTCCGGCAGTGGAGAATGGTTTCTATTACGACATTGACCCGGGTGATAATCAGATTACAGCTGCAGATTTCGGTAAGATCGAAAAGAAAATGATTGAACTTGCACAGCGCAAGGAGGAAATTAAGCGTCAGGATATTTCCAAGGAAGACGCTCTTAAACTTTTCGGAGACCGAGGTGAAAAATATAAGTGCGAGCTTATCAGTGAGCTTGAAGATGGTCATATAACTACATATACTCAAGGTTCTTTCACAGACTTGTGTCGCGGACCGCATATCCCTAATACGTCAGTTATCAAGGCTGTGAAGGTTATGTCACTTGCCGGTGCTTACTGGCGTGGCGATGAAAAACGTGACCAACTCGTGCGTGTATATGGTATCACATTCCCTAAGAAGAAAATGCTTGAAGAATACCTTGCACTTCTTGAGGAAGCTAAGAAGCGTGACCACCGTAAGCTCGGTAAAGAAATGGAACTTTTTGCATTCTCACAAAATGTAGGTGCCGGACTTCCTCTCTGGTTGCCGAAGGGGGCCGCATTGCGTGACCGCTTGGAACAGTTCCTTCGTAAAATTCAGAAGAAATACGGTTACTTACAGGTAATCACTCCGCATATCGGTAATAAAATGCTTTATGTGACATCAGGTCACTATGCTAAATACGGCAAAGATTCTTTCCAGCCAATCCATACCCCGGAAGAAGGTGAAGAATATTTGCTTAAACCGATGAACTGTCCTCACCACTGTGAAATCTTCAAGGCATTCCCGCGTTCTTATCGTGAATTGCCTATGCGACTTGCCGAGTTCGGTACTGTTTACCGTTACGAGCAGAGTGGTGAACTTCACGGATTGACCAGGGTACGCGGTTTTACGCAAGATGATGCCCACATCTTCTGTGCGCCGGAGCAGATTAAGGAAGAATTCTTGAAAGTTATGGATATTATCTTCTATATCTTCAAGGCTCTTAACTTTGATAACTTTGAAGCTCAGATTTCTCTTCGTGATCCGAATCACAAGGAAAAATATATCGGTAGCGATGAAAACTGGCATCTTGCAGAAACTGCTATTATTGAAGCATGTGAAGAAAAAGGACTTAAAGCACGTAAGGAACTCGGTGAGGCTGCATTCTATGGTCCGAAACTTGACTTTATGGTGAAAGATGCAATCGGTCGTCGTTGGCAGCTCGGTACAATCCAAGTGGATTACAACTTGCCTGAGCGTTTCCAACTCGAATACACCGGCTCTGATAACCAGAAGCACCGTCCTGTGATGATTCACCGTGCACCGTTCGGCTCTATGGAACGTTTCGTGGCAGTCCTTCTTGAACACACAGCAGGTAAATTCCCGTTGTGGCTTGCACCGGAACAAGCCGTTATTTTGCCAATCAGCGAAAAATTCAATGACTACGCTTACGAAGTGAAACGTCAACTTGAGGAACACGATGTCAGAGTAGAAGTTGATGACCGTAATGAAAAAATCGGTAAGAAAATTCGCGACAATGAGTTGAAGAGAATCCCTTATATGCTCGTTGTAGGTGAAAAAGAAGCGGAAAATGGTGAAGTTTCTGTAAGAAAACAGGGCGAAGGTGATAAAGGTTCAATGAAAATTATTACCTTTGCAGAAAATTTGGAAGAAGAAGTCAAAGCAATGACGAATAACTAACGACGCTTGAATGGATAAAAAACCTCAAAACTTCGGGCAGCAACGCCCATCAAACGGTCCTCAACAGCAGGGTCGTAAGCCGGATACCCGTAAAAACGACAAAGACGGATACGCAATAAACGAACATATACGTGCCCGTGAAGTGCGTCTCGTAGGTGATAATGTTGAAACAGGTGTATATTCCATCCATGATGCTCTAAATATTGCGGACGAACTTGGACTTGACCTTATAGAAATTTCTCCGACAGCTCAGCCGCCTGTATGTAAAGTTCTTGACTATCAGAAATTTTTGTATCAACAAAAGAAAAGATTGAAAGAACAGAAGGCTAAGGCTGCGAAAGTGGTAGTGAAGGAGATACGTTTCGGCCCTCAGACAGATGACCACGACTATAACTTCAAGCTTAAGCACGCAATGGAATTCCTTAAGGAAGGGTCAAAAGTTAAGGCTTACGTATTTTTCAAAGGTCGTTCTATTCTCCTCAAAGAGCAAGGCGAAGTTCTTCTCTTGAGATTTGCAAATGACCTTGAAGAATATGGCAAAGTGGAGCAGATGCCACTTCTTGAAGGAAAGCGTATGATAATAATGCTATCTCCAAAGAAAGCTAAATAAAAAAAATAATAAAGAATATCCGAGCCGCGAGTCGGCAATCAGATATATAACTCGAATTAACAACTTTAACGTAAAAAAAATGCCAAAGATTAAAACTAACTCCGGTGCCAAAAAAAGGTTTGTCCTTACCGGATCAGGAAAAATCAAGAGAAAACATGCTTTCAAGAGTCACATTCTGACTAAGAAAACAAAGAAACAAAAGAGAAACCTTACCCACTTCGCTCTTATAGCAAAGGTTGACGAAGGTAACGTAAAGGCATTACTTGCCCTCAAGTAATTCAGGTTTCAACTTAATTCGTGATTTAAAAACATTTTATTAACCGAATGGTCAGCCCAAAAGAGCAATAGCCGCTGACATTCACAAACTGAAACAAAATGCCAAGATCAGTAAACCACGTTGCTTCAAGAGCACGTAGAAAAAAAATCTTAAAACTTACAAGAGGTTACTATGGTTGCCGTCGTAATGTGTGGACCGTAGCAAAGAACACATGGGAAAAAGGTCTTACTTACGCATATCGTGACCGTAAGGCTAAAAAGCGTAATTTCCGTGCCCTTTGGATTCAGCGTATCAACGCTGCTGCACGTCTTGAGGACTTGTCTTACTCTAAGTTGATGGGTCTTATCCACAAAGCAGGTATCCAAATCAACCGTAAGGTTCTTGCAGACCTCGCTCTTAACAATCCTGCTGCTTTCAAAGCGATTGTTGAGAAGGTAAAAAATGCTTAATGTTCCGTCAAGTTACGGACTTGAGGAATTAAGATAAAAAGAGATTGCCAATCATTAATTTTTTTGGCAGTCTCTTTTTGTTTTTTTAATTTTAGTTGTGTACCTTTGTTTATATATTAAAAACGATTATGGCAGATAAACTTCTTAAAATAGGTATTATTCAGCAACAAAACTCGATAGACGTTTTAGATAATATGAATCGTATTGCCGATAAAATAGGCTCTCTTGCATCTTCAGGCGCTCAACTTATTGTAAATCAGGAACTCCATGATTCACTGTATTTTTGCCAGGTTGAAGATGTGAATAATTGTAATCTTGCTGTGGAAATACCCTCGGCAACTACGAAATTCTATTCTTCTTTGGCAAAGAAATATGGTGTAGTAATCGTGACATCTCTATTTGAAAAGCGTGCCCCGGGACTTTATCATAATACCGCTGTGGTATTTGAAAAAGACGGCGGAGTCGCCGGTAAATACCGAAAAATGCATATTCCTGATGATCCGGCTTACTACGAAAAATTTTATTTTACTCCAGGAGATTTGGGCTTCAAGCCTATTGATACTTCCGTAGGTCGTCTTGGTGTCCTTGTCTGTTGGGATCAGTGGTATCCGGAAGCAGCTCGACTTATGGCACTTGCAGGTGCTGAACTACTTATTTATCCAACAGCGATAGGGTGGGAGAGCAGTGATACCGACGATGAAAAGGCACGTCAACTCGAAGCATGGGTGACTGTGCAGCGCGGTCATGCGGTAGCCAATGGTTTACCTGTTGTGACAGTGAACAGAGTAGGACATGAGCCTGATCCTTCGGGTGTTACGAATGGTATAACATTCTGGGGAAATAGCTTTGTAGCAGGACCGCAAGGCGAATTTTTGTACCGTGCGAGTAATACCGAAGAAGTTAATACTATTGTTGAAGTTAACTTGAGCCGTTCGGAGCAAGTACGCCGTTGGTGGCCGTTCCTCAGAGACAGGAGAATTGAAAACTTTGGTGATATCACAAAAAGATATATAGACTAAATAACATTAATTATTGGAGGATATTAATCATGATAATCAGTAAAGCTCTATTCGTAATTAGTAATACTAAAGTTAATAAATGTCCGTCAGACAATCGTCGAGAGTATGCATTCATTGGTAGAAGTAATGTTGGAAAATCTTCGCTTATCAATATGCTTGCAGGGCGTAAGGACTTGGCAAAAACATCTGCTACGCCGGGTAAGACGTTACTAATCAATCACTTTTTGATAAATGATGATTGGTACCTCGTGGATTTACCGGGCTATGGATATGCAAAGCGCAGTAAGGAAGGACGTGCTGAGATAGAGCGTATTATTAAATCTTATATCTTGGAACGTGAGCAACTTACAAATCTTTTTGTGCTTATTGATATCCGTCTTAAACCTCAAACTATTGACCTTAACTTTATGTCTTGGCTTGGGGAAAATGGAGTACCATTCGGCATCATTTTCACAAAGGCTGATAAACTTTCTAAGCAAGCAAGACAAATGGCTGTTAAGGCATACTGCGAAGAATTGCTTAAAGAATGGGAAGAACTGCCACCGTATTTCATTACTTCAAGTGAAAAGAATATTGGCAAAGAAGATATCCTTGACTATATTGACAGTATTAATAACTGTATTGAAGTGGAAGAAGATTAGAATACGGCAGATTTGCTTACTTTTTTGCGAATAAAAGGGTAAAATCCGTAATAATTTCGTAATTTTGCAAATTAGTTAAGGAAAATAGAAAAAATACGATATGTTAGATAAAATAAATGCCTTACGTCAAGAAATAGACGCACTTAAAGCTTCTTCAGCAGCTGAAGTTGAAGAGTTGAGAATCAAATATTTGAGCAAAAAGGGTGAGGTATCATTGCTTTTTAATGATTTCCGCAATGTAGCTGCCGAGCAGAAGCGTGTTATAGGTCAGGCTCTGAATGAACTTAAAAATCAGGCTACCGAAAAGATTAATGCACTCCGTGACTCTTTGTCTTCAACTGACAGCATTGACTCTGACCTTGACTTGACTCGTACTGAATCGCCGATAGCATTGGGAAGTCGTCACCCGCTATCTCTTGTCCGTGAGGAAATTATTGACATATTCCGCCGTCTTGGCTTTACTGTAGCTGAAGGTCCGGAAGTGGAAGATGATTGGCACGTGTTCTCGTCTTTGAACTTTGCTGCTGATCACCCTGCGCGTGATATGCAGGATACGTTCTTCATTCAGAGAAATCCTGATGTGCTTCTTCGTACTCACACATCATCAGTGCAGTCACGTGTGATGGAGCATACTCAGCCGCCAATCCGCATTATTTGCCCGGGGCGTGTATATCGTAATGAAGCAATTTCCGCTCGCGCTCACTGTTTCTTTCACCAGGTAGAGGCTCTTTACGTAGATGAAAATGTTTCATTTGCAGATTTGCGTCAAACTCTGCTTTACTTCGCTCAAGAAATGTTTGGACCGGACACTAAGATTCGTCTTCGTCCAAGTTACTTCCCGTTCACAGAGCCATCTGCAGAGATGGATATATCTTGTGATCTTTGTGGCGGTAAAGGTTGTTCATTCTGCAAACACACCGGTTGGGTTGAAATCCTCGGTTGCGGTATGGTTGACCCTAATGTGCTTGAATCTTGTGGTATTGACAGTAAAAAATACAAAGGCTTTGCACTTGGTATGGGTATTGAACGCATCACAAACCTTAAGTACAGAGTCAAGGACTTGCGTATGTTCTCTGAAAACGATGTTCGTTTCCTTGAGGAATTCCAATCTGCACACTAATATATTTAATATATTTATTCATGACGCTTCGTGAACGTTTTGACACGGCGCTGACAATTTTTGAAAAGGAAATGCCTATTGCAGAAACAGAACTGCAGTACGACACTCCTTTTCATTTGTTATTAGCTGTCATCTTATCTGCTCAATGTACTGACCGTCGTGTCAATATGGTTACCCCGGCGCTGTTTGAGGCTTTCCCGTCTCCGGAATCATTAAGCGCAGCCACTGCTGAGGATGTTTACCCCTACATAAAGTCAGTTTCTTATCCTAATAATAAAGCAAAACTGCTCGTAGGCGCTGCGCGGAAACTTGTGGAGCTGTACGGCGGTGTAATGCCCTCGGATATTGATTCTCTGATGAAACTGCCTGGTGTGGGTAGAAAGACGGCTAATGTAATGCTCGCCGTAGTGTTCAACAAGGCTGCAATGGCTGTTGATACTCACGTTTTCCGTGTGAGCGAAAGAATAGGTTTTACTACCGGGAGTAAGAGTCCGCTACAAACGGAGAAACGTCTTGTAAAATATATTCCTGAAGAATTAATACCCAAAGCACATCATTGGCTTATACTTCATGGCAGATATGTGTGTAAAGCACGAAAGCCGGAGTGTGATAGATGCGCCTTAACGAGCATTTGTCGCTATTTCAAAGAGCATCAAAATACTTGAATTGTATTCATCACTATGGACGTATTACTTTTAATAGAAGTTATTGGAACCTTTGCGTTTGCAATTTCGGGAATTCGGCTTGCAGCGGCAAAAAAATTTGATTGGTTCGGTGCATATACTATCGGGCTTGTTACGGCGATAGGTGGCGGAACACTTCGTGATGTTCTTCTTGATATACCCGTGTTCTGGATGCAGACTCCTTTGTATCTTTACGTTACCGGGCTTTCCCTTGCTCTTGTGATAATATTCCGCAAAGCACTTGTGCAGTTTAATCGTACGCTTTTTATTTTTGATGCAATCGGCTTGGCTCTATTCGTTGTGATAGGTATTCAGAAAACTCTTGATGCGGGACTTTCGATGTGGGTAGCCATAGCGATGGGAACTATCACCGGGTCTTTCGGAGGTGTACTTAGAGATATATTGATAAATATTGAGCCACTTTTTTTTCGTAAAGATATTTATGCTACGGCATGTATAGCAGGCGGTTTGGCTTTCTGGATAATGCGAGACATCGGCTATAATGACGTAATTCAGCAGCTCGTATGTGCATTAGTAGTGATAGGTTTGAGAATTTGCGCTATCAGATATAATTGGGCATTACCGCAGTTGCGCTATGACAAAGATAAACACAATCATAATCATGAAAATTAATATTAAAAATATCGTCGTAATTCAATTTGCAAAGTATTTTCTTGTAGGTGTAATGAATACTTTGATTACATTCATTCTTATATTTGTATGTAAGACATTTTTAGGTATAAACGAATATGTGTCAAATGGAATAGGATACGTAGGAGGACTGATTAATTCGTTTATATGGAATAAAAAATGGGTGTTTAAGTCCGATAAAAAGGCGCATATTGAAGCACTTAAATTCGCAGTTGGTTTCTTATTGTGCTATGGCGTGCAACTCCTTGTAGTGTGGGCGCTTTATGAACATACATTTTTGAAAACGTATGAGTTTGATTTCGGTTTTTATACTTGTGGCGGATACGGACTTGCTACTATCTTAGGTAATTTCGTCTATACCTTTGCAAACTTCTGCTATAATCGTTTTGTGACTTTTAAGTAGAATACTTTACCTTTTATAATTCATTGTAAATCAGTGTGTTAGAAGTGTTGTAAAATAGTGTTAAATATGTTTTTATGCAAAAACTATGAAATATTGGACGATTTAATAACATTTTGCAAGTAATTGATGCCTATAGACATGTATTGTTAAGGTGTTTGACAATACATCTGTAACTAATATTGAAAATATGTTAATAATACAAATTTTTTATTAAAATTCTTTTGGTCATATCTGAGAAACATATTACATTTGCAATGTGTTTTTCATGGTATTAGATTTAAGGTTAACTGAGATTGGTTGTCGTGAGACAATCAATTTTTTTTTGTCTAAATAATTGCCGACAAAATATATTTTATATACTTTTGTAATAATAGCAAATGAAACAATATGGATATTAAATTATTATTTCGAAAGACCGGCTTGTTATCCCGAATAATTGTAGCGATAGTGCTTGGAATTGCCTGCGGTTACGTGTTTCCTGAATTTTTAAGTAGAATATTTATTACATTTAATGCTACTTTCAGTCAGTTTCTGTCTTTTTGCGTACCGCTGATAATTATAGGCTTTGTAGTGACAGCAATATCCGACATAGGAGGTAAAGCCGGGAAGATGTTGTTGTTTACCACTATTTTAGCATACGCGATGACGATTTTTTCAGGGTTGTTGTCGTATTTTACCGGTCTGTTTACGTTTCCATATTTACTTTCTGACACTTTGACGGCTAATTTATCAGTAACTGAAAGTAATGCTTTAAATCCTTTTTTCGTAATAGAAATGCCTCCGTTGATGGGAGTAACTACGGCTTTAGTGTTTTCATTTCTTTTCGGCCTTGGTATTGCAAATTTGCCTAAAGATTCGGCTTTACGAGTGGTTTTCGCCGATGTCAAAGAAATAATACTTAAAGTGATAAATAAGGTTATCATTCCGATATTACCGATTTATATTTTCGGTATATTTCTTAATATGACAGTTGCAGGACAAGTGGGAACGGTTCTGAGTACGTTTGCGAAAATAATAATTGTGATATTTATTTTGCATATTGTACTACTGCTTATTCAGTTTTCAATAGCTGCGCTTTTCTCAAAGGACTGTAAGAATCCGCTTAAACTATTGATGACAATGATGCCGGCGTACTTCACTGCATTAGGTACACAATCTTCCGCCGCCACTATTCCCGTAACTCTTGAACGAGCTAAAAAACTCGGAGTGAGCGATGGCGTGGCAGGGTTCGTTATTCCGTTGTGTGCGACGATACATTTATCAGGCAGTATGCTGAAAATTACTGCGTGCGCACTTGCTCTGATGATGTTGCAGTCTATGCCATACGATACTCCGATGTTTATTTCATTCATAGCAATGCTTGGTGTTACTATGGTTGCCGCCCCCGGAGTCCCGGGCGGAGCTATAATGGCTGCACTCGGTGTGTTGACTCAGATTCTCGGTTTTTCGGAAGCAGATAATGCGCTGATGATTGCTCTATATATTGCTATGGATTGCTTTGGCACTGCATGTAATGTTACGGGTGACGGTGCGTTGTCTGTAATTGTTAATCGTGTGTTCGGTGATAGATTAGGGAAGTGACGGATATATAAACAAAAAAAAACTTTTCCGATTGGAAAAGTTTTTTGTCGGGGTGAGAAGACTCGAACTTCCGACCTCCACGTCCCGAACGTGGCGCGCTGCCAACTGTGCTACACCCCGAGTCAGCAAAGTTCTTTGCGATTGCGAGTGCAAAGGTAATAATTTTTTTTTATTTAGAGCATTGTTTTGCGATTTTTTTTGTTTTTAGGCTAATAATTATTGTTTATCTCGGTTAATAATGGGGGTATTGTTCCGGTAATTCCATTACTAATTCTATAATACCTGAGATTTCGCCACCGTCTTTTTCGAACCATGGTGTGTGGTACACCAGACTTCGTTTACCTTTTTGCATTATTTCATAGACGTTTTTAGTGCCGGTTTCCAGCATTGCTTTGATTTTGTCATTAGTCTTGGCACTATGGCAGTTAAATAGATTTTACCTATTGCATTACCGTCGTTTTTTATGGCTACTGTGTTTTAGTAAACCACAATACCGTCTTTATCGCAAGCAGTGGCAGAAAGGTCCGTATTTTCAAGAAAGTCAAAAATCTGCTTCATAGATTGCTATTCAATACTTTCAAATTCCTTTATTGCATTAGACCAAACCGGGTCAATAGGTGCGCCTTTTGCCGTTTTTGCATCAAAACCTGCCATTACGCAAGTGGCTACGCATTTTACATCACCTGTCTCCGGGTTTACTATTCTTTGCTCCAAGTGAAGACTGCGTTCAGATATTTTTGTAGTGGCGGTCAGGCAAACGATTTTCTCATTCATATATGTTGGTGAGAAGAAGTTGCAATTTACGTTGACGATTACAGCCGGTACATCGCTCCAATTCACTTTTCCCGGGAGTATTGATTGAAAATATGTGGTTTTACCAAGGTCCATGAATTGGAAGTAAATGCTATTGTTGAGGTGACCTACTATGTCAATGTCGTTAAATCTTAATTGGAGTTCCTGAGAGTGGTAAAAAGGGTGAGTAGCTTGTGGAACTTTTTCATTTTTACACTCAGGAAGGATTATAATTTTTTTTTGCATATATTTTTTAGTGTATGATTACTTCAGAGATTACGTCTTTCCCTACTAATTCATTTAGTCTTTTGGCGATGGAATCTCTGTGGAAAGATAATTCATTTTTCAGAGAAGCGGAGGAAATGTAAACGTGGAGTTTATCGCCACTGACGAATCTTCTTGTGGTATATCTGTTGACGCCGGAGCCTACAACTTCTATCCAGAGATATGCTGCACGCTGCCTGAGAAAATTATCTGATTCTCCGGCTTGAGTGAATGCTTTTTCGAGAATATCTTTGAGCAGTGCAGGTTCGGTACGTTTCATTGTGAAATGAGATTAAATTGTCCGTTTTTGACGTCCCATATTTTGTAATCGCTGTCAATGTGTTGCATTATGCTGTCGAGGTGCGAGCGATTAGTGTCGGTGATAAAAATTTGTCCGAATTTATCTCCTGCAACAAGGTCTATGATGCGTTCTACTCTTGTTGAATCAAGTTTGTCAAATATATCATCAAGGAGGAGTAATGGATGTAAGTTCGTTGATTGGCGCAGGAAATCGTATTGTGCCAACCTCATAGATATTACGTATGATTTGCATTGTCCTTGTGAAGCAACTCTTTTAACGGGCATGTCGTTCAGCTGCATATCTATGTCGTCGCGATGAATACCTACAGTTGTGTGGCATACGGCTTCATCTTTTCTTCTGCAACTTTCGAATTGCTTTAATAGTGTATTTTCGCTATCAAGTAGTGTAGTGACGTATTTCAATGAAACTTTTTCAGTGGAGTCCGTGATGGAATTGTAGTATTCATTGAAGATGGGTGCGAATTTTTCAACAAAAGCCAGTCGAGCCTTAGCGATGTAGTTTGCGGCAATCTGCATTTGCATTTCTATTGCTTCGTAGAGAACTGCATTAGTTTGTCTGTCTCGGAGCAGTTTGTTGCGCTGTTCAAGCAGCTGATTGTACTTGATGAGATTTTCAAGGTAGATTTTATCGCTTTGACTGATTATGCGGTCAATGAACAGCCTTCTGTCTTCAGATGTTCCGGTGATGAGGTTTATGTCTTGCGGTGCAATAAGCACGAGAGGGAAAAGCCCGATGTGTTGGCTCAGCTTAGAGTATTCTTTGCCTTTACGTTTTAGAGACTTTTTTCTTCCCGGAGTAAATCCGAATTGAATATCTTCCTCAGTGCCGGCTCTGTCGTACTGCGCATGGAGCATCATAAACGATTCTCCGTTTGTGATTAATTGGCGGTCAAGCATACCGTTAAAACTACGGCAGAAACTGAGGTAGTATATGGCGTCAAGTAGATTACTTTTGCCCATACCGTTATTTCCTATCAGCCCGTTGATATTTGTGCTGAAGGTGATATCGGCAGACGATATATTCTTGAAATTGTTTATTATGAGATGCTTTAAAATCATATTGCAAAGGTACGGATTTTTTGGGGCAAAAAAAAATTACTCGTCATCACGACGAATAATCTTTTACCTTAAATCTAATACCATGAAAAACTGTTACAAAGGTAATACTTTTATGTTATTAAACATAATTCTATATCAATATATGCTGATATTTAACAATATTTATTATATATTATTAGTAATAGTCTTGTCGGACGAGTCAGATAAGAACGATAGATGTAAGGAGGTCATTATATAAAAAACAACAAGAGAAGATGCGGTGGCGTCTTCTCTTGTATGTAATCTATTAAAGTCAAATGTAATTTACTGTCCGAGGTATGCTCTAAGCAAGCGGCTTCTTTGACCTTTAAGCCTGCGGATAGCTTTCTCTTTAATCTGACGAACACGTTCACGTGTAAGGTCAAATTTTGCTCCGATTTCTTCCAGAGTCATCTCTTGGCAACCTATGCCGAAGAACATTTTAAGAATATCGCGTTCACGGTCTGAAAGCTGGTGAAGCGCGCGATCAACTTCTTTACTGAGTGACTCTTGGTTAAGCGAAGCATCTGCCATAGGTGAATCATCGTTTGCAAGAACGTCAAGCAAGGAGTTATCTTCACCTTCAACGAATGGTGCGTCAACAGAGATGTGACGACCGGAAACTTTGAGTGTGTCGGCAATTTTTTCTACCGGTACATCAAGCGTGTCGGCAAGTTCTTCAGGTGACGGGCGACGCTCGTTTTCCTGTTCAAACTTTGATAGAGCCTTGCTGATTTTGTTAAGAGAGCCAACTTGATTAAGCGGCAATCTTACAATACGAGATTGTTCAGCCAATGCTTGTAAAATGGATTGGCGAATCCACCATACGGCGTAAGAGATGAATTTAAAACCACGAGTTTCGTCGAATTTTTGTGCTGCTTTAATCAAGCCGAGATTACCTTCATTGATAAGGTCCGGAAGACTTAGTCCCTGGTTCTGGTATTGTTTTGCAACAGAAACAACGAAACGAAGATTGGCTTTAGTCAATCTGTCAAGTGCCCTTTGGTCACCTTCCCTGATTCTCTGTGCAAGTTCTACCTCTTCCTCTACGCTGATAAGTTCTTCACGTCCAATTTCTTGTAGGTACTTGTCAAGTGATGCGCTCTCGCGGTTTGTGATTGATTTGGTAATTTTTAATTGTCTCATTTTCTTTTTACCGTATTTTGCAATGGGCAAATTTACTAAAAATTATCCATATAACCATATTATAGCGCAAATTGTTCGCGCATTGTAACATTTTTTATATTTGACGGATATAAAAGGGTGACTTAATAGTGTTTTTTAATAAGCATTATTTACGCCTCGGTCAATTTTTTCTCCGAACAAAGAACGATTGCTCCTTCCATATCGCTTACCAAAATCAATGTTGTATTGAAATGTCAGTTCCACCATATTCGAGAAGTCTTTGATGTAGTATTCTTGAGTCATTGGTCTTACAGAAGAAATATAGGTAGTCTTTACATGGTTTGCTTTACGCGTAAAAAAGTTCCCTGCAATAATCCCGGCTGTGATGTTCTTGTATCTCCAGTTACCACCAATATAGAAGCTACCCGAATTTCTTGAAACCGATAGTCCGTAAACACTGTGTCTTGGAAGTATATCATATTTTGAAATTATGCTGAAATTTTTAATTGCAGCGTTCAGCCCTAACGATGCATATAATTTGCTGAGCGTATATTTATATTCCCCCAAGCCTGAAATGCAGTACCTGTTCCAACCGAATTGTCCAAATAAGGCAAAGCAGTTAAAAAATCGCTGTGTGGCTATATCCATTTGAAGGTTAATGCAATCTTGATATTTTCCATTTCCGGTTCTGCTTATAAACTTGTCGTAATATTTGCTTTCAGGGTCAGAGTCGTATTCCCAAACATTGACAAGTGGCTTTGAGGTTCTTGAATACTCTGCCGTGAGGCTTGCATTCAATTTCCATATCATACTGCGTAATGATAGTTTAGTGTTATGGAATTCCGAGGGTTTAATGTTTAGGTTGCCGGTTTGTAGTGAAATATCATCGATGGTTTGTATTACTTCAGAGAAATTGAACAACGATGGTAATGAAGGCATATAAGTGTAATTCAAACTTACAACTGCTCTTTTCAGTACAGGGTGACTAATCGATGCGAACACGTTAGGTCTCATGCTTTGCATGGACTTGTCGTCATTCGAAATGGCCTCGAATCTTCCGCCCACACCGATTGTATAGTTTAATTTGCCCAATCTTCCGCCAATGTTACCATATACATACAGTTTGTGCTTCGCTAAAGTGTTGTTGATTTCTTTCTCGCTTTCGGAATAACCGTTTGTTACGTAATTGTAGGAATAGTTCAATCCGAATTTTGTGGTAAAGTATTTAAAATCATACGAATAAAGCACCTATGAACTTACCAAGTAACTTTTGTTGTCAGTCTTGTTGTTCTGAATGTATTGCTTGTCAGGTGTATAAATATAGTTCATACTTCTATAATAGTCGCCCGACGAGTATGCGCCTGTTAAATCAAATTCCACAGTATGCTTCCCTGAATTTTTATTAAAATACAAATTCAAAGTTGGGTCAAGGGTCTTAGAGTCACGAGTGTTTATTTTGATGTATTCCGATGTCTGTTCATCTTTAATTTGTCGCATTCTGTATTCATCGCTTGCGTCCACATTGTGATAGCGCATACCAAAATCTGTTGCGAATGTAGTGTTTCGGTTGTGCTTGTAGGTGTAGCCCAGTGAAAGGTTGTTGTCAAAGTCTTTAAATAATGACGGAAGACCTATTTGCTGTCGTTCTATTTCATAGTCATTCCCTATGTATGACTCGTAATTGTCGGTGTATTGCTTCGTGCTTTTCCTCCACACGTTGTCATAATTAAGCGACCATTCAGAGTGCTTGGTGTTATAAGTGAATCCAACTTCACTATTCATTCTCGGCGTAGTCACCGTAACACCGGCGCGAGTGTGCAGGCTACCACCGTCAAAGTTTTCTTTCAAGATAATATTTATCACGCCACCATTTGTACCATCGTTTGAAAATCTGATGTCAGCTTGATTTTTGTACTCAATGCGCAATATCCTGTTTTTGTTTATCATACGAATTTTAGACAACGGCTCCACTTTGCCATTAATTTGATAAACAGGCTCTTTTCCATCAATAGTTATGGTGCGCGCAAACTCATTTACGTCAATTCCCGGCAATTTTATTCTCATATTGTTCAGCAAACCGATTACATCTGAAGAATTTTCACGTTCTTCAGATGTCGGGAATACCAAAGTTCTATCATATTTCTCTATAGTTTCTTGTGAAGTGACTACTACTTCATTGAGGCTATTGACCTTCTCGGTCATAAGAATTTCTCCTAAATTTACGGACTTATTGCTATCTTTTAACACTATAATAATGGGATTGTAGCCCAAGTACGATAATGTGACAGAAACATCGCCTTTATAGTGAATGTTCTTTAGTTTAAACTCTCCACTCTTGTTTGTGACGGTGCAACTTATTACTGAGTCAGTTCCTACAGATACTGTCACAGAAGTTCAGGGAAGTGGCTGCAAATCTTTGTCATCAAGAACTTTCCCGGTGAGATTATAAGCAAACGCTTGAAGAGCCGTAACTGCTATCAGTAGTATAGTAATCCGTTTCATTTTTTATGGTATGAGATTTTTGTACGTATAATTTGATTTTTCACCCTTTTTTTAGCAGTGGATATGCTATGTAAGACATGAGTGCGAGTGAAAAGATGAACATTGCTGATACTCCGAAAAGGTCCGCAGTGGTGATGAATTGTGCAGTGGTGACGTGGATTATTTGGTAACACCAACCTGCTATGAGAATAATTCCACAGATGATGAATGAAAGAATTTCGGATTTGGAGAAAAATGATTGTGACTTTTCGGGAAGTCGGTTCATCACTTTTCTTACGAACCATCCATTTTCCGGTGCCGGCTTTATTTGCTCTTTGAGGAGCTTTGCGAGTTCTATGTCTTCTTTGCTTTTTTTCATAATGGTAAATAATTAATGATTAAGGGCTTCAGCCATTTTTGTTCTTGCTCTGCTTAGATAACTTTTAACTGTTCCTTCAGGATAACCTGTGATTTCGCATACCTTTTTTATCGGTAGGTCTTCAATGTAGAATAAGTGTACGATAGTTCTTTCAGAATCGTTTAGTGCATTGAGGCATACTTGCAGGTCCATTTTTGCATCGCTTTGTGCTACGGTATCCGAGCCGATAACCGGTGGGGTATCTTCAATGTCGTTAGTTTCAACGTATCGTCTTTTGAATGTGATAAATTCGTTGTAGGCTATTCGGTAAAGCCACGTTTTGAATGATGCTATACCTTTAAATGAACGAATGGCAAGGTATGCTTTGAGAAATGTCTCTTGGGCGATGTCATCGGAGAGTGCAGCATCTCCCATAGTCAGGTTTAGAATAAAACGGCGCAACCCTGCTTCGTAGGCTATGACTAACTGCCCGAATGCATCGCGGTCGTCTGCCGCGATGCATCGAGCAATAAGTAATAATTCTTGCGCTTTATTCAACATTGTTTCTGTGCTATTATTTTATCACTTTGTAGTAAGTCAAGAGTTTGCCAAGTCCTATGAAGAGTGGAATAATTCCTAAGACGGCTATTTCTTTAGTGCCCCAAACGACGAAGATTAAAATCATTGCTATACCTACGGAGCAGAGAGTGATACCGCTGTCGCGTTTACGTAAATCTGTAGGCAGCGGAGGTATTGTACCTGTGAATTCAGGTGTGGTGACTGTTTGCTCCGGGGCGTGTGATGTGTAGAAAGTGTCAGGAAGTTGATAATTGTTTTCAATAGCGCGTTCAATTACTTCATGACGGCTTCTCATACGTTTGTAGAGGAATACTCCGATAATGATAGCAATAACAGCTAGTGTCACGCATGGCAGTATAATTCCTAAGATACCGATTAGAGTTTTGTGTTGTCTGAGTTGCATCTCAGCGAGTTCTTCGTTTGGATAAATTTCCACTTTGACGTCAGGGAGTTGAACGTTGTAAGTGGCAACTTTAGGAATTTTTTTAGTGTTGCCTGCCATTACTATGGTGTCGTTGTTTGCGATTACGGTGTCATTTTCAACGACATCGCAGTACAGAGTGTCAGTAATTGAAATATCGCTTAACTGATCTTTTATTTCCTTTTTGATTTCTTCAGCGATTGTTTTTGAGTCGGGAATGTTTTGTTCCGGAACTTTGATGTCGCCAAGGCATGATGTGAGCATCATTGAGGCTACGATAGGAAAGAAAATTGCTTTCATGATTATGTCTTGTATTTAGTTGTTATTATTTTTTTTGTTATTTTACTCATCTGACGTTTTGAGATGTAGTTAGGTTGCAAAGGTAGTGAAATTTCGCTGTGTTTTAACATAATTTAAAGTTTTAAGTGCGTATTTAATCACATAATGAGTATTTTTGCTGAAAAATTAGTAGAAACGACTTTATTATGGTAGATAAAGAAAAAGATACGCTCTCTGAATTTGAAAAGATGCGTTCCGGTAAATTATACAGGTTCAATGATGAGGAAGTTCTTGCAAGTGCGCGTCATGCGAATGAATTATGTGCCAAGTTGTCAACGATGACTCTGTATTCTCCGGATTATCGCAGTACGATAGAAGACCTTATTCCGGGTATTCCCTGTACGTCTGCTGTAAATACGCCTGTGAGATGCGACCATGGTTCGGGCATAAAAATAGGTGAAAATACGTTTGTGAATTACGACTGCATTTTTCTTGACGGTGCATACGTTACGATAGGTTCTCGGTGTAAAATCGGTCCTCAGTGTAAGTTTTTCACTCCTCAGCACCCTATTGACTATGAACTTCGTCGTGAGCCTGTGGAAACCTGCTTCCCTATTACAATAGGTGATGATTGTTGGCTTGGCGGAGGTGTTACAGTGTGCCCGGGAGTGACAATAGGACCGAGATGCGTTATAGCTGCAGGGAGTGTGGTTACAAAAGATATTCCGGCAGATAGTCTTGCTGCAGGAAATCCGGCTGTAGTTAAAAGAAATTTGAAGAATTGAAATAATTTAATATTTATTACAAGATGAGCGTGTGAATTTGTTGTATATTTGTCAAAATAGAATTATACAAATAATATGTCAGAGCAGGAAATAAACTTATATCGTTTTACGTCCGGTCAAGAACCAAGTGATGAGATGTGCTTATGCAGTTGATGAAGGAGGTTGCAGATGATGCAAAATTACGGCAAGAAAAGGCAACATTGATCTTATTTTCTAAAATGCGTCAAGATGCAGAGATTGTTAAAGCAAAATGGGCAGAACGCATAAATAGTGTCATTGATGGTTAAGAAAGAAAGGAAACCGGATGTGCAAATCTACTATATATGACCATTCGGTCTGTGAAAGGCATAGTACGGCTACAAAAGTGGCAAAAAGGGCAAAAAGGCTAAAATGCACTACCTAATACTATTTTCTTTTAGATGAAGATTCATATACAATTTTTTTGTAAAAAATAATGCATCGTTTATTGTAATTGTTGTAACTTTGCAGGCAAAATAGAAACCGCATAAAAGAAATGAGCGACAGTCTTGTAATAATCCCGATGTATAATGAGAAAGAAAATGCTGCGGCTATTATTGATGCAGTTCTTGCTCTTCCTCATGAGTTTGATATCCTCGTTATTGACGATAATTCTCCTGACGGCACTGCCGGTATTGTAAAGGAGAAGATTGCTGAACATCAAAATCGTGTGTTCATAATCGAGCGTGCAGGTAAGTTAGGTCTTGGTACTGCTTATATCACCGGCTTTAAGTATGCCATCGAGAAGGGGTATGATTATATTTTCGAGATGGATGCAGACTTTTCTCATAATCCTGAAGACTTGTTGAAACTTTATAAGGCATGCCATGATGAGGGTGCTGATTTGTCTATCGGTTCTCGTTATGTGTCAGGCGTCAATGTGGTGAATTGGCCTATGGGCCGCGTATTGATGTCTTATTACGCTTCAAAGTATGTATGCTTTGTGACCGGTATTCCTGTTCATGACACTACTGCCGGGTTCGTCTGCTATCGTCGCCGTGTGCTTGAGACTATGGAGCTTGATAAAATCAAGTTCAAAGGCTATGCGTTCCAGATAGAAATGAAGTTTACAGCATATAAGTGCGGATTTAAGATTAAAGAAGTGCCGATTATCTTTGTGAACCGCGTACTTGGTACGAGCAAGATGAGTAGTGGCATTTTCGGCGAGGCTGTTTTCGGTGTCATACGACTGAAGGTAAACAGTTGGTTCCGCAAGTATCCTAAGCCACAAGCGTAAAAGGCTATGATTACGGTAATCCACGGAGGCACGATAGTCAATGAAGGAAAACGATTCATTGGTTATATAGCCTATTGTGACGGCGTGATAACCGAAGTAGGGGAGTTGCCCCTGCCGGATAAGTACAAAAGTCAAGATTGCACACTTATTGATGCTTCCGGGTGCTATGTGCTTCCTGGAGTTATTGACACGCACGTTCATTTCCGAGACGGCGGAAATGCATTATCTCCCAAGGGTAATATTACATCAGAGAGTAATGCCGCAATGGCAGGCGGAGTGACGTCTTATTTCGATATGCCTAACACAGTGCCGCAAACAGTGACCTTAGATGCTTGGCGGAAAAAGATGGAGCACGCTAAGATTGCAAGCAAGGTGAATTATGCTTTTTTCTTGGGTGCTGCGAATGATAATATAGAAGAATTAAAGCGAGCCGACTATTCATCTATTCCCGGTATAAAATTATTTATGGGTGCTTCTACAGGTAATATGCTCGTAGATGATAATGATGCACTTGATGAATTATTCCGAGAGTTCCGTGACCGTGTTATTGCAGTGCATGCTGAAAATCAGACTATAATTGAGGCGAATAAGAAAAGACTTATTGCCCGGTACGGGACGGAAGACTTGCCTGTGAGCTTACATTCTGCGTTAAGAAGTCGTGAGGCTTGCGTTACGTCTGCTGAAAAGGCTGTATCGCTTGCGAAAAAATATAAGTCAAGGTTGCATTTGCTGCATATTTCCACTGCAGACGAACTTTTGCTTCTGACCGGCGGTGACGTCAGCGATAAGCGAATAACGGCTGAGACTTGTCCCCATTACCTCTATTTTACGGAAGATGACTATTCCCGCCTTGGTGCAAGGATAAAGTGTAATCCGGCTATTAAGACTGCTGCTGACCGTGATGCTCTGATTAAGGCAATATCAGACGGCAGAATTGACGTGATTGCCACAGACCATGCTCCGCATCTATTGTCAGATAAGCACGGTAATGCGTTTTCTGCGGCATCAGGAATGCCGGGTGTGCAGTTTTCTTTGCCGCTTATGCTTGAGTTAACACGTACGCATAGTGAATTGACTATAGAAAGGGTGGTGGAACTTATGTCGCATAATCCTGCAATTATTTATTCCATTTCGCGTAGAGGCTTTTTGCGTACAGGAAACTATGCAGATATAGCGATAGTGAAAGAAGTGCCTGAATACACCGTATCGGATGCAGATGTTAAAAGTTTATGTGGCTGGACTCCGTACGCCGGAATGACGTTGCACTATATGGTTATTAAAACTATAGTCAATGGAGGCGGCAACCCCGAGCCTGTGAGGTTCTGAGAAGATAGAACAAGATAGACGGCTGAAACTTTTTCAATAATGATATAAAAAAAGACCGCATCTTTTCACAGAAGCGGTCTTTTACTATATGGTTATGTTTTGTGTTATTCTGTCATCAATATTTTTGTAACTTTATTGCCTTTCTTCATGATGTAGATTTCTCCTGCCTTAGGATTTGCTATGCGGATACCTTGCAGGTTGTAATATACAGGAACTGCGTTGATATCATTTTCATTATCAATAATGACGTCATCAACTCCGGCGCCTGAGTAGTCTTTGTAGTGAGTCTTCATTGAAGATAACTCAAGTCGATATGCAGTGCTTGCTTTTCCTGAAATGTTAAAACGAAGAGAGTTTAGTTTTATAGGGTAAATGCCTATACAAGAAGTGTCGGTAACTTGTGAGAAATCTATTTTAAGTTCTTGTTCGTCGCCTGTTTCAACAGCCGGTAATGTTACGTTTGCTCTTGTGCCGTCAGCAAAGGTGAGAGCAACAACACTGCTTGTGAATTTAACACCGCCGGTTAATTTCATTTTGAGTCTTAATTCATCAGGAAGACTGTAAAGAGTAAGGTCATTATTCGGTGTGAGGGTGAAAGCCGGACTTCTTGTGGAAGTAAGAGAAAAGTCAACGGCAAGTCCTCCACCATCAAGTGCAGTGAGTTTGGCATCACTCTTGACATTGCTTCTCGTCATTTTCCAGTCATCAGGATTTGATTCGCCGTTGATTGACATTAATTCCGCTTTCGGGCATTGGACAGTTACGACAATATCGCGAGTGATGTTCCCAATGTTGCCACGGAGATTAGCACTGCCGTCTTTGATTCCGTTTACTTTACCGTCATCGCTGACTTTGATAACGTTTTCATCGCTTACGTTCCATGCAAGGGCGCGAGGTTCTATTGGCATAGTCTTTCCGCTGACGAGTGCGTTGACATCTATTTTCCAAGTGCGGTGATTGTCAAGGATAACGTTGTCGTAAGGCACTTGAATATCTTCTGCATCGGCAATAGTCACCGGAATAGTTGCGGTTAGATCCCCGAGTTTTGCAGTCAGTGCGTGGCAGCCGGAGCCATCAGTGTAGAGGACAGTACCTTCATCAGTGATTTCTCCGAGTTCGCTGTCGCAGGAGATGGTAACACCTTTCACGTCAAGGTCAATAAGTCTGCCGTACTTGTTATAGCCGTAGAATACAGGTTTGTAAGAAACGTATTGCGGTACTCTGAGAGCATAGTCGGCAAAGCGGATTTCAGCCACTTCTTCATCATCAGGTGCGTGAAGCACGGCAAAAATACCGTTACCTACGGCACGTTCCGGAGTGACACACGGAGTGTTGATAGTACCTTCAAGTTCCGCCCACATCATTGTAGAACCGCCACCGTCAAAGTCAAGTGCGTCGTAGCAGCCGTAAGAACGCATTAGGTCTGCACCTTGCGGGTAAGTAGTTCCTATTGATACGCCTCGACCGTCAATAGCGCAGATTATTACCATTGTGCGGTCCTTGTCGTATCCGATGAGAGTACGCGGATTGTAAGAGTCGCGAGGGTTAATCCAGCGGTTAGCTTCCATTACAGTAACACCTTCACGCAATATTTTTACGTCTCCGCCGATTATTTCTTGCACGCCTTCAGGCTTAAGGTTGCCGTAAGACGGAAGTGAAAGTGAGTATTTGACAGTTATTTCATCACCAACAGCGAGAGACCGAAGTTTGGCGATGATTTCTGTTGCAGCATTATCTGCTGAAATTACAATTCCATTTGCCGGAATAGCCATATTTCCGCCTTCGTATGCCGCAGCGGTAACTACTAATTTCATATCTTTATTAATACCCCACGTTTCACCCGGAGCGAGTGTAAACGCTACTTCAACTCCGCCGGCTGCAGTTTTTGTGAATTTACCTGCGTATGAGTTGTAGATGATGGTTTCACCGGCAAATCTGTGGAAGTTTGCATTGGTGATAGCCATTTCATATCCTGCAATATTTGCGCTGTAAGACAAGTCCGTAGCATCAATACGCATATATCCGTCTTTATCCAGAATAAATGCATTTTCTCGGCTTACATAGTCAATGACGTCAGGGGAAATGAGTTTACCTCTGCTCGCACTTGACATATTAGGATAGCCGACTATTCCGTATTGAGAGTATGGTCCGCCGAAGCTACCTGTGATAAAGAAGTCGCCATTAACGCCGGTGAGGTATCTTTCACCTTCCACTGAATGTCGTTTACCCATTGAAGTGACAGTCTCGGCATTAAGGCAAGAGTCATTACCGACTTCAACTTTAAATTCTATATTTTTAGCCTCATTCAGCGTAGTCTTGATGACGTATGCGTGGATTCTGCTACCTGAAGCCTTAGAACGGTATTCAATGGCTGTTCGAGTCATACCGGGTCCACATTTATAGTGCCGCAAGGTATCCACAGTGAAAGTTTCGCCTTGCAGGTCAACAGTAGCCTTCGTATAAGTGTCGGCGTAAGTTGCAACAGAAGTCGCAATCATTAATCCGACTGCTGTAAAAGTTTTTAATAATTTCATGGTTTGTGAACATTGTTTAATTTGTCTGCAAACTTACGCATTTTTTTTGATTATTTATGCGGTTGCTATATAAAAATCAAGTCTTTTTCATATATTACTACTATTAAAAAAACAAAGGCTACACGAAAGCGCAGCCTTTGTGAGATATGTATAAGTGTTAAAATTATCTAATGTATTGCTTGGATACTTTATTGCCCTGGCGTACGATGTAAAGTCCGTTTTCAGGATTGTTAACTTTTACACCTTGGAGGTTAAAGTACTCTGCTGGAGCATTTGTGTTGTCTTCTGAAATTGATTCAACGCCTGTGGAATAATTTGAAGATAATGTACCATTGATTACGTCAAGGGTGAGGTCTATAGTGTCAAAGTGGTCGGAACTTTTGCTTGTAGCAAAAGACCAGTTGTTATTTGATTTACCTACTTCAATTTTGAAATTAGAAGGAAATCCCTGTACGAATGTTTTATCATCATTTGAAGGACCATAATTATTGCCATTATTCCATTCAGAATCTAATTTTGAGATAAGGCGGAATAGACATGGTTTGAAATCTTTTTGTAATTCCGGAGTATAATTGTTTGGAAGCATTTCAAGTTTTTCAATTTTGTAAATGCCTTCACCTTCGTAGGTCATTTGAGCACCGTCCCAATTATTAGCCCAAATATGTGCTTCAGAATCATCAAAGCGTTTAATATCACCAATCACATAAACTGAAAGTGTTGAGTTGAAATCGGTGCTGCCTTTTTCTCCATGGTATATAGGAGTTGGGTCTGTTAAGTTAGCTGTTTGACTGCCATTGTTATTGTTGAAGATGAATCCTTTTGCATCTTCAGGAATTTCTGCAGTGTAGATGTTGTTGCTTGATTTTCTTATTTTCAACCCCGGCCACTTATTATCACCTTTTTCTGTCCAATAGTAAATATAGACATTAGCCCATTGAGTTTCCGAATTGTCCAAGTAAACGGTTTGTGAATTGCCATTATAGCTATATTGATAGTATTCCTTACCATCTATAATCTCCAAGTTATTAGTTTGTTGTTTATCACTACCATCTTTACCATTGTTAAAGATAATCATATCGAAAGCATCGTTAGTTATCTTGTAAACGAAGAGATTATCAGAATTAGGCTTTGTAATTATTTCACCCGGCCAACTGTTGTTCTCCTTATCGTTTTGGCTGTTCCAAGTGTAAGCGTGAACCTCAGTCCAATTATTTTGGTTATAGAAATATACGGTTCTTGTAGCCGCAAAAACTTGTGCTGTGGTTATGAAGCAAGCAGCAAGTAAAATGAAGTGTAAAAATCTTTTCATAAGGTATTAATTATTTAGTGAAAAATTTATTTACCTCTACTGTTTTTTTTTTGCTAAGAATGTGCTTTTATGATTGCAAATTTAATAATTAAAAATTTATTATTCTTCTAATGAATGTTAAATTTAATTAAACTACTTGAAGTGGCAGAAAGTATTATAGTTTTGACTATCTCAGAGAGGCACACTACGTGCTTACGAAAGAGCCGTGTGGCACTATGCGAATACTTGGCTTAATAATTTGTGGGATTTAAATAATAGTGCTACCTTTACGGTGGAATTAAAAAGAATAAGTTAATGGCAGATACAGTAGATTTTAACACGCTGAAACGGTCAATTCAGGCAAAGAAATTTGTGCCGGTATATTTGCTTCATGGCGAAGAAGGGTACTATATAGATACATTGCTTGAAATGTTTGAGGATATACTTACTGACGAAGAGAAAGACTTTAATTTATATAACTTTTATGCACTTGACACAACTCCTGATGCTGTGATAGAGGCATGCCGTCGTTACCCGATGATGTCTGAGAAATTAGTGGTGATAGTAAGGGAGGTACAGGCGGCTAATGCTAATTTCGTCAATGGACTTAAACCGTATCTGTCAGACCCTACACTTTCAACGATTCTCGTAATATCCAGTCGCGGTGCGCTCGTTAAGGGCAAAGATATAACTACGGCTATCAAGACCGGCGGCGGAGTGACATTCGAGTCAAAAAAGTTAACTGCTTCAAGCGTTGAGCCCGCTATATCAAATCTTGTGAAAGAAAAGGGACTGAATATTGAGCCGAAATCGCTGAAAATGATTGCCGACTATGTAGGTTCTGATTTGTCGCGCCTCTATAATGAGATAAATAAACTTGCGCTAATCCTTCCTGCCGGCTCTATGATTACACCTGAGGTGATAGAGCGGAATATCGGTATCAGCAAGGATTATAATAACTTTGAACTTGTACATGCAATAGCGGTGCGAGACTTTGTGAAAGCAGTAACTATCATTAAATACTTCAGAAGTAATCCTAAAAACAATCCAACAGTGTTAACGTCAACGGTACTTTTTAACTTGTTCTCAAATACCCTTGTGGCATATTATGCAAAGGATAAGTCAGACCGCGGCATGATGGCAGACCTCGGTTTTAAGTCGCCATATCAGTTGAAGGATATAAAAGATGCTATGAAGAATTATCGTCCGTGGCAATTAATAGAGATAATATCTGAAATCAGAAAATTTGATGCAATGTCAAAGGGCGTAGGCAGCAGGTTTGACCAATACGACTTGCTGGATATGCTTGTGATGAAGATATTTGATGCCAAAGGTCAGGTGAAATTGTAAAGAAGTCACGGCTCTTTCATTTTAAAAAAGTATATCAATATTTTCTACATTAAATGAAAGAGTCGTGGTAAGTAATAAAAATAAATTAAAATTTTGCACATATATTATATAATTGCTAAATTTGCGTTACAATAGTTACTTTTAGCCCGTAGATAACGTAGATAACAATGAGAATAAAGATATTAGTAGTTGATGACGAGGAGTCTATATGTGAGATACTTAAGTACAATCTTGAGAAGCAAGGTTATGAAGTTGACTGCGCTTATAGTGCGGAAGAGGCTTTGACACATGACTTGTCCGTGTATTCATTATGTATCGTAGATATAATGATGGAAAATCTTAGCGGATACGACTTCGTTAAACGATTGAGGTACAATACCGCTACTGAAAATATTCCCGTGATTTTCTGCTCTGCCCTGAATAGTGAAGATGAAAAGATTATGGGCTTGAATATCGGTGCCGACGACTACATCACCAAGCCTTTTTCCCTTGGAGAAGTAGTGGCGAGAGTAAGGGCTGTCCTTCGTCGCTCCAATGCTTTGCAGAAAGTTTTGTACAATGCCAATAGAAGTGATTACGAGCCGGATATAACGTTCAAGACTCTTAAGGTGGATAGAAATGAAAAGGTTTGCACTCTTGACGGTGTCAAGGTAAAACTTACGAGGACGGAAATGGATATTCTGCTTTTCTTCCTAACACATAGAAATAAGATATATTCGCGTAAAGAAATTATTGACACCGTATGGGCTCGTGACGTAGTTGTTACACCTCGAACAATAGATACCAATATTACCCGACTGCGTCGCAAACTCGGTGAGTACGGCGCATACATTGTAACATCACCGGGTTACGGATATGGTTTCAACGAAGTTTAAGGGGTATCACAAAAAACTGTTTTTACCGGCAGCCGTATCACTATGGATACTTATTGCCATAATCGGCATTTTTCACTTTACGCGCAGTGAGAATGTCCGGCATAATATTATACGCTCCAATATAGACGTGATAGTGAGTCGTATCGTGAATCTGTACGAGACACGTAGCGATGACCGTGTGCCGATGTATATTTCGTTTATTGAAAACTATTTCAAGAAAACGGAATACTATGATTTGTGTATCAGTATTTATGACACGAGTTCCGGCGATTTGATTTGCTCTATGGGTTATCCA
>JALEMF010000086.1 GCA_022768005.1 Bacteroidales bacterium | reverse complement strand
GATGTTATGAAAGAGTCTGCCGTAATAGCATGGCAATACGTTAAGGCACATTCTTCAATTTTCGGCATTAGCAGTGAACTGTTTGATAAGTATAACTTGCATATTCACGTTCCTGAGGGGGCAATTCCTAAGGACGGCCCTTCTGCAGGTATTACGATGGTTACTTCAATCGTTTCTGCTTATACTCAGAAAAAAGTGAAGAAAGGTGTTGCTATGACTGGTGAAATAACCTTGAGAGGTAAGGTGCTGCCCGTTGGCGGTATCAGAGAAAAAATTCTTGCAGCCAAGCGTGCAGGACTGACTGAGTTGATACTTTCCGATGAAAATCGTAAAGATATAATGGATATACCTGAAAAATACGTTGAAGGTCTTACATTCCATTATGTAAAGACGATAAAAGAGGTCATTGACTTGGCAATAACTGATGAATTGGCTGTTGATGCTATGACATTGTAGTTTTTCATATATATAAAGAAAACAGGCTGCGAAATGATTCGTTTTTGCAGTCTGTTTTTTTTGTTTGTAAAGAAAAAGCGCATCTATTCCATAAATTTTCGCTAAATTTGCAGTTCATTGTGTTAATGCAGAAACTCCAAATATGAAATATAAAATAATATCCTTAGCAACCTTGATTTTTGGTATGGTATTGAACGTATTTGCGCAAGATACGGAATCAAAGCCAAAGCAGAATGTGTTGCCATCGTATGCATGGACTCTTATTGAGCCGTTAGGATTGAGAAACGAGTCAACCATAGATACGTTATTCTCAAATTATCATTTACGTTCAGTGCCGTCAATGTCTGTTTCTCCTGCGTATGCCACAACCGGAAACCTTGGAGCGGAGGGTCTGAACTTGATATATTTTGATAGAAATGCCACTTCAGACTTTTTCTTTCAAGATGCACTTGCAGCGTGGATGCCAACGATGTACGATATGCGTTTTTTTAACACGCGCATACCTATGACTTTGTTATCGTACAACACCGGTGGTGGAAGAGATAATGCTCAAGACAGATTGTCCGGTACATTTTCAGGAAATATAAATAAAAGAGCACAAGTGGGGGCTATGCTTGATTATCTGTATTCCAAGGGTAGTTACAATTATCAGGCGGATAAGGATCTCAGTTGGGGCTTTTCCGGTTCATATATCGGTGACCGATACGAATTTCAAGGCTATTTTAATCACTACAATTTTCTCAATAAAGAGAATGGTGGAATCACCGATGATTTGTATATCACGGATCCGGCAGAAGTGCAAGGCGGTTCGTCAAAAGTTGATACGAAGACAATTCCTACGAATCTTTCAAAGTCACATTCTAAAATCGTCTCTGAGCGTCTTTTGCTTAATAACAGATACAAGGTCGGCTTTTACAAAGAGGAAATTATAGATGATACGACCAAGGTGAAAACGTATGTTCCGGTGTCAAGTTTTATATGGACTCTTAAATATGACGCTGCAAAGCATATATTTAAAAATGACGTGCTGAATGAAGATACGGAGTTTTGGGAAAACAGGTATCTCAATGCAAATGGTACAGATGACAGAACGCAATATTGGGCATTGACAAATACATTCGGCATTTCTCTTCTTGAGGGATTTAATAAATACGCTAAGGCAGGACTTGCTGCTTACGTAACTCATCAATTAAGAAGCTATACTCAGGCTCCGGACAGCGTCACCGGTAATCCTTCAGCGCCTGAGGGTTTGAATCCAAATCCGTTTCCTGATATTAAGCCGAATGAAAGACAGAACTTGGTGTGGGTGGGCGCTCAGCTGACAAAACAGCACGGTACTTATCTGACCTATGAGGCAACAGGTGAATTCGGACTTGTAGGACCGGCATCCGGTGAGGTGAAACTGCAAGGAAAAATTAATACTCATTTTCCGCTTTTTGGTGATACAGTATCGCTGAGCGCATACGGAAAATTTGAAAATATTCAAGCACCGTATTTGTATAACAACTATGTGTCCAATCACTATATTTGGAAAAACGATTTTTCTAAAATCCGTAAGTTCAGAGTAGGTGGAGTCTTAGTGATACCGTTTACTAATACGAAGATTGATGCCGGTGTGGAAAATGTACAGAATTACATATATTTTGATAAAACTTGCAAGCCTGTGCAGCATGGTGGAAGCGTGCAGGTTTTCAGTGCCACACTTAATCAGCACCTTGGATATAAGGCGATAAATTGGGATAACGATATTACGTATCAAACATCAACAGACGAAAGTGTTATACCACTACCTAAACTCGCAATTTATAGTAATCTTTACTTGAAGTTTAAAGTAGCGAGAGTGCTTGATGTACAGTTTGGAGTGGACTGCTCTTTCTATACAAAGTATAAAAGTGTGGCTTATCAGCCTGCCACAATGACGTTCTATAATCAAGATGAAATAGAATGTGGAAACTATCCTTTTATGAATGTGTATGCGGATATGAGGTTGGGTAAAACACGCTTTTACATAATGATGTCACACATCAGTCAAGGAATGGTGGAAAAAAATTACTTCTCTATGCCACATTATCCACTAAATCCTCGTCGTTTTCAGTTAGGACTTTCAATTAATTTTGCCAACTGATGAAACAGTTACAAGCGAAAACCGGAAAAGTGGCGATTTACGCAGTTCTCCTGGCAGGAGTACTCGCATTGATGTTCGGACTTAAGAAATGTTCCTCGCCAAATGAAGTTCTTGATGGCAGAGCCGAAGGGGATACGCTAAATGTTGCTATTGAATTATCGCCGATAGGACTTTCTACCAAGGAAGATACTCTAAGCGGATTTCATTACGACTTAATCAGACTTTTGTGCTTAAAACATAAACGTCCTGTACATATTTCAGCTTTTTCTAATCTTAAATCTGCGCTGAGACAGTTGGAAGCAGGAAAATTTGATATTGTCATTGCGGATATTCCTGTGACTTCAAATATGAAGGAACACTACTTATATACAGATTCGATTTATATTGACCATCAAGTGCTTGTCAGGAGAAAAGATGCTGAAAGCAAGTCTTTTACTCAAAATGATCTTGCCGGTGACACTATTTGGATTCCCGCCGGCTCACTTGCAAAGGAAAGAATACATAATCTTTCCGAGGAAATAGGAGATACCATCTACGTGGTGGAAGATCCGAAATACGGAGCGGAACAGTTGGTGATACTTACGGCACTTGGCGATATAAAACAGGCAGTGGTGAATAAAAAATACGCCGATGCCTTAGTGGCAGAATATTCGAATCTAGATATTTCCACGGATATATCTTTTAATCAATTTCAATCGTGGATATTGTCTAAAAACAATCAGGAATTATGTGATACTATCAATAATTGGTTGAACGGATTTAGAACTACTGAAGACTTTAACAGGTTGTATGATAATTATTTCGGAAGAAAATAAAAATTAAAGTCAATAAAATTTTTGTAGTCCGAAAAAATAATAGTACCTTTGCAACCGCAAAACATCAATACAAAACAATATTAATTTTTTAAACTAAAATTTAATGGCAACAAAAATCAGATTACAACGTCATGGTCACAAGAACTATGCGTTCTATCCAATTGTTATCGCCGATAGCAGAGCACCACGAGATGGTAAATTTATTGAAAGGATCGGTTCTTATAATCCTAACACTAATCCTGCTACAATCTCATTGAATTTCGAACGTGCTTTGTATTGGGTTAACGTAGGTGCAGAACCTACAGACACAGTTCGCACAATCCTTTCTAAGGAAGGTGTACTCTTAATGAAACACCTTATGGGTGGCGTTAAGAAAGGTGCTTTTGACGAAGCTGAAGCACAACGTCGTTTTGACGCTTGGAAAGCTAAAAAACAAGCTGCTGTTGAGGCTGTTAAGTCTTCAGAAGCTGCTAAGAAACAAGAAGCTGCAAAACAACGTCTTGCTGAAGAAGAAGCTAAGAATCAAGCAAAGGCTGAAGCTGTAGCAAAGAAAAAGGCTGAAATCGCTGCTGCTAAGGCAGAGGCTGAAGCTGCTGCAAATGCTACTGCTGAAGAAGCGCCGGCTGCAGAATAATTACCTCCGCGGATAGTCTCCGCCAAGTGATTTGAAAAAACTGAGCGGCTCCATACTTAAAGTGTGGGGCCGTTTCGTTGTATATTCGGCTTTCTTTTTGTAACTTTGCAGCCCGAAAACCAATCCATTGGAATTTTAATAATTTATAATTAAAACTATCTCAATACATTAAAAATGAAAGTATTGAAGTTCGGCGGTACCTCAGTCGGTAACGCACAGAGAATAAAAAATGTAGCAAAACTTGTTTGCAGTCGTGGTAAAAATATTATTGTGTTATCTGCCATGTCCGGTACTACCAACACTCTTGTGGAGATTTCAGAGTACCTTAAATGTGGAAACGTAGATGGCGCAAAAGAGACGTTGAACGAATTGCAACATAAGTATTCACGCGTCTTTCAAGAACTTTTTGAGGACTGTGATGTGAAATACAAGGAAGAGTCTATCGCTAAGGTGATGGAATCATTCAATATTATTCGTAACTATGCTGAAACTGCTTTTTCCACTGCTGAGAAAACTATTCTTGCGCAAGGTGAAAAAATATCTACAGCATTAATGTATTGTTACTTGAAAAGTCAGGGTGTCAATGTGGTGATGCTTGATGCACTGGACTTTATGAGGATTAATAATAACTTAGAACCCGAATTGGGCTATATCAGGGATAGAATTAAGCCACTTTTGTCAAAAAATCCTGATGCAGATCTTTTCTTGACTCAAGGATATATTTGCCGAAATTCCACTGGAGGAATTGATAATTTGCAGCGTGGAGGCAGTGATCTTACGGCATCTCTTATCGGTGC
>JALEMF010000032.1 GCA_022768005.1 Bacteroidales bacterium | reverse complement strand
GATTTCATTAGGATTAATAGCTTTTTTAATTGCCTCAATCTCATTCATCATCTGTTCATCAACTGCAAGACGACCTGCTGTATCGACAATTACTAAATCGAGGTAATTAGCCTTGGCATAACTGATCGCATTCTTAGCGATTTCAACAGGATTTTTATTACCTTCCTCTGTGTAAACAGGAACGCCTATTTGCTCTCCCAACACCTTCAACTGGTCAATAGCGGCAGGACGATACACGTCACAAGCAACGAGTAATGGTCTTTTAGCTTTTTCAGATTTTAATTTGAGAGCGAGCTTACCTGAAAGCGTTGTTTTACCTGAACCTTGAAGTCCGGACATCAAAATCACGGTAGGATTTCCGCTAAGATTCAAAGGCACGGCTTCACCACCCATAAGGATAGTAAGTTCATCATACACAATCTTGAGCATCAATTCCTTAGGCTTCAATGCAGTAAGCACATTCTGACCAAGTGCTTTTTCCTTTACGGTATTAACAAATTCTTTGGCAATCTTATAGTTAACGTCTGCATCTACAAGTGCCCTGCGAACCTCTTTCAAGGTTTCTGCAACGTTGATTTCCGTTATTCTACCTTGACCTTTAAGGGTCTGAAGGCATTTTTCTAATTTCTCGCTAAGTTTTTCAAACATATCTGTAAATGCGGATATATCGTTAATTCAATTTATTTGTTTTTGTATCCGGGAAAATAACTTTCGGCTTGAACGTCTTTGCCTCCTCAAATGGCATTGATGCGTAACTCATAATAATTACGATGTCACCCGGCTGAACTTTTCTTGCAGCTGCACCATTGAGGCAAATAACACCTGAACCCCTCTCCCCTTTTATAACGTAAGTGTCAAGTCTCTCACCATTGTTATTGTTAACAATATAAACACGTTCGCCTGCTATAATGCCGGAAGCGTCCATTAAGTCTTCATCAATAGTGATACTACCGATGTAGTCCAAACGTGCTTCGGTAACTGTCACACGATGAATTTTTGACTTTAATACTTCAATATTCATTATTGTAATTAATACTTTATATTATCTATTAAGCGGACATCTCCACAATAAACGGTAATACAGCCATGAGGAGCGCCATTTACTGAATCTTTCCATTTTTCAATAGGCTGCATAGTCACAGGATCCACAATTTCGTAGTATTCTACTTCAAAACCATCTATTGCATTAAGAGTGTCAGTCACAAATTTTTGAGTTTCAGCTACACTATGACTTTTTGCAAATGTAACGCTCTCTACAAGAGTTTTATAAATCAAAGGAGCGATTTTTCTATCATTTTCAGTAAGCCTTACGTTGCGGCTGCTTAATGCGAGGCCGTCATCTTCTCGTTTGATCGGACAATCTACAATTTCAATATTAAAACCGCACAACTTAACCATCTTTCTGATTACGGCAATCTGTTGAAAATCTTTCTCACCGAAATATGCCTTATCCGGATTTACCATTGAAAATAATTTGCTCACTACCTGAGCTACCCCATTGAAATGCCCAGGACGCATCGGACCTTCCATTACATTAGCAACTTCGCCCAAGTCAAAAACTCTGGTATCCGGTTCCGGATACATTTCCTCTACAGTCGGAATAAACGCAACGTCAACTCCTGCTGATGTGAGTAATTTACAATCGGCTTCCTCAGTACGAGGATATGTCTTTAAGTCATTTGCATTATTAAACTGCGTAGGGTTCACAAAAACGCTTACCACTACAAAGTCACACTCACGGCGTGCACGTTCTATTAATGATAAATGACCGGCGTGAAGTGCGCCCATCGTTGGTACAAGGCCAACTACTTTGCCTGCTGCTTTTGCCTCCGCTGTGAGAGCTGAAAGCACACTTGTTTTACGTATAATTTCCATTGACGGGTTGTTTCTTTTTATTTTGGGTGCAAATTTACTCAAAATTATTCACATAGTAATTATTCTTGATAAACTTTCTCTTTTTCTTCCAACCAATCTTTCAGAAATATATTAAAAATGTCAAGAAAATAACATAAAAGTCGTACTTTTGCAGTATGAATCAGAATTACGAATCAGAGCTTTTGGAACGTGCAGTTACTGAACTTTCACGTTTACCCGGAATAGGGCGTAAAACGGCACTGCGACTTGCGCTTCATCTTTTGAGGCAAGACGAGCAGATATCCGTTGACTTAGGGTCATCAATAATTGATTTACGCAAGGGTGTTGTATATTGCAAGAAGTGTCATAATATTTCACAAAGCGAATTATGCCCGATTTGCAGCGATAAATCCAGAGATGCCTCCATAGTTTGTGTCGTGGAGAGTGTTAAAGATGTAATGAGTTTTGAAAACACTCGCCAATATGGAGGACTTTATCATGTATTAGGCGGCTTAATATCCCCTATTGACGGTATTGGTCCTGAATCTTTAGAAATACAATCATTAGTGGATAGAGTAAAATCCGGCGAAGTAAAAGAAATAATTCTTGCACTTAGCGCTACTATGGAGGGTGATACCACTTGCTTCTATATTTACAAGCAGTTGATGCCTTACGGTGTTAAAATCACTCAAATAGCACGAGGCGTTTCTGTGGGAAACGAGATTGAATACACCGACGAAGTAACCTTAGGAAGGTCTTTACTGAGTCGAACACTATTTACTGACCAATTTACGAACTGATATATGCCTAATATTATCCTTAGAGCGCCGGAACTTGAAGATATACAGTCAATCTATAAATGGGAAAATGACGAAAACGTATGGGCAGACAGTTGCACTATTGCCCCCTACTCCCTTAATCAACTGACCGAGTATATAGCAAATTACGACGGCGACATTTTCAAAACACGACAACTACGTCTGATGATTGAAGACAGTGACACGGGAGAAACTGTCGGCTGCATAGACTTATACGATTATGACCCTATTAATAACCGATGTTTTATAGGCTTCATAATAGACCCGAAAAATAGACTTAAAGGGTATGCGCACGCTGCAGTGGATAAAACGGTCGATTATTGCAAAAGTCGTCTGTCAATGGTACAGTTAGCGGCAATTACATCCGTTGATAACATAGGTTGTAAAAAAGTTCTAATCAATAACGGATTTACTTGCTCCGGACTGCTACGCAAATGGATTAAGACGAAACGACAAGAATACATTGACGCTGAAATATTGCAATTAGATTTAGACCGTAACACACAATGACACGATTTTTATACAAGTTATTTCCCTATATATCTGCAAATTATAAAACCATTAATAAAATGATGGAAAAAATAATCAAAAAAACTTGTTGTAATCAATAATATATTTGTAAATTCGCACCAAAATAAAGAACTAAAAATAAGACTATATAATTATGGTATTTAATTTTCGCATTGTTTCAGATGAAGTGGATAATTTCCGCAGAGAAATTCAGATTGATGCTGATGCAACATTTCTTGATTTTAAAAATGCAATTTGCGATTCAGTAAATTTTGACAAAAACCAAATGTGTTCTTTCTTTCTTTGTGATGAAAATTGGGAAAAAGAGAAAGAAATCACTATGGAAGATATGGGTTCAGACTCTGATGAAGATGTTTATCTTATGGACGAAACAATTCTCAGTGACTACATTGATGACGAAGGACAAAGACTCATTTTCACGTTTGACTATCTCTCTGACCGCTCATTCTTCATTGAATTGAAAGAAATTATCACTCGTAAAAACCTTAGAGATCCGCTTTGCACACTTTCTAAAGGAGAAGCTCCTGCTCAACTAACAGACATTGAAGAGTTTGAAGCTAAGGCAAACGCTACTAAGACTGAAATAGAATCAGAAGACTTGGGAGAAGATTTTTATGGCTCAGAAGGCTATAACGATGATGAAATGGACCCTGAAGCATTTGACGAAATGACCTACGACCAATAATTGATAAAATAACACCGAAAACATGTACCGTTTGTCTAACACCTATAGTTGCAAACGGTATTTTTTATATATTATCCACATCGTAGCATATTTTACTATCACTAATTTTTCAGAAAGCAAAATTATTCTTACCTTTGTAGTGTCATTTCAAAAGGCACTATAATTAAGAAATTAAAAAAATGATAAATCGCACATTAATAAGACTGAAGACTGTACAGATGTTGTATTCTTATCTGTTGACACGTCATGAATTTACTGTAGAATCAGAACCACAAAAACAAGATCGAGATTCAAAATCTGCCTATGCGCTTTATCTTGACATACTCCTCGTCATTCTTAAACTTTCTGGTTGCCGTTTAGGTAACAGCGATACTTTCAGTTATTCTCCGGATCATAATCTTGAGAGTTTAAAATTAGCAAAATTACTTCGAAGCAATGACGTGATTTGTGATGTTATAAACAAAGGAAACCATTCAGCACATTGCTTTGATAATGTATTGACCTACATTGAAGCAAAAATCACATCTTCAGAAGCATATAAGGACTTTTGCAAAAAGAAAAAACATGAAATTCAAGACGAAGCCCTCTTATGGTCTTTAATTCTCAAGACAATTTTTGCGAAAGACACCACTATCCTTCAAGCAGCTATGAAAATTGATGGTTTTACTCAACTTGGATTACAACGCGCCATAAATATGGCTGTTAATACATTGACAAGTTGCAGTGATACCATTAAGTCAATAGATGATGCAAAAAAAGATCTCCAAAAATCACTTGACAAGGCATACGAGTTGTACCATGCAATATTATTATTGATGGTTGAAATCACAAGAACAGAAGCTAATAGAATTGAGTCTGCAAAAGATAAATATTTACCTTCGGCTGAAGACCTTAATCCTGACACTCGGTTCATTGAGAACAAGTTCATACAAAGCATTGAATACAATGAACAAATGGCGGATTACCTCAAAGATAATCCTATCTCATGGGAAGGCGATATTTATTTAATACGTGATCTGCTCGAAAAAATTGTGGAAAGCGAAGCGTACAAAAACTATATGAGTCTTCCGGAAGTCACATATTCTGATGATTGTGAATTATGGAAACAACTACTAAAGACCGTAATCGTGCCATCTGACGCTCTCGCAGAATCACTTGAAAGCAAATCAGTATTCTGGAACGATGACCTTGACATTATGTCAACATTCGTAGCCAAGACAATAAAACAATTTGCTGCTGCGGGCAATGATTCACCCGGATTATTACCGAAGTTCAAAGATGCCGAAGATGCAAAATTCGGAGAACAACTTTTCATCGACACCATAAAGAATCAAGACTTGTACCATAGTTACATCACTCGGTTCATTGATAAGAAACAGTGGGAAGCAGATCGTATTCCATTTATGGATAACGTGATTATATCCGTAATCATATCAGAGCTTATCAACTTTCCTTTAATACCTATTCCTGTTACCATAAATGAATATGTTGACATAGCTAATCGCTACAGTTCACCCAAGAGTGGCATTTTCATCAATGGTATTATCACAAATATTATTAAAACTTTGCGTGAAGAAGGCAAAATTAAAAAATAATACCTAATTTTGCATATCTTCATAAATACATAAAACATAAACAAGTATGCTAAATCTATTTTTATTTTTACAAGACGCTGCAGCACAATTATCATCAGCAGGTGGTGAGCAGAGTGCTTCAGGACAACCGGCTGCCGGAGGCTTTGACTTCAGCGGTATCATTATGATTGTCGTTCTTATCGGTATTTTCTATTTCTTGATGATTCGTCCTCAACAAAAAAGACAAAAAGAAATTCAAAAGTTCCGTGAAAGTATCTCTGTAGGAGACAACGTCATTACTGCAGGTGGAATTTATGGCAAAGTTGATGCCGTAAAAGACACATACTTCATTCTTGATATTGGTGATAAAGTAAAAATTCGTATTGACAAAGGTTCTGTTTACCAATCACCTGAATCAGCTCAAGAAGCACAAGCCGAATCTTCAAAATAAATAATTTTTAACGCTGCACCCTTGCAGCCGTAAACCTCTAAAGGGGTGCATTAAAGTATTTACGAATATTTTATGCACTCCTTTCCGTATAATTTAATTACTATAACTTCAAATAGTTTACAATGAACTACAAAGAATTAGAAGATTCATTTTTCAGATGGGTTTCATCTACTACGGGACACAATATTTTTACGTATCTCATATTCGTAATTATATCTGCCCTCTTTTGGTGCCTTACCACACTGAATGAAGAAGTCCAAAAGGATATTTCAGTACCGGTAGTTATTGAGAACGTGCCGGATAATGTCACTCTTATGAGAAATGAACCGATTAAATTCAATCTTACCATTAAGGACAAAGGAAGTTCATTGATAAAATACGCACTCGGTAAGAAAGCTACTCTCAAGATTAATTTTTTTGACGTAAAGCTAAATGAAAACACACTGAAGATTTCACAACAACAAGCATTGTCATCTTTCCGAGATTTACTTGGACAGGCACAAATAATCTCATTTAAGCCGGACACTATACTTGTTCCGTTCACCACACTTCTACCAAAACGAGTTCCTATAAACATTAATAATGAAAGTATAATGACGGGGCCCGGGTACGTAATATCAGACATTCGCATAAAGCCTGATTCAGTTGACTTGTTTTCGTCTAAGCCTATATCATCTGAACTAACATCAATACATACAAATCCTATTGTACTAAACAATATTTCAGACACTGTTACGATAGCAGTTAACTTGGCTACACCTAAGGGCATTTTTGCAAAACCGGACAAAGTAAATGTCACTATTTGCGTAGTTCCACTTATAAAAGGCAATAAAAATATTGCAGTGACACCTGTTAACATGCCTGAAAACAGGAAAATAGTCACTTTTCCATCAACGGTAAATGTGACGTATCTTGTACCTATGGACTATTACAAGTCTGATGACATTGCAATTAATGTTGTAGCAGATTTTTCAAAGCACAACTCAGCCACATCAAAAATACCACTGACTATTGAATCACATTCGAATTTACTGCAAAATGTGACTATCACTACAGATAGCGTGGAATATATAATAGAATAGCGTATGATAATAGCAATAACAGGTGGAATAGGTTCCGGGAAATCAGTTGTCAGTAGGATACTTCGCAATCTCGGATATTTTGTTTACGACTGCGATGATAATGCAAAGCAGTTAATGGACAATTCAGACAAAATAAAATCACAATTAAGTGAACTTATATCTCCCGACGTTATCATAGATAACAAAATAGATAGAGTGAGTTTGGCCAACATTGTATTCAACAATCCTGACAAACTGAATATTCTTAACAGTATAGTACATAAAAGCGTTATCGAAGACGTACTTAGCAAAGTTAAACTATACGATACTCTATTTATTGAGACCGCAATTTTACATCAAAGTAAAATGGATAAAATTGTTGACAGAATATGGATTGTTGAAGCACCTGACGAAGTTAGAATCAAACGCGTAATTAAGCGTAATGGACTATCACGAAAACAAATTATCAGCAGAATAAATTCACAAAAAAGTGAAGCCACTTCAATTAATTTATCAGCAGTTCATATTATTAATGATGATCTTACTCCGATACTTCCTCAGATTTTCAAATGCCTGAACTTGCTTGGAATATGAGTAAAATACTTTTTATAAATACAACTGACGCCCGGGACAATGCAGTTTCAAGCATTATATATAACTTAAAAAACGAATTAATCAAGTACGGGATAATCAGTAAATTTGCAGCCGGAAGACATTCTCAAACAGGAGGTGCCGATTATATAATTGACACTAAGATAGAAGTTTATACCCATACGCTTTTATCACGCCTTTTTGATACTGAGGGACGACATAGCATCCGAGCGACTCTTCGTCTTATAAAGTACATCACTGACAATAAATTTGATATCTTGCATATCCATAATCTTCACGGACACTACATAAACTACCCTACACTTTTTGAATGGATTAATAGAAACAAAATTCCGACAATCATCACTCTTCATGACTGTTGGACTCTTACAGGTCATTGCGCCACTTTTTTTCATAATAAATGTACTCCTCCGGAACAATGTTCAGTATGCACGAAAGCTAACATTGAATATCCTTTTTCATACAGTTTTGCAAATATATTTAAATCAAGAAAAAAGAACCTTGATTTGAAAAAGGCTTATTTATTCAATAATAAAAACATTTCTTTCGTAGCAGTATCTAATTGGCTTAAAAATCAAGTAATTAGTACCGGATTGACTAATAACATCATTACTATATATAATGGTGTTGATACCACAATTTTCTCACCAAACAGAAAAGAAAACAAAAAATTCAGAATTCTTTTTATTACGCATAATTGGGAAGCCTGGAAGTCACCGGAATCTGTAATAAATTTTGCAAAATACCTGCGTAATGATGAGGAAATAACTCTTGCAGGCAATATATACGGACATAAAATGCCGAGCAATATAACTCATATTGAAAACATTAACACTCCTTCCGATGTGGCAAAATTATATAATTCTCACGACTTATTTATTTCTCCATCTATAGCGGAAACGTTCGGAATGACTACCGTTGAAGCTATGGCTTGCGGACTACCGGTCATTATAAATAATTCTGCTGCTTTACCTGAATTATTATCAGATGATTCAGGTATTATCACAGATACTTCATCTCCTGAAAATATAAGAAGGGCTATCGATATTATCAGGCAAAATTATGATTCATATAATCCAAGAAAGCACGTACTTGAACATTTTACATCATCTTTGATGGCAGAAAATTATGTAAAATTATACCAAAGAATATTATAAGTTTCATTTAGACTTTATTCCAACTTTTTGTCGTATCTTTGTAAAGATAAACAAAATCAAAAACAATGGACAAATTACCTCAAGACCCTATAATTTTATATAGCTATATTAATACTCAGCTAAGAGATCGTCGTATGAATCTTGACGAGTTATGTGAAGATTTAAATATCAGCCGGAAAGTATTGGAAAACAAACTGCTGGAATTCGGATTTATTTATAATCCTATGACAAATCAATTTTCATAATGAGAAACTATTTAGACGAGTTGAATCCACAACAGAAAGCTGCCGTAACGTACTGCGACGGACCGCAACTTGTTATAGCAGGTGCCGGTTCCGGAAAGACACGCGTACTGACATATAAAATAATTCATCTTCTTGAAAACGGATATACTCCCTACTCTATACTTGCCCTTACTTTCACAAATAAGGCTGCAAGGGAAATGAGAAGTCGTATTGAAAGTCTTTTGGGACCTGATATTTCTCGACAACTATGTATGGGAACATTCCACTCCGTATTTTCAAGAATACTCAGGTCAAATGCAGACCTTCTCGGATTTAAAAGCAATTTCACCATTTATGATACCTCTGATTCTAAAAATCTCATTAAGACTATCATAAAAGACTTTGGTCTTGATGAAAAGGTGTATAAGCCGGCTACAATCCAATCTGTAATTTCAAATGCTAAGAATTCATTGATTACACCACAAATGTACTTGATGAACCGCGAGATACAGCAAGATGATTATCGTAGCAACAGACCAAAGACAGGTGCCATATACGATGCGTATTGTACACGTTGCCGTATTGTCAACGCAATGGATTTCGATGATTTACTTTTATATACAAATATTTTGCTGAGAGACTTTCCGGAAGTAGCTGAAAAATATAAATTTTTTTTCAAATATATCCTTGTAGATGAGTACCAAGATACGAACTTTGCTCAGCATAATATAATATTAAAACTTGCTAACAAAGAAGGTAAAGTTTGCGTGGTAGGTGATGACGCACAGAGCATATATTCATTCCGCGGTGCAAACATTTCAAATATCCTTAATCTCAGCAATTCTTTTCCTAAACTCAAGATTTATAAACTTGAACAAAATTATCGTTCTACAAAATACATCGTTGCTGCAGCAAATTCTCTGATTGAGAAAAACCAAAGACAAATAAGGAAAAACGTCTTTTCAGAAAATATTGAGGGAAATCCGCTGGAGCTTACCAAGTGTTACAGTGAGTTTGAAGAAGGTACAATTATTTCCGGAAGAATAGCAAGAAACCATAGGCAGGATAACACGCCCTTCCATGAAATGGCAATTCTTTACAGAACAAATGCTCAGTCTCGAATATTAGAGGAATGTTTAAGGAAATACAATATTCCATATATCATATATGGCGGACTCTCGTTTTATCAAAGAAAGGAAATAAAAGATGCTGTTTCTTATATGCGACTCGTCACAAACCCTGATGACGATGAGGCACTAAAGCGTATTATAAACTTCCCCGCACGCGGAATCGGTGACACAACTGTCAACAAGTTAGTTGCCGCCGCTAATCTTCAAAAAACGTCTATTTGGGACTTAATACAAAATATTAATGTAGCAGACGTAAATATTAATGCAGGGACGAAGAACAAACTCAAAGCATTCCGGGAACTTATATCCGGATTTCAAAATATGAACGATAAAGGTTCTGATGCAGCGGAAATTACGTCTGAGATTATACGTAGCACCAAGATGCTTTCTATGCTTATTTCCGACAAAACTCCTGAAAGCATTTCCAAGCAGGAAAACTTGCAGGAATTGGTAAATGCTGTAAGACAATACGTTGACACAAAGCTTGAAGAAGGAGGAGATACGAGCTTGAGTTCTTTTCTCTCGGAAATTGCTTTAATTACGGATCAAGATAAAGAAACCGGTGAAAAAGACTGCGTTACGTTAATGACTGTACACGCTTCAAAAGGACTTGAATTTGAAGACGTTTTCGTAGCCGGAGTTGAAGATGATTTATTTCCTTCTTCCATGTCAAAAAATTCATTATCCGAGATTGAAGAAGAAAGACGACTTCTCTACGTGGCTATTACACGCGCAAAGAATTTCTGTATGCTGACCTACTCTGTTAGCCGAATGAAAAACGGTATGACACAGATGACTCGTATATCCCCTTTCATTCGTGATATAGACACAAATTATATTTACAGAACAGATGGTTCAGGCAGAACGATTATAATGAAAAGCCCTATCTTCACCAGTCAGAATTCTTCTACAGATAATCATGACGCTAACGTGAACGGAAGTAGCTTAAATCAAATCGGAACTCCTTCTGCCAAGTTTTCCAAGCACGATATATCAGAGTTGAAAGTAGGAATGAAAATTGTTCACTCAAGATTTGGAGAAGGCGTAATAACCGGGCTTGATTCCATATCCGAACAGCATAGAATTTCCGTCAACTTCAAAAATGCCGGTAAAAAAACATTAATATTAATATACGCGCAATTCCAAATATGCAAATGATTGAGGACATAAATACATACCCTACTCCGTTTTATATAGTTTACGAAAACAGAATACGCCGAAATCTTGATATCATAGACCGAGTAAGGAAAGAGGCTGATGTAGAAATAATAATGGCGTTCAAAGCAAATGCTTTGTGGAAAACATTTGATGCGCTTAGAGAATATGGATTCGGTTCTACCGCAAGCTCTCTTAATGAATTACTATTGGGCAATGAATTTTTAAGACGCAAAGTACATAGTTATTGCCCCGTTTACACGTCAAGCAGCATTAAAGAATTTCTGAAAGGAAGCAGTCATATTACCTTTAATTCCATATCACAATTTTTAGTTCACCGTGACACGTTGAAGCAGTGGAACATCGAACACTCTGACAAAGTATCGGCAGGACTGCGCGTAAATCCACAGTGTTCCGTTATAGAAACTGATATTTACAATCCTGCATTACCGGGTTCAAGATTCGGAGTAACATCGGATATGATCGGTGACAGCCTTCCTGATGGTATCGAAGGTCTGCACTTTCATCAGTTATGCGAATCAACATCCTATGATTTGGAAAAGGTTCTTGAAGCATTTAAGTCACAATTCGGCAAATACCTTTCTCAAATTAAATGGGTAAATATGGGTGGCGGACACTTAATGACACGC
>JALEMF010000114.1 GCA_022768005.1 Bacteroidales bacterium | reverse complement strand
CCAATATGGGTTTCTTCCAAATCCTGTGAACTTAAATTACTTAAGGAAATATTAAGTATAGGGAATTGTATTGACATAATTAAAATATTATTATGAGGGTGTGTCATAAAGTCTGTGACGCACCCTCCTATTTTAGATGATGATTATCATAGGCTTTTCCATTTTATTAGATAAAGCTCTGATAGCCAACAATTGATGTGGATTGATATACAAATAACTGCAATCGCAAACATCCCAAAAACTATTTTGGACAACATACTATCTTTTTGAAATTTTTGTTCAATATTTTCGTATGCAGGAAAATAATAATGATATGTCAACCAGTATAAACCACTCCATATAATTATGCAAATTATTGTTGCAGTATTCACAGGAATATCAAGATCCATCCAGCATAGAAATAGCAATCTAATTATGTTAATTAGTGAAAGTGCTACTAAAAGCGATATAATTCCCGCTATGCTGATTATGGGATTCCATGAATGACTTACTTTAAAAATTCCTTCTATTATAACATAAAAAGCGTAATAAAGACTATGTAGTCCTTTCTTAATATATTGTGATACCAAGTCTGTCATATTCTTGAAGAGTTTTTTCGATTGGTGTAAAATCCTTTGTGTATGGATTTATTCTTATTCTAAAATCAGGAGTTCTATATTACGTTTTACAGCCTCGTTTAATCTTTTAGTTTCCACTCCATAAAGTTCAGCCAAGTCTCTATCTATCATAATTTGATTTCCACGAATAGACATTATTCGACTTTCTACAGGAGTGGTAACTACGACTTCATCATTTTGTAACAGGTCACAATTTGTGACCTGTTCTCCTTTATCTTGATGTTCTATATTATCCGCCATATTGCTATCTTTATTTCTGAGATTACAAATTGTGACCTTAAACGTATTGTTGTTATATTGCGTACAAAGGTAGTGCTTTTAGCCTTTAAGCCACTATTGCACAACCCCTTTCTTTGAAAAGAACGTAAAATCAATAGTATTATTGCGGTGATTGTAGTTTTATTAACATAAGGCTCTAAAGCAGCCAAAGGAGAACAAGAGCAAGGAAGCCGTGGAAACCAACAAGGACATCGAGCAGTTGTTGCTTTCCGTCCAAAAGGCTTTCGATGTGCTTGTGTAAAAGAGTACGGACTTACCTATTCCTACCATTCGGGACGGCACTCGTTCGCCAGCCTCATTACGCTGGAGGCAGGTGTGCCGATGTAGACCATCTGCAAGATGCTCGGTCATAAGGATGTGAAGATGACGCAGCGGTATGCGAGAGTGACCCAAAAGAAAGCGCATCCTTCGTTTCGACAAGATTAAGACCAACGGCATTCGTATCGTATTCGATAGCGCAAGAGCTTGTCCGTGCATCAACAATGTTTCTGCATACTATCTTTCATTAAACTCTCAACTATTATCCGTGTCCGTGATGCCACTCGTTTGACATTGCGGACACTTTTTATTTTTATGATGGCTATGAAAAAGGAAAACACAACCAATTGCAAGCCATCAAGTATTATATGGAAGCTGAAAAGTATGGTGTGTTGGGAAAACATGGTGCCGTGCGAGTTCTTGACTACTGCCAAAACAACAATGACTTCAAACTTATCGCTGATGATGTGAAGCGATTGGAGATAATCGCAAAACCAATATGCAACGCGACAGAATAATAAAATGTCAAATAAGATGTTGCAAGAATGGACATACCTACATCGAAACCTACACTAATTCCTATGTGCAAGATCTCAATAGAAGTGCTAAAATTGTTGACGCAAATAGATAGTTATCAGAATACAGATTAAAGAGTATCACGACATTGTTTCAATATAATACCGTGATACTCTTTTTTTACACGCTTGCAATTCCTTTCTTTTACTATTCGGCTACAAGCTATTAGTTTACAGAAATGGAAAACAGATTACCATATTTAGAGTTATTTGATATTGTTTTAATATTATGGTACTCTATACTATGTTTGAGATGTAAATATGAATACGATAAATTAGTGCTATATCAGTTTTTACCTCTAAAAAACATATGGAATATATGTGATATGATAATGTATGCAACCAATCCTATTATTATAGAATATATTTTTTGTGGTTTCATATCTTATTCCTTATCCTTTTCTTCGTCGCCTATCTTAGTAATCCTGATAAGTTCAAGTCTTGTAGCAGCACGCTTGACTATTGTCATTTGCAAACCGCCGAGAAGAAGTGTTTCACCTTGCTTGGGAACATAACCTGTGGTGATAAATATATATCCGGCGAGAGTCTGGTACTCATCGCTTTCCGGAATATCAAGTCCGAAAGTCTCATTGATAGTCTCAATTTCCGAACGGCCTGACAACTCGTACACCCCAGGTGCCACTTCACGCTGGATAAGTTTTGAGTGGTCGTGTTCGTCCTGAATATCTCCGAAAATTTCTTCCACAAGGTCCTCAAGCGTAACCATGCCGGCAGTTCCGCCGAACTCATCAATGATAATGGCAATAGAACGTTTTTCCGCCAGCAGCCTCCTCATCATTTTATTAGCAAGCAGAGCCTCAGGCGCATAAATCACCGGTTTGATATTATCCTGCCACTTACGTTCCGGATGGAAAAGTTCGGAAACGTGAATATATCCCAAAATATTGTCAATATCTTCCTTGTAAACTATAATTTTGGAGCGACCGGACGATGTGAAAAGTGAAGAAAGTTGTTCAGTAGTAATATCATCAATATCTACCGCAATAATTTCATTTCGCGGAATCATACAGTCACGAAGGTGGATTGAAGAGAAGTCAAGTGCATTATGAAAAATTTTGACTTCGTTTTCCACTTCTTTTTCCTTTGTAGGACTTTGCTCAATATTTCTTTCAATAAATTCATTAAGGTCACCGATAGAAAGGTAGCCTAAAGGAGAAGTTGCGTCTTTAACTCCTGCTATTCTCATCAGCAACTTGGATATTGACGTAGTAAAAAGCGAAATCGGGTAAAGAATCAAGTAAATCAAGTAAATCGGCACTGCAAAAAATTTCAGTGAAGAATTAGGATTGATTCTGAAAATAGTCTTAGGCAAAAACTCACCGGTAATGAGAATAATACCGGTAGTTATAAGAGTGGAGAGGATAAGGTTTATTGCATCTGACTCAACGTACTTATTAAGAAACGGCTCAAGAATAACCGTTGCCGCCATACCGTAAATGACGAGAGTGATATTATTTCCCACAAGGATAGTGGAAATAAAGAAAGAAGAGTTAGTATAGAAACGATTCAAAATTGAAGAGATTACACCACCCTTCTTTATATCAAGTTCGGTTCTTACTCTATCTGATGTGATAAATGCTATTTCCGTACCGGAGAAGATTGCGGAAAGCATCAGCATAATGATTATTACTATTAAAGCTGAAACAGTATCCATAGTTATTTAATTGGTGTAAGCGCAGGTTGTTGTGGAGTTAGAGATTGTGGACTTGCAGGACCGCCGTTATTATTCTGAGCATTTCTGTCAGGAATCGGGAAAATACCTGACGGTCTATTAACAACGTAGTTCGTCATTTGCTCGTTCGAAGTAAACCCGTACCCTTCGATTATTCTGTTTGAACGCTCTATGTGAATAAACGAATCGGAATAAACGGTACGTGAATCCTGATCCCAAAATATCTGCTGAGTGAGGAATTTATCTCCTGCAGTATTCAGCATACGCACATTTCCGTCAAGGCGCCACACTCGTCTCTGAGAGAAATAAGTAGCGGAATCACACACTATTGATGCATTGACTTTCATGCGATTATCGTATTTTTCAAGCTGAAGTCCTTCAGGAAATTTCCAACACGCATCAGCCCTGTCCTCGTACATAAGCCAGATAGGTGTAGTGATGCGGTAACGTGTGTAGCCGGAATCCGAAATCAGTGTAGAGACGTCACGCGTAAGCATAGTAGGCACTGATGCCTGGTCTTTCACATCGGCTTCAGTGCTTAACTTTTCTTCGGAGCAAGATGTAACAAACGTAGCCGCTGCAATTAATGCCATAGCTACGAGTATAGGCAAGTATCTCAGTTTTCCGTATGAGGAGTGACTGTTATCCACGATTGATTACTTAATCTTGTTGCGCCAGAACCAAAGTTCGTTAAAGTTAACGCCGATAGTGATGTACAAGCAGTCTTCCTTGACAAGCGGATTCGGCGTTGCCTGACGATGAGAATATTGGAGTCCGAGATTTATGAGCGTCTTTGATGCCGGAGCAGGAAGACCGAAACCTAATGACACACCGTACTCCTTAACATTGTTGTCACCGAATTTTATATAATCACGCGTGTAATATCCACCAAGACGATATTGAATTCTGCGGAACCATGAGCCGCGCTGATTTTGAACGTATTGCAGTCCGGCCGCCACTTTCCAGCGGTCATCGAACTGAGTACCTTCGAATCCGTCAATGGCATTAAACTTTGCCTTGGACCATTGCTGATAAGTAAAGTCCGCTTCTACCATCAAGCGACGATTTACCTGCATATTAATTCCTGCACCCCATGTAGCAGGACGAGAATAGTTTCCTTTGAGATCCATTTGACCGATTGTATCCGGCTCACTGTCATTAGTCGTGTCGTACTTAATGCCATACGTATTACCGCGAAAATCTTTTCCCGGAGAATATACTGCACCGACAGTGATACTGCGAGTTTTACCTAACGGCAGGAAATATTGAAGTCCGAACTGAACATTATAGTCACGTACATCCATTACTCGTTCAAAGAGTGTTGTCGCTCCGGCATCTGTATAGACGTAATTGTCGTTTCTTGTTTTACCGAATAAGTAAGAAAAGTTCACACCCAAAGAAAATCCCTTGAACGGCTTCACACCGACACCTGCGTATAACTGATTAATACCACCGGAACCCTGATAAGAGTTTGCACCGTTATCAATATTATTTCCGAAGGAATAGCCCGTAGAAGAATACGGGAGCAAACCGGCAGATGCACCAAGATACTTGGTGATAGGAACTTGAAGAGTAATGTAATCAAGTCCGCCACCAAAGTCTTTAACTTTTTCACCATTATCCGATGCCCAGTGATTGGTCATCGTCAATCCCATATCAAACAGAAATGTAAGAGAGTCAATAGAAGCATACGATGCCGGGTTCATAACATTTATCTGGCGTCCGGACTGCATAGCGTAACCCACTCCACCCATAGCACGTTGCGCAGAAGTGGCATTATCTATAAGCGTACCGTAACCGTAACGCGAGTATGGCGACATCGCATCTTGAGCCGCTGAACAGAACACGCTACCTATAAGGATAGCGACTGTGATTATAATCTTATTTATTTTCATTATATGTTAATATTCTATTAAGTCCTATTGATACTAAGCATGGTTTCACCAATGCCTTTATCGGCAAAAGTGCCGCCATTTCCGTACCCCAACCGCCCGTAGTGATTAGTGTGGCATCTTCAGGCAATTTTGACATATAGTAGAGAATTTCGCCTATCACACCCTGCACGGCACCGGATCGCATTGCAGTCTCGGTACTCTCGCCCCATAGTGGCGTAAATCCTTTACTGTCAATCAACGGCAAACGACTTGTGTAAGCGTTCAGCGCACGGAGTCGCATACCTATACCGGGAGCGATATTTCCACCGAGAAAATGTCTATCGGAAGTCACTACATCGTAAGTAATCGCAGTACCGATATCCACTACGAGCGACGTCTTACCGGAATTGATCACCGTAGCACCGACTGCTGCGGCTACACGATCCGGTCCGAGAGTGTCAGGAGTCTTATAGTCAATAATCAGCGGCACGCGCGTCTTATTTGTAAGCATCTGTACATTTTCCTTACCGAGCAATTCAGACAACGTATCAATGATAAAATCATTATTATCCGTTACACTACACAAAATTGCTACTGACGGGGAATATTCTTCTACTATTCTGCGAAAGTCCTCACACGACGGACCGGAAAAAGAAATTTGCAAAATTGCACTTTTTCCTTCCCATACAACTGCCTTGGTAGCAGTATTTCCGCGGTCTATCGTCAGATTTCTTCGCATTTCGGGGGCAAAATTACGAAATCTCTTTAATAAAACATTAATAATACCTTAGTTTTTATAGGTTTTGAGAAAATTTAATGTAAAATTACGTTTTTTCAAACCTATCTTTTCTTAACAGACACTTGATGACATCACTTCCAAGACCCTTTTATTTAAAAAGATACAGCACAGTGAATAAAAAGACATTATAATCATATAAAGTCAGAGATCATGTTGCCTGTATCTGATGCTGAGAAGTTACGCCATCAGGGAAAGTCGTAGTCTTTCGGTTGTCAGAAACACAATATAAGCACGAAGTGCGCCATGCGGTGATATCGGATTCTTCCTTCCGATCACCAAATCGGAGAACGTGCAGTCAATCAGATCCTTATGAAGTTATGTCTACAAAGAGTCTCAGGGTCTCGCCACTCAATTTTCAGTTACACAAAAGGGGTTGCAACCTTCTGTTACACCCCCTTTACATGAAACACATTTTATAATAAAATTATTTTGCAGTCTTTTTTGTTCCTTTTGCCTTTTTGGCAGTAGCCTTAGCCGGTGCTTTTTCTTCCTTTTTCTCTACCTTGGAAGGATTTTCCTCAGCAAGTTCATCACCGAGATGCTGAATATTCAGTCGCATAGAAGCAACTTCCTTGTTAAGCGTCTCTATTTCACAAGCCTGATTACGGATAGTGGTGAGCAAAGAGTTCAACTCTTCATTTTCAATAGAAAGAGGATATTGTTCTTCAACTCTCACTATAAAGTCGGCAAGCACATTCATATAGTTCGTAAACGCCTGGAACGGAGTTTCGTAAGGACTGAAAAGAGAATGAACCTGTCCGTCATTACAGTGCTTTGTGGACATATAGAAGAAGTGGTCCGAAGCCTGCAAGTAAAGCCAGTCCTGCTTAAGGCGACGGTCATCACAAAGTCTTACACGCTCTGCAATTGAGTACAGTTTGTTAAATGCTTCGTTTTGCAGTTTATTACCGAGCCAAGCCGAAGTATCTCTCGCCTCGTCTGCCCAAGATATAGGGTGAACAACGGACAGCGGTGCGGTCGGTTTTATTTTAGAGACAACATCAGTAGGAGTTACGAAAGAAATTCCTTTTTCTTCCGCAAATCTCGGTAAAGCCTCAAGGAACTGGAATATACCTGTTTCACGGCTTTGCATCTGACCGAATGTCTCAAGGTTCATAAAGAGATTTATCACCTGTTCTTCCTTTGGCGTAGAGGCAATCCAGTCAATGTAGCGATCAGCGGTAAGAGGATATTCACTCCATTCGTGGTCAGAGAAACGGAATGTGATATCATCGCTCAGCTTATCATTTTTCATGAGAATTTTAAGTTTCGGAGCAGAAACGCTTGAATACACATAGTTCGGTGATTTCCAGCCGAGGATATGCTTTGCACCTTCTGTGATTACGCCTTTATACCCCATTGATGCGATTTGAGGAGCCAAATCATCGAAGTAAATAAGCTCCGTATTTCTCAGCACTTTAGGTTTAACACCGAAAAGTTGGAAAAGTTTTTCATCGTGAGCTTTTACTTGTGACTCAAATTCTTCAAGGTCCGTAAGTGATGCAAGTGAGTGAGCGTATGTTTCGGAGAGGAACTCCACGCAACCCGTATCAGCTAATTTCTTAAGGAGGTCAACGAACTGCGGAACGTACTGTTCACACTGTTCAAGTGCTACACCGGTGATAGAAATGGCACAATGGAATTTACCTTTACTGTCTTCTATCATCTTGAGGAGAGTTTCCGCTGCGGGTATATAACTGCGCTCGGCGATATTAGTGATTATATCATCGTTCGCAAAATCATCGTAATAATAATGGTCATTACCAATGTCAAAGAAACGATATCTTTTGAGGCGAAATGGTTGGTGAATCTGAAAATAAAAACAGATGGCTTTCATTTTGCTGTATTATTTTTTGCATCTGCAATGGTTTTAGTTTGCATCTGCAGGTGAATATTCTGTTAATATATTAGTTTATACCTAATACGTCTTTATAAATCTTGATAACTTTTGCTCCCGCTTTGTTCCACGTGATTTGGGCAACTTCTTTTAGTCCTTCTTCCTTAAGGTATTGGTACATCGCAGGATAAGTTATGATTGAGTAAATGGCATCAGCCATAGCGTCAATATCCCAATAGTCCGTCTTGATTACGTTCGAGAGTATTTCAGCACAGCCTGACTGCTTTGAGATTATTGATGGTACTCCCATCTGCATTGCTTCCAGAGGTGAGATACCGAACGGCTCTGAAACTGACGGCATGATATACACGTCTGATGCCTTGAGCATTTCATACACCTGTTTCCCTTTCTGGAATCCCGGGAAATGGAAGCGGTCTGCAATTCCGCGTTCTGCCGCGAGGAGTATCATCTTATCCATCATATCACCGGAACCTGCCATCACGAAGCGTACGTTATGACAGAGTTTAAGAACTTTTGCGGCGGCTTCCACGAAGTATTCCGGACCTTTCTGCATAGTGATACGACCGAGGAATGTCACCACTTTCTCTTTAGGCTTGGTAACTTCCACATTCAGCAGTTCCGGACTCAAAGGCACTACCGCATTATGGACAGTGGTAACCTTTGCCGGGTCAATACCGTACTTTTCTATTACAGTCTGACGTGTAAGATTCGAGACGGTGATGATATGGTCAGCGTTCATCATTCCGTCTTTTTCTATTGCAAACACCGTAGGATTTACATTTCCGCGTGAACGGTCATAATCCGTAGCGTGTACATGGATTACGAGCGGCTTGCCTGTCACCTGCTTGGCATGAATACCGGCAGGATAAGTAAGCCAGTCATGAGAGTGAATGATATCAAACTGCTCCGTGCGCGCTATCACGCCCGCCATTATTGAATAGTTATTTATTTCTTCAAGAAGATTATCCGGATAACGACCTGAGAACTCTATGCACCCGAGATCATTAGTTCGCATATAGTTAAAATCCGCATAGATATTATTTCGGAGTTTGAAATACAAATCCGGATCCATAAGTTTACCTATACGACTTTCAACGTAGTCGCGACTTACGTCACGCCACGCCACCGGAACTTGTGATGCACCGATAATTTTTGCGAATGATTTATCTTCGTCACCGAATGGCTTGGGGATTACAAAAGTAATATCCATATCGCCACATTCCCACATACCTTTTGTGAGTCCGTAACTGGCAGTACCGAGACCTCCGAGAATATGAGGTGGAAATTCCCACCCGAACATTAATGCTTTCATCTGACTTATTTTTGTTGAGTGGTTGGTTCTACATTAAATTTCTTCAAAGTACGGATTACACGTACCACTTCCGCAACGTTTGTTGCATGGCTTATCGCACCGCGTCCCGTGAACGGAGGGTTCGCATCGTAAAGTTGTGACAATGAGCCGATACAGCCCTGCGACATTTCATCTTCAAAGCCTATAAGCATTCTGTCTATATACCCTACTCCACTGAATCCGAACACTTTAAGATAAGCATCAGCATAAAATCCGAACAGCCACGGGCGTACAGGACCTTGGTGAAGTGCTATTTCACGCTCTTCAGGCGAGCCGAGATAGAACGGGTGATAGCCGTAACTCTTAGGCGACAGCGTGCGAAGTCCTTTCGGCGTGAGCAACTCGCGAGTGGCAACGTCAAGCACGCCTTTTCGCTGACGACGGTCAAGCGGTGAATAGTCAAGTCCGATAGCGATTACCATATTCGGGCGTACTTCAGGAGATGCAAAGCCGGTGACAGGATCGACATAGTCGTAAAGATAACCGTAGTCGTTCAGGAACATATCTATAAACGGCTGTTTCATCTTTTGTGCCATCTCTTCCCACGCCTCACACTTTGTGACGTATTCCGGAATATCTTTCAGCAATTCCGATGCAAAACGAAGTGAATTGTACCACAAGGCATTGAATTCTACAAGGTAACCGGTGCGCGGAATGACAGGACGACCGTCAATCTGCGAAT
>JALEMF010000090.1 GCA_022768005.1 Bacteroidales bacterium | reverse complement strand
GAGAATTATAAAACAAAACTCACTATTTATTAATAAAATTTAGTAAATTTGCAATATTACTTCAATTAGAAAATATTCTAAAGAATAGTGGTAAAATTTATTAGTTTAGATTATAATGGAACAATCTCAATTATTGTCAATTTCAGCATTTCTGACTAACTTTGCAAGTGTATTACTTCTAAATACGGATATTTGATGTGTAAAATTTTAAAATCAATTTTTATCGGCTCTGCTGCTCTGGCTTTTTCCGCTGATGCCGCCGAACCTATAGAGTATAGGGCAGACGCTTTGTTCGGAGTGGGAAACGGTGACCTTACCCCTTACTATATGTCTGCTAACAGATTCGGGAAACTGACTCAGACTAATAATGCACAGTTAGACCTCGGATTTAATCGCGATATGGACTTGACTAAGCGGTTTACATGGAGCTATGGTATTGAATTTATCACCGGTGCCACTTCAAGCACGGAATACACCAGCCGTAATGAAAATATCGGAAATCACTCGGAACGTCCTGCCGCTATTTGGCTTCAACAGCTTTATGGCGAAATCAAGTACAGATGTCTTTACCTCAGTGCAGGCGTGAAGGATCGTGTTTCCCCTATGCTTAACTTTAATCTGTCAAGCGGAGATGTTATCCAGAGTGGTAACTCAAGGAGCGTCCCGCAAGTGCGTATGGGATTTATTGACTTTCAGGATATTCCGCTTACAAAGCATTTCCTTCAGATACAGGGTGAGTTTTCTTACGGAAAGTTTATGGACAAAAAGTGGTACGAAAATCACTTTAACTATTACACCGGACACTATAACACCGGTGGGTTGTACCACTATAAAAGAGTATATTTCCGTACTAATCCTGATAAGCCGTTTTCTGCAACGTTCGGCGGACAATTCGCTTGCCTGTTCGGTGGCGATACGCAATATTGGAGTAAGGGAAAACTGACTAAGGTGGTTAAAAATGCTTCGGACCTTGATGCTTTCTGGCAAGCAATGTTGCCCCGTGACACAGGTACGGAAGGATATATGCAGGGACAGAGCCTTGGCAGTTGGGATATAAATTTGCGTTACAGGCTTAAAAATGGTGCGCAGATTAAAGGTTACTTGCAGAACCTCTGGGAAGACGGCTCGGGTATGGGCAAACTTAATGGATTCGACGGACTGTGGGGGCTTGAATATGTTGCTCCGAATAAAGGTATTATCTCCGGCGCAGTCCTTGAATATATTCAGATGACAGACCAAGCCGGACCGCTTCACTGGGACCCTGAAGATGAAAAGGGTACTTCTCTGAGTCAATTCCAGGCAACAGGCGGTGACAACTACTACAATAACGGTTTTTATAACTCATATTCTTACTTCGGCAAGTCCATCGGTACTCCTTTCAGTAAAGAGCCGATATATAACCTTGACGGTGATGTCTCTTATCTTAATACCCGTGTAAAAGGATTCCACATCGGACTTTCAGGTGACCCGGTGCAAAACTTGAGTTACAGATTACTCTGCAGCTGGAGAAAATCATGGGGTACTTACACCAAGCCTCTGCTGCATACTCAGGAATGTACATCATTCCTCATTGAAGCTAAATACGATATCAAGGCTGTAAAAGGACTTTCCGTTAAAGGTGAGTTTGCTGCGGATTTCGGCAGACTGTACGGTAACAACGTCGGAGGTGCTGTCACCATTTCTTACCGCGGACTGATGAATTTATTTAACAAGTAACAGACACTCTTATGAAAAGCATTATCAAAGTAATTATTACCATATTTCTCTTGACCGTTCTCCCTTCTTGCTTGCAGAACAACGGGCATATCGGTTCTTGGTACGGTATGTGGAAACTTACTTCTCTCACTATTGACGGACAAGAAGATCCGGAATACGAAGGAAACGTGTTCTGGAAGTTTCAGACAGGTGTTATCCAAATGGATAAATTCGTAGATGACGGATATATAGCAAGCACCGGTACGTGGAAAGATAAAGACAATATCCTCGAACTCACTTACGACTACTACGATGACAGCACTCCCGAGCCGGAGAAAAGTCAAAAATATACTACTCTTAAAGGTATGCACCTGCCGAGTACGGGTGTAATTAACCTTGAGATTAACAAGCGTCCGTCTTCTTCCATGCAGCTCACCTACAGAAGCAAAGACGGCAAAACATACGTCTATAAATTCAAAAAATGGTAACATATATGAAAGGCAAAATACTCGTTACAGGTGCTGACGGCTTTATCGGCTCTCACCTCACTGATTTACTCCTTGATGAAGGATACGAAGTAAGAGCACTGTCTCAATACAATTCTTTTAACAACTGGGGGTGGCTTGAAGGTAATAAGCACAAAAATCTTGAAATTGTGTGTGGTGATGTCCGAGATGCTGCTTTCTGCAGACATATTGCTAAAGGGGTTGACACTATTTTTCACCTTGCGGCACTAATTGCCATTCCGTATAGTTACGTAGCACCGGAAAGCTATGTTGATACGAATATCAAGGGTACGCTTAATATGTGTCAGGCAGCATTGGACTGTGGCGTGAAGCGCATTGTGGTTACTTCTACATCGGAAGTTTACGGCACTGCTCAGTACGTTCCTATCGACGAGAAACACCCGCGCCAACCGCAGTCGCCTTACTCTGCCACCAAGATTGGTGCAGATGCGATAGCGAAGAGTTTCTACAATGCTTTTCAGCTGCCTGTGGTCATAGCACGCCCTTTCAATACTTACGGACCGAGACAAAGCGCTCGAGCGATTATCCCTACTATCATCTCACAAATCGCTTCAGGCAAACGACAGATTTTGGTGGGTGACCTTACACCTACTCGTGACTTTAACTTCGTGAAAGATACTTGCCGCGGATTTCTCGCACTAGGCACTGCACAGGGTATTGAGGGCAGAGATATAAACATCGCTACGGGTACCGAGGTTACTATGAAAGAGACACTGGAAACTATCGCAAGGCTGATGGGTGAAGACGTTGAGTACGTTGTTGACCCTCAAAGATTACGCCCGGCAAAGTCTGAAGTTTTCCGTCTGTGCGGAGATAACACCCTTATCAAAAGTCTCACGGATTGGAAACCTCAATACACCATTGAAACGGGGCTTAAAGAGACTATTGACTGGTTTACTTGCAAAGAAAACCTTGCAAAATACAAAACCGATATTTACAACAGATAATCTTCACAACCGATGCAGAACAAGAAACTCAGCATACTGATGCACGGAGGTGCAAAACGCGTTTCTATCGCTAAAATGTTTCTCCAAGAGGCTCGGAAAGCAGGAATAGAACTGAAACTGTATTCATGGGAGTTGCAGCCCGTTGTTCCTATCGCTGAAGTTGCGGAAATACACATCGGAAGACGATGCGATGACCCGGGACTCCTCGATGAACTCCACTCTTTCTGTCTTGAAAAGGGCATAGACGTTATGATTCCTTTTATTGACCCTGCAATAGGTGTTGTGGCAAAGTACAGAGACACTTTTGGCGGAATCTTCGCCCCCTTAGGCTCTATTGAAAGCGTTGAAGGAATGTTCGATAAAGCTGTGGCTGCAAAACTCTTTGAAAAAGCACAGTTGCCGATTCCGCAAACTTACACTCTCCAATATCACTCATTCCCTCTAATAGCAAAACCCCGTTTCGGCTCTGCTTCACAAGGTATTAAAGTAATCCGCAGTGAAGAAGAACTGTCTGAAATCGCTACTGACGCAGACGATTACTTACTTCAAGAATACATTGAAAACCGTGAAGAAATAACTGTTGACTGCTACGTATCTCAGACAGGGGAAGTAATAGCGGCAGTGCCAAGGCTCAGAGTAGCCGTTATAGGCGGTGAAGTGTCAAGAACCATTACAATCGATTCACCGAAAGTTGTAAAGTTGTCACATCTTACACTGCAGAAATTGAATCTCAAAGGTGCCGTTACCCTTCAGTTTATTCACGACATTGACACCGGGAGAGTTCTCCTTATGGAAATAAACCCGAGGCTCGGCGGAGGTGTAGTATGCTCTGTACACGCAGGCGCAAATATGCCCCGATACATTATCAATGAGGCACTCGGAGAAAGTATCACCCCGTGTAAAAATCCGCTCATAGGACTTGAGATTACCCGCTATCAGCAGGAAGTTACATTTTATAAAGGAAATATCTACTAAATAGTGTTAATACCATAAATTTGTGCAACCTAAGCATAAGTATTAACGTCTAAATTACAAAACAAGGCAAGAAACAATGAAAAAAAAGACAATCATAATAGCAGAAGCAGGTGTTAACCACAACGGTGACTTCAACCGTGCTTGCGAAATGATTAAAGTGGCAAAGCTCGCCGGTGCCGACTATGTAAAATTTCAGACAGCAGTACCGGAACTTGTTATTTCTTCTATTGCCCCTAAAGCGGAATATCAGAAAGAAACCACAGGTGCTGAGGAATCACAGCTCGAGATGTGCCGCAAAATCCATCTGCCACTCACAGCCTATAAGCGACTGGCGGAAATCTGCGAGGAAGAAGGCATCGGATTTATGAGTACTCCGTTTGACCTCATTTCCATTGACACTCTTGCCGAGTTAAATATGGATTACTGGAAAATTCCTTCAGGCGAAATCACTAATCTCCCGTACTTGCGGAAAATTGCAACTAAAGGCGGAAAAGTGATTATGTCAACGGGAATGTCAGTTCCAAGTGAAATAAAAGCTGCCTGCGATATTCTTATCAAAGGCGGTATTAAGGCTGAAGATATTTCTCTTCTCCACTGCAACACACAGTACCCGACGCCGTTCCGTGACGTCAATCTTCTCGCTATGAACACTCTCCGCAAGGTGAACCCCGCAGGGCTCACAGGATATAGCGACCACACTACAGGTATTGAAGTCCCTATTGCAGCCGTTGCACTCGGAGCAGAAATTATAGAGAAGCATTTCACGCTGGACAAGACTCTCCCCGGACCTGACCACAAAGCCTCGCTGGATCCGGTAGAACTCACTGCTATGGTAAAGGCTATCAGAAACATAGAGCAAGCACTCGGCTCTGAGGACAAGACCGTATCGGATTCTGAAAGACCCAATATCACCGTTGCAAGAAAAAGTATCGTAGCAGCAAGAGACATTAAAGCAGGAGAGGCACTCACTGAAGAAAATATCACCGTCAAACGACCCGGAAACGGTATTTCGCCAATGATGTGGGACACAGTAATCGGAACTAAAGCTAACAAAGATTTTAAATACGACGAACTAATAACACTTTAAACAGATATGGCACAATATTTTATTTATTTCCAGGGCAAACAAGTTGGTCCTATGGAAAAAGAAGCATTACTTAACTACGGTCTTAACCGTGACTCTTACGTATGGGAAGTCGGTACACCATCATGGGTAACAGCATCTTCAGTACAAGAACTTGCCGACATCTTACCTCCCGCACCGCCATTTCCAAACGGACAGTCAAACAACTATAATAATCCCAATCTCCCTGTTGACCCGGAGATGAGCAGCAAAAAATTGACTGCCGCACTCCTTGCAATAATTCTCGGCAGCCTCGGTATTCATTACTTCTACTTAGGCAAGGGTGTCGCAGGAATAATCACAATCGTACTCTCAATGTGTACATGTGGCATCTGGGGTATTCTGATGTTCGTTCAAGGCATCATCATGCTCACTATGACCGACCAACAATTCGCTAACAAATACGTTAACACTAACAGCACATTGCCACTATTCTAATCTTTCCGTTTATCATAAATCAAAGGGCAGTACCGGTCAGGTGTCGCCCTTTATTTGTAAAAACCTTTTCACTACGCTTATTTCACTTTAAAAGAAAGAGCAGTGTGTAGTCGCAACTCTCTGCCGGTGTCCCAAGTGTCTCTGCATCTATCGTAGGACAGAGTGTAACATCGCAGGCTGTCTGTTACAGTGTTACACTATCTTCGGCAGCAACAAAGAACCGCAGAGAAAGTGCAGCCAGTAGAAAAGACAACATCTTCAAGGGAAGTCGGAGACTGTACGGTCTGTAAAAAAAAGAAAGAGCCGTATGGCCGACACCTTAATCTCGATTTCATATTTTTAATAGCTGCAATAGATTATTTTCAAAAAAGAGAAAGGGGACTGAAAATAAAAATTACTAATTTTGCGTAAAAATCAGAATTGTATGAAAAAAGGATTAGTACTTGAAGGGGGAGCAA
>JALEMF010000072.1 GCA_022768005.1 Bacteroidales bacterium | reverse complement strand
CAAGGAAGTGCTCTACCCCTGAGCTACATAGGCATTAGACCTTCGGGTCATAATAGAGCGGAAGACGGGGCTCAAACCCGCGACCCTCAGCTTGGAAGGCTGATGCTCTATCGACTGAGCTACTTCCGCAGAAGAGATAGTGGGCGAAGATGGATTCGAACCACCGAAGGCATAAGCCAGCAGATTTACAGTCTGCCCCATTTGGCCACTCTGGTATTCGCCCTAATCAAGCCTGCGCTTGACACTTTCTTTGAGCCTCTTGTCGGATTCGAACCAACGACCCCGAGATTACAAATCACGTGCTCTGGCCAACTGAGCTAAAGAGGCATTTTTCAAATTTCTCACGTTTGCAACCACTTTTTGTCGCATTTGCGGTGCAAAGTTAAATCTTTTTTCTTTAATAGCAAAATATCTTGATAATATTTTTTCAAAAAATTCATTTTTTTCTTTTTACCCTCCTTTTAGCACATTAACTCCTTATTTATATAAATAGCAGCCGTTTTTAATCAGTTATTTCACCCGTTTTGATTTTTTTCCTCACTTTTTTGACATTATTTTCCCTTTTATGAAAAGCGATATAAAATAAAATGACTAACTTCGCATAATATTATGATAAAAGTTGCTGACATAAAAAAAAGTTACGATTCGCTGAACGTATTGAAAGGCATTTCTCTTGAAATCAATTCCGGAGAAATCGTAGCCATCGTCGGACCAAGCGGTGCCGGCAAGACGACTCTGCTACAAATCCTCGGCACTATCGAAAAGCCTGATTCCGGGCTGATAATGTACGATGATACTGTCATTTCCAAGCTCAGCGATAAAGCACTTGCTCATTTCAGAAATCAAAACATCGGATTCATCTTTCAGTTCCACCAGCTCCTTCCGGAGTTTTCACTGATTGAAAACGTTATAATGCCTGCGCTGATTAAAGGCACTCCGATCAATGATGCTAAAAATAAGGCTCGGGAACTTATATCATACCTCGGACTTTCCGCAAGAGAATCTCACAAGCCGGCTGAACTTTCCGGAGGTGAACGGCAGCGCGCTGCGGTGGCTCGCTCTCTGATAAACAATCCCAAAGTGGTACTTGCCGACGAGCCGTCCGGAAGTCTTGATTCAAACAACAGAAAAGAACTTCACAAACTCTTCTTTGACCTCCAAAAAGATTTCGGACAGACTTTCGTAATAGTCACTCATGATGAAAATTTTGCCGCTGACGCTGACAAAATAGTACACTTAAAAGACGGATTAATCACAGACATCACCACTAACAGATGAAATATACGGCATACATATTAGCTCTGATACTGCTATTCGTCACTACTGCTTGCGGTGATGAAACGCCGTCGTCTGCAATAACTTACACCGACGTAGCACTTGTCAACTCCGTCACGGACCGCGGCACAGACTTCACTATCGCAGGACGAAAGGATCTTGTCACTACGGAACTGCACTCAAGCGCCGTCCTCAAATCCGACGGAGCAGAACTGACAGGAAATTGCATCGTAATCCAATACACTGTCATTGACTCCAAGACAGGCGAAATAAATCTTCGTAACGCATCAATTATCAGCAATTACGATGCGGGTGCCGGCAGCAGTGAAGATATTAAGGGCTGGGACGACGACAAGGTGACACTACTGAGTCATTGGACTATAGGCAAGCACTTTATAGTGCGCGTAGCTCTCCCCTACTACCCTGAAAAAAGAAGACTCGGACTTATGATTGACAACAGTACCTTGCAAGACTCGTATCCCCAAGCGTACTTATGCCATTCGCTTCAAGGCTCTATTGACCCGGGTGACACTTTTTACCGCAACTACTACGTTGCCTTTGACTTAACTGACATTGCCGATGCCAAAGATTGGAACGGACTGACAGTTTACGTCAATGACCCGAAACTGAAAGATAAAAAAATAACCATAGATTTTTAACCCTAAAATAATTATACGACATGGAACAGAAAAAGAATGAAATAAAGATTGAACTCACTCCTGAAGTTGCAGGCGGACACTACGCAAACCTCGCAGTAATCTCTCACTCTGCTAACGAATTTTTCCTTGACTTCATCGCTGTGGCTCCAAATATGCCGCAAGCTCGCGTACAAAGCCGCATCATTATGACACCGGAGAACGTCAAGAACCTTATGTTCGCTCTTAACGAAAACGTTCAGAAATACGAACAGGCTTTCGGTGAAATCAAGCGCAAAACTCCTAAAGCACCGGGCAACAACGGAAATGATATTCCAAATCCATTCCAAGCATAATTCCGCACAATGAAAGATAACAAACTTACTATATACAACTCACTTTCCCGACGCAAAGAACTTTTCGAACCTATACACCCGGAACACGTAGGCATGTACGTCTGCGGTCCTACCGTATATGGTGACGGACACCTCGGTCACGCTCGTCCTGCCATTACATTCGACATACTGTTCCGATACTTGCGCCACCTCGGCTATAAAGTAAGATACGTAAGAAATATCACCGATGTCGGTCACCTCGAGCATGATGCTGACGACGGCGAAGACAAAATAGCTAAAAAGGCAAGACTCGAGCAGCTCGAACCTATGGAAGTGGTACAATACTACTTGAACCGCTACCACAAGGCTATGGACGCACTGAACGTACTGCCTCCATCTATCGAGCCACACGCATCAGGTCACATCATCGAGCAAATTGAATATATCAAGAAAATCCTTGAAAGCGGATACGCTTACGTCAGTGAAGGTTCCGTATATTTCGACGTACCTAAATACAATAAGGACTTCCATTACGGAATTCTTTCCGGCAGAAACATTGATGAACTTCTTAGCGAAACCCGCGCACTTGACGGACAATCCGAAAAGCACAACCCCGCAGACTTCGCACTTTGGAAAAAAGCCGCACCGGAACACATTATGCACTGGCCGTCACCTTGGAGTGAAGGTTTCCCGGGCTGGCATCTTGAATGTTCCACTATGGGTGAAAAATACCTCGGTGAACAGTTTGATATTCACGGCGGCGGTATGGACCTCAAATTTCCACACCATGAATGTGAAATAGCACAATCAGTAGCGCACAATCATCATCAGACCGTTAAATACTGGATGCATAACAATATGATTACCATCAACGGTCAAAAGATGGGTAAATCATTAGGTAATTTCATCACACTTGATGAATTTTTTACCGGCAAACACCCGCTGCTGACTCAAGCATATTCGCCGATGACTATCCGCTTCTTTATCCTGCAAGCACAATACCGCTCTACCGTTGATTTCAGCAATGAAGCACTCCAAGCATCCGAAAAGGCATACGCTCGTATGCTTGAAGGCTACAACAGACTTAAAGAAATAAAGCCTGAGGTTGAATCTACTATTGTAAACGATGTTAATGCTCTTGAAGCCAAATGCTACGAAGCTCTTGACGATGATTTGAATACGCCTATCGTCATAGCGCACCTCTTTGAGGCTTGCCGCTTGATTAACCTGGCTAACAATAATCAAGCAAAAGCTACAGCTCAAGATATTGAAGCACTCAAAAAGCTGTTTGACACGTTCCTCTTTGAAATCCTGGGTATGCGTGCCGACATCGTTTCAGGTGAAAGTTCTGACGCTCTCAAGCCTTTCGAAGAAGCTGTTGACTTGCTCCTTGAAATTCGTGCAGAAGCAAAAGCCGCTAAAAACTGGGCTACAAGTGACCTTATCCGTAACAAGCTCACTGAATTCGGCTTCAATATCAAGGATACCAAAGACGGCGTTGAGTGGACTCTTAAATAACTTTTTTTGTCTAAAACGTAACTTGTAATTTTTCTCCATGACGGTAGAAGAATTTGCTACACAAGTAATAGGCAATTTGCCATTCGAACCTACAGGGCAGCAAACAAAACTCATTGCTGCCCTTTCCCGTTTTTGTTCAAGAAACGCATCTCCTCGATCCATTTTTCTCCTTAACGGATACGCCGGTACCGGCAAGACATCTGTCACGTCAGCACTCGTCAAAACGCTAAAACAAGTGGGCATTAACTCCGTTCTCCTTGCCCCTACAGGCAGAGCCGCCAAAGTGTTCAGCAACTTCGCAGGCAAACCGGCTTACACAATCCACAGAAAAATCTATCACCAACCCGGCATAGGCGACACGTCTTCAGTAATGACAGTTTGCGAAAACCGACACACCGACACCTTCTTCATCGTAGATGAAGCGTCAATGATTAGTTCCGCTTCAGACAACGGGATAAACATTCTTGAAGACCTTATACAATACGTGTACACCGGCGACGGCTGCCGACTTATCCTCCTCGGCGACACTGCGCAACTTCCACCGGTAGGTATGACTGAAAGTCCTGCTATGAGTAAAAACGAACTTCACAAATACGGACTTCTCGTCACTCAAGCCACTATCACCGAGACTGTCCGACAGCAGCAACATTCAGGTATTCTTTATAACGCCACATCTATCAGAAAACAGATGAGACAGGAATGTCTTACTGCACCTATTCTCACCGTTTCACCTTTCACAGACGTAAAAGCCATTGATTCAGAGACTCTTGAAGACGCATTGCAAACTGCTTACTCATCATCTGAAGCTGACGAAACTATTCTCATAACTCGTTCAAACAGAAGAGCAACAGACTTCAATGCCGCTATCCGCCAACGCATTTTTGACAAGGAAGAAGAACTCACAAAGGGGGAATTACTCCTTATCGCAAAAAACAACTACTTCTGGACAAGCAAAATTAAGGGGGCTGACTTTATCGCAAACGGTGATATAGTGCGCATTGAGCAAGTTTACGGCACTGAATGGGCTTACGGACTGAGATTTGCAGACGTAAAAATCACTCTCATCGACCGTGACATAACTCTTGACACAAAAATTCTACTAAACTCTCTCTCCTCCGACACCCCTGCCCTTCAGCCGGAAAAATATCGTAAATTAGGCGACGACATAATTAACGACAACGAAAAATTTGACCCGCAGACACCGTATTCCATAAGGTTCCGCACACTCAAACGCGACCCCCATTTCAATGCACTTCAAGTCAAATACGCCTACGCCGTCACATGTCATAAAGCACAAGGGGGACAGTGGAAAAACGTATTCATCGATATGGGATACATTCCACCGGAAGCATATTCGAACATAGACCTTTTCCGCTGGTTATACACCGCAATCACCCGCGCTACCACAAAAGTCTATTTCATCTCACCATCTGTGATAGTCAGATAAAAGTGCATCGGAGATACATGGCTGTGGTATAGAAGAGAGGAAATGAAGATATCGTCATCAGAGTGCATCGGAGATGCACAGCTGTAAGAAACACCGTATAAGCACGTAGTGCGCCATGCGGTGATAGTAGCACCCCACTCGATTCGCACCTCGGCGAGGTGCGGTCTGTGATAGAGGATTTAGCACACGAAGATGTCGCCAACAAGGTGCATCGGAGATGCACGGCTGTTAGTAACACCTATAAGCACGAAGTGTACCATGCTGTGATAAAGACAACGCCATAAAGGAACGTCGGAGGATGCGACGCTCTTAATATTTTAACAAATTTATATATTTAATTTTACTTTTGCAAAGGTACGAGACTTTCTGCTATAAGATACATTCCGCCTGAAGCATATTCGAACATAGACCTTTTCCGTTGATTATACACCGCAATCACCCGTGCCACCACAAAAGTCTATTTCATCTCACCATCTGTGATAGTCAGATAAAAAATCAAATAAAACTTTACCGGAAAGCAAAAAAAATCCTATTATTTCAAAGACTTTCTAACTATTATTCATAAATAAAGCTATTACGGAATTTTTGTTCTTGTTCCGTCGTCATAAGTTCTCCGGAATGTCCTTTACGCCATTCTATTTCAGGAAGAACAGATTCCAACATCTCTATAGTAATCATAGGGAAATCAGGGTCGCAAGCATACTCGATAGATATATCAACATAGTGACGTTTCTTATCCGTTCCCGCCCAATCATCACCTTCATACGGGTCAGATAAAAAATTTCCCTGGTACACAACACCGTTAGGACCTTCACCTACACGAACCATAATGTATTCATCACCTTTTTTGGCTTTTTCCCATTCATAGATACTCCAATTACCACAAAAGCCCATTGGCCACTTTTCCCTTGCAGCATTATAACTTTCTATTTTACTACTACTTATGGCAGGATTCCACCGCATTATAAATGTACTCATTTTAAAAATTAATTAATTGGGACTACAAATCTTTTCGTTTCATCAAAACTCCACTGCACCTGATAAGTTTGCCCTGTAACTTGGTCAAGCATTATGAAATTGTAAATATTATCCGTCGGTTGCAAGATATAGCGACCCGGAATATTATTATTAGAAAGAGCTACATCTGAAAGAGCATATTCAAACCTGTTTTTATTATCTTCTACCGAAAATTGTACAATCGAAACTTTTCCATTTCTGGTATCAAGTTTTAAGAAATTCCACATATTTCGAGTTGGATAAAGCTTGAACACAGGATCAGCGTTCGCTGTGTTCTTTTCAATTACCGTTAGAGAATGTTCAATTCGCCCGATTTTTTCCTCGGTTTCTTTATTGCATGAACATAAGCATATCGGCAACACGAAAAATAAGATAGTCCGTAGTAGTATATTCATAATATTTAAATTTAAGTAAGAAATTTCACTATATAATTATTGACAAAGGGTAGATCCTACCTACGAGTGCAAATTAATTAATATATTTGAAGAATTCATCTACCTTGATTGAAAAATTCAGTTTCATTCTCAGAAAAATTCGCCGAACAACCGCATTTTTCACTCAAAAGCGAAAAAAATTTTATACCTTTGTGGAAAATACCAACAAAACATAAGCAGACATAATGAAACACTTGCATCACTTACTGATAACTGCGCTCATTTGCGCCGTATCAAACTATGTTTACGCTCAAGAACTTAAATACGATTGGGGCGTAGCTGATACTATCGAATCTCATTTCGTTGGTCCCGGTATGAAATATACCAAAGTGATTTACCCGCAAAAACCTGTTATAGTATGGTTCGTTGAAATTGATTTGACAAATCCCTACGCTAAGGTGGAACAAGTGCAAAGCCGACACGCCGTGCCTGACGTGTTGCGGTGGGACGTTATGACTCACTACAAGGAAAATTCTCGTCCCGGACATCAAGTAAAAGTAGCATGGAATCACGACTTTTTCAGTTACGACCAAGGCATTTGCATCGGACTAAACATCAGTGAAGGCGAAGTACCTTACACAAAGTGGGGACGTTCCCTTCTCGCCATTACCGAAGAACGTAAAGCGGAAGTTTTCATTCCTTCATTGGATTCGCATATTACCACCGCAGACGGAACAACAGTCACTATCGACAATTACAATCAACCTGCTACCGGTGTTAACGGTGACTGCGTGCTATACAACAGATTTAATTCCAGCACACTATCAAGCGAAGGTAAATACATCGCTATCAAGCCACTTGACAAATGGCTCGTAAACGGCAACCCTATCCGTTGCGAAGTAACACAAATATCCGACTTACCGATACAGACTGCCGAAAATCAATACGTCATCTACCTCCGCAACGGCAAGACAAACACTCTTGACAATCATATTGCCGCCGGTGATATCATCACGATAACTCAATCATTCAATACTCCTGCATGGGGTACAGCACCGGCAAACATTCTCAACGCATTCCACGGCTATCCGAGCATTGTTCACGACGGAGTCCTTCATGACGGAGAATTTAACAACTTTGAGAACGGACGTGAATACGAACTTTCTTCACGAGTAATGGCCGGCGTTTCCAAAGACAAAAGTAAACTTTATATTGCCACAACCGAACTATCAAGCAACAGTGTCGGCGTGAACTGTATAGAACTATCGGCATGGATGGTGGAAAGAGGTGCATGGGACGTTGTAAACTTTGACAGCGGCGGCTCTGCTGCAATAGTTATTGACGAAAAAATGCTGAACCTGCCGGGAAGAGGCTCCGTACGTCCTGTGGAAGATGCAGCACTTGCCGTGTCACTTGCTCCTGAAGACAACAACCTCCACCATATCACATTCAGCCTGCCACATATATCACCTATGATAATATCGCGCACTCCGCTAAGAGTAATTTCTTACAACCCATACGATGAAATACTTGAAAACGACCTTAAAGGTTGCACATTCGAAGTAGTACCGTCTTCACTCGGATACGTTGACGATGAAGCTGTATTTCATGCTTCTGAAATAGAAGGCACAGGAAAAATCATAGCCACATATTTCGGCAACACTGCAGAAATAGCAGTTTCAACTGTAGGAGTTTCAGAAGTAAAGCCGGATTTCACTTCTCTAATAGTTGATGATAAACCTCGACAAATTACAGGTATTTACGGCATTAAGTCAACAGGAAAAGTAGGTGTAGATGTGGGAGCATTCTCATGGACCACATCACCTGAAGGAATAGCATCAATTTCACCTGAAGGAATTATCACCGGTCTTCAAGATGGTGAAACTACCGTTACCGGCACAATAGGCAGCGTAAGTTTCAGTTTTGACACAAAAGTTGAAATAGTACCGGAGCATTACCGCATCGATGAAAAGTTCGAAAACATTGAATCAGGTACATTTAAGGCTACATTCTCTTCAACACTGAAGAATAGAGTAATATCTTACACTGAACTTCCTGAGAACTGGACATCAGGGGCAAAAATAAGTTTTGACCTCGGCACAGGTCGCGGTTCTTACATTAAATTTTCACCGAAATACTCCTTCTACTCACTGCCGGAAGCAATGTCACTCCGCATTTACGACAATCCTGACATCGTCGGCAGCATCACATTCCAATTCGTTGATGCTATGGGACAACGATTTAACCTCAATGCACAAGATGCAGCACCGGGCGACAATGAGTACAAAGTGGAATTCAAGGAAAACGATGCCGATTTCGAAATTTATCGTTACCCTATTACACTGCAAACAATGACCGTAAACCTCAGCGGCACTGCTAATCCCGGCAGCACCATAGCGATAGGAGAACTGAAATCAATCTATCACGGATATTCAAGTGTAACCGAGATTTTCAGCGACAATAAGGATAACAACCTTGATGTGACCGTGGCAGGAGAACAAATATTCATCAACCACAACGAAAATGTCAAAAGCCTCTCTCTATACGATGCAACGGGCAGAACCGTAGCAGCAGTGAAAGCAGAGGGTACTCAGACTGTTATAAACGCTAAAGAACTTCCGGTGGGAATATACATCATCGCAGCTCGCAGCACCGACTCCGTTAAGACAGCGAAAATATTTATAAAATAAATATATTAATACAAAAGAAAATGAAAGTAGTAAATTTTGCAGAAACCAACTCACTCATCGGTCAATATATGACCGAACTCCGTGACGTAAAACTCCAAGCAGATATGCTCCGATTTCGTCACAACTTGCAACGAATAGGTGAAATTATGGCTTACGAAATCAGCAAGACCGTTGATTACAAAAAAATAAATATCACCACTCCTCTTGCTGATATGCAGTCAAACGTAATTGACACCCCTATCGTACTTGCAACAATCTTCCGCGCCGGACTTCCATTTCATCAAGGTTTCCTGAATTACTTTGACCACGCTGAAAACGCATTCGTATCAGCTTATCGCAAATACAAGGAGAAAGAAAATTTTGACATCTGCATCGAATACCTTGCTTCACCGAACCTTGACGGCAAAACACTCATCATCGCAGACCCGATGCTTGCTACCGGCGCATCAATGGAACTCAGTTACCGTGCCTTGATTACTAAAGGAAATCCTGCGCATATCCACGTTTGCTCCGTAATCGCATCACAGCAGGCTGTAGATTATATCAAAAAGAATTTCCCGGAAGACAAGACCACCGTTTGGATTGGAGACATCGACCCGGAAATTAATGCTCACAGCTACATCGTACCGGGACTCGGCGATGGCGGCGACCTCGCTTTCGGAAAGAAAGAATAAAAATTTACTACATACTATACCCCCCACACAAAGTAAACTCGGCTACTTTACAAAATAAAGCAGTCCGGTTTACTTTTTTTATTATTTAGCCATCAGGCTATGCCGGAAACGTATGGCTGTAAGTAACACTGTATAAGCACGAAGTGCGCCATGCAGTGACGGAAAACGTCATCAAAGAAAGTCGGAGACTTTCAGCTGTAAGTAACTCAGGGTAAGCACGTTGTGCGCCACCCTGAGATAGCCATATATACTGGATTCGCACCTCGGAGTGGTGCGGTCTGTGAAAGTTCAGGATAAAGTCCGCCAACAAAGAGCCTCGGCGAGGCTCGGCTGTCAGAAACACCGTATAAGTACGCTATGCTGTGATAAAGAGAAGTACCGGTAACGTATTTTTATTTGTTACATATCAGCATATTTTGTAACTTCGCAATAAATAAAAAAATGATCTATGACTAAGTACCTATTATTGGCGGTGACACTTATCCTAACCGCCTGCAGCAATAAATCGAAAACTGACATTTCCGGTTCAGGAAAAGTTTTGACTTGTTATTCACAGTTTCTTAAAATGACCGATTGCGGTGATTATACTTCCGTGGATATAAAAAATCCGTGGGACACTACTGCTTATCTGCAACGTTTTATCATTGTTAATGAAGATAATAAAGGCATTGCCGTTGACGGCTACAAGACTATTATCGTCCCTCTGAAACATTCTCTCGTGTATTCCACCGTCCACGCTTCCGCTATTGATGAACTGGGCGGCATAAGTGCAGTAGATGCTGTCGCGGACGCTGAATACTTCAAGCAGCCGAGTATCATAGCAGGACTTAAAGACGGTACTGTGAAAAATGTAGGTTCTTCATTGTCACCGAATACGGAACTCATTGCAGCAAGCAAGCCTGACGCCATTATCACAAGTCCGTACCAAAATGCTGGACACGGTGCTATACAAAATCTGCAAATACCTATTATTGATATGGCAGACTATATGGAGACAACTCCGTTAGGACGTGCTGAATGGATAAAATTACTCGGAGCGCTTTACGGCAACTATGAGGGGGCAGATTCTATTTTTAATGCCACCGTAGCGGCTTACAATACCTTGAAAGCCAAGGCCCCTCAAAATCACCCTAAGGTTTTGACTGAAAATATTAATTCCGGTGTGTGGTACGTACCCGGTGGCAATAGTTATATGTCTCAGATGATTCGAGATGCAGGTGGAGATTATCCTTGGAGTGATGATAATTCCACAGGCTCTTTGCAACTCGATTTTGCCACTGTTTACGATAAGGCTCACGATGCAGACTTCTGGTTTGTCAAGACTTATCAGTATCAGCCGTCACTTAAAGCACTCCGTGATGCTTACACTCTGAACGAAAAATTTGATGCATTCAAGTCCGGCAACGTATATGGGGTAGATACTTACACCTCCACTTTCTTTGAGGACTATCCATTCCACCCGGAAAGACTTCTCCGCGACTATATAATAATTTTCGCACCGGATTCATTACCCGGCAAAAGCACGTATTACTATAAGAAAGCCGAATAATGACAAAGGTTAAATTCATCATACTGATTCTATTCCTTATCATTCTGTTTCCGCTATGTATGGTATTCGGTTCCGTTGATATTCCGGCGGAACAAGTAGTGAAAATACTCGCAGGCGCAGATGTAGAAAACGAAGTTTGGAAAGTTATTATCATTGAATCCCGCCTGCCGATGGCACTCACCGCCATCCTTGCAGGCGCATCACTCTCCGTGTCAGGACTACTTCTGCAAACGGCATTTAATAATCCTCTTGCAGGACCTTCAATTCTCGGTATTTCCACAGGTGCAAGCCTCGGTGTAGCGATAATTATGCTTGCCATGGGAGGAGCGGTGACAGCATTGGGAGCAACTTACTACGCTGCCATTATCGGTGGTGCTGCGATAGGTGCATTATCCGTACTGCTATTGCTCCTCTTCTTATCTACCATAGTAAAATCCACCACAATGCTACTTATCGTGGGCATACTGACAGGCTATCTTACGTCATCAGCAATCTCTCTGCTTAACTTCTTTGCAACTCAGGAGGGTGTACACTCATTTATCATCTGGGGACTCGGGAATTTCAGCGGAGTGACAATGAACAAACTGCCGATTTTTGCTGCAACTTCTATTATTTCGCTTGCTGGCGCGACACTGATGATAAAACCCCTTAATGCCCTACTGCTCGGAAACAGGTACGCTGAAAGTATGGGACTTAATATCACTCGCACAAGAAACGCAATTCTCCTATTTTCCGGACTGCTCACAGCAATAGTTACCGCATACTGCGGACCAATAGGATTTATAGGACTTGTGGTGCCACACATTGCAAGAATGATTATGGGTACTTCGAACCATACCGTAATCCTGCCCGCTACAATCTTATCCGGCGCAATCGTAGGATTGCTGTGCGCACTGATATCAGTATTACCGTCAAAAGTGGAAGTGCTGCCATTAAATGCGATAACACCAATTATCGGCGTTCCTATCATAATATATATCATTCTTGAAAGAAAACGCTTACACTACTTTAATTGATAATATGCCAAACAATATTCTTTCAGCCACAGACATCTCTGTGGGCTATCACATAAAGAAAAAAGAGAAAGTCGTACTTTCTCACTTGAGCCTGTCACTTGAAAGTGGTAAACTCACTTGCCTATTCGGTGCTAACGGTACAGGTAAATCCACTCTACTGAGGACACTTAGCGGAGTACAACCGGCTCTTTGCGGTACAGTTATGCTTTACGACAATAAGAACTTAAATTCATTGTCACGAATTGAACTTGCCAAGATTATAAGTATTGTCAATACGGATTACACCGCTGCCGGAGCATTAAGCGTGGACGAAGTGGTGAGCCTGGGTCGCTACCCTTACACCGGATTTTTCGGCGTGCTATCCCGTGAGGACAAGAAAATAACGGACAACGCAATCTCTTCAGTCGGACTGACTCACTTGAGAAACAGACATATAGCCACACTCAGCGATGGCGAAAGACAAAAAGCAATGATTGCCCGCGCACTTGCACAGGACACTCCAATAATTATCCTTGACGAGCCTACGTCCTTCCTTGATGCAGCAAGTCGAATAGAAACATTAAGCCTGCTGAAAAGCCTTACAAGAGAGTATAACAAAGCAGTACTTGTGTCAACACATGATATCAGTCAATCACTTGCTCAAGCCGACAACCTTTGGCTCCTCACCTCAGATAAAAAACTTATTTGCGGGAAAGTAGCAGACATCATAGCAGAAAAAAGCACCCTTGACCGACTGTTCCAAGGACGTAACGTGACATTCAGCAAAGAGCGACTTGACTTCATACCTAATTGATACTGAAGAATTTACACCATCGAGGAAAGTCGGAAACTTTCAGCCGTAAGTAACTCAGGGTAAGCACTTTGTGCGCCACCATGAGTTAACCATATATAGTGGATTCGCACCTCGGAGTGGTGCTATCCGTAAAAGTTCCGGATGAAGTCCGCCAACAAAGAGCCTCGGCGAGGCTCGGCTGTCAGAAACACCGTATAAGCACGTAAGTGCGCCATGCGGTGATAAAATACCTACCCGTCCCACTCGCACGTCGTAGACCGTGCGGTCTGTGGGAAATACATTCCCTATAAGTTATTATATAACATTATCTTACATCACTGTTATATAAAAGAGCCGTGATTAAGAACTATACATCAAAAAAAAGTTTAGCATTAATTAAAGAAATTTTTCCATAAAAATGTGTTTATATAGAAATTAATGACTAAATTTGCAACGTTATCAGGAGAGTGAAAAGTTCGCTACCCGGATAAGAGAAAATAGAAATTAATTAAAACTTTAACCTATAAAATAAACAATAACTATGTCAAAAGTTACAGTTGTAGGTGCCGGTAATGTAGGTGCCACTTGCGCTAACGTGTTAGTAACTACTCAAGTTGCTGATGAAGTTGTCCTCCTTGATATCAAAGAAGGCGTATCAGAAGGTAAAGCAATGGATATTATGCAGACTGCTAATATTCTTGGTCTTGAAACTCGTCTTTGCGGTGTTACAAACGACTATACAAAGACTGAAGGCAGCGACGTTGTAGTTATCACTTCAGGTATTCCACGTAAGCCGGGTATGACTCGTGAAGAACTTATCGGCGTTAATGCAGGTATCGTAAAATCAGTTACTGAAAACGTACTCAAACACTCACCAAACGCTGTTATCGTGTGCGTATCTAACCCAATGGATACAATGACTTACCTTATCCACAAGATTTCCGGTCTTCCGAAGAACAAGATTATCGGTATGGGTGGTGCACTTGACAGCGCTCGTTTCAAATATTTCTTGAGCCACGCATTAGGCGATGTTAACGCTAAGGAAGTTGAAGGCATCGTTATCGGCGGTCACGGTGACACTACTATGATTCCATTGACACGCTTTGCTGCATACCGCGGTATTCCTGCTTCTGAATTCATCTCTGCAGAAAAACTCGCTGCTGTTGCTGCTGACACTATGGTAGGTGGTGCTACTCTTACTAAACTTCTCGGTACTTCTGCTTGGTATGCTCCGGGTGCTGCTACTGCACAAGTTGTAGGCGCAGTTCTTCACAATGAAAAGAAACTTATCCCATGTTCTGCTCTTCTTGAAGGCGAATACGGCGAAAGCGACCTTTGCATCGGTGTTCCTTGCGTACTTGGTAAGAACGGTATTGAAAAAATCGTTGAATTCAAACTTAACGACGAAGAAAAAGCCCTCTTCCACAAGAGTGCTGAAGCTGTTCACAAAACTAACGCTGCACTTGCATCTGCTCTCTAATTATGAAATTGCATAAGTTAATCATAGCCACCCTCGCAGCAGGCTCTCTTGCAGTCCTCGCTTCTTGCTCCGGCAAAAGCTCTCAGGCTGAAAGCACTCCTGCCGAGACACAAGAAGAAGTCGCTACGACTGAAGGCACTGTTCACGTCCTTGCACAAGGCGAAGTGTTTGACGTCAACGAGACTCCTCAATGCCTCACCATCATAGACTTCAACGCCACATGGTGTGGACCGTGCCAAGCCTTCGGACCTATATTCGAAGAAGCCGCTAAAAAGTACGGTAACAAAGTTAAATTCATTTCCGTTGACGTTGATGTTCACAAGGATCTCGCAGAGTCATTACAGATTAATTCTATCCCTGCGATACTCTTTATGTACCCCGACGGTACTAAAGATATGTCTGTAGGACTAATGGACTCTGACGAATTTTGTGGAAAGATTGACTCTGCATTGAATAAGTAAGACCATAATAAGTTAATCAAGATAAAATGTCGTGTCAAATATCTTTTTTGACACGACATTTTTTTAAGTAATATATGTCACTAAAATCACTTCTTGACGAGGCAGCGGAAAGAATTAACTGCCCGGACTTTATCCCGGCTGACCCGGTGCAATTTCCACACCGCTTTTGCGACAAAAGAGATATTGAAATCACATCAATTCTCATTTCCACCATAGCATGGGGTAAAAGACAAATGATACTCCGCGATGGCAACCGTCTCCTTGACTTGCTTGACAATAAGCCTTACGATTTTATTAAAGACGGCGATTTCAACGCTATTAATCCGGAGCAGAACATACATCGCACATTTTTCGGTCGAGACCTTATATATTTCCTTAACGGACTTAGATTGCTCTACTCCGAGTACGGCACACTTGAAGATTTTGCACTCAAATGCAATGCCACTGAGGATAATTACCCGGCATGGAAACTTGTGGAGTCGCTGAACAAAGTTTTTGCAGCAGCAAACGAAGGACAATTCCAAAGCACAAGATGCCTGCCCGGAAATCTGAAAAACACTCCGCTTAAAAGGATTAATATGGCTCTTCGCTGGCTTGTGAGAAATGACGGAATCGTTGACCTCGGGGTATGGACCGCTATTAAGCCCTCAAAACTATTTATACCGCTTGACGTTCACGTTGGGAACACGTCACGCCAACTGGGATTACTGACACGAAATGCCAATGACAAAAAGTCTGCTATTGAAATTACTGAAAAATTACGAGAATACGACTCTGCCGACCCGATAAAATACGACTTCGCCCTCTTCGGCATCGGGATTGAAGGAAATACCGATGAATAATTAATTACTTATAGTCCTTAAGAAGTTCCTGAAGTCTTCGTCTTGCCACGAAAATACGACTCTTAACAGTGCCGACAGCAACACCGAGACAGTCAGCAATTTCTTCGTATTTATATCCGGCTAAAAACATAGCAAAAGGCTTGCGATATATCTCCGGCAATGATGCCACAGAAGCATTTATATCACCTAACGTAACCGAACCCTCCGGAGTATCCTGAGAATGATTTGCAGCAAGCGAGTCAAATAAAAATGAATCATCACTTTGCTCTGAAACCGTAGTAGTACGTGAACTCTTTCTATAATTATTAATAAATATATTACGCATTATAGTCATCAGCCACCCCTTAAGATTAACATCATCTACGAACTTATCCTCATTGCTGAATGCTTTTAGAGTGGTATCTTGAACGAGGTCGTGCGCATCATCACGATTTGCCGTAAGAGTATAGGCAAAATTAAGCAAGTTGTCATGCAAGCGTAAGATACTATTTCTAAACTTTGAATTCATTGTGTAATGGTCTCCGGTCTATCTTTTGATGCTTATAATAATTACAAAACGTATGCCAAAATACTTTTAGTGTACAACACAAGCCTCGTTGACGTAATTTAATATTTATTGTACAACACGGACACTACTCTTTCATTAAAGAATATACAGTAGGAAAGAAAAAACAATATCTTCAGGAAAAGTCGAAGAATATCAGCTGTAAGTAACTCAGGGTAAACATTTTGTGCGCCATGCGATGACAGACAACTCCACTCCCCATCCCGCTCGCACGTTGAAGACCGTGCTGTTTATATCTGATACTGAAAAAGTTACACCATCAGGGTACGTCGGAGATAATAATTAATTGAATATTTCTAATGAACTTAAAGGTTAGCTTGTTCTCTTTGTTGATTCAATTATATTTGTGCCTATTCTGATAGCCTGTTAAATCTGGCAATACGTTCCATAACAATTCGTAAGTACGAACGTTTCATTTTATTATTCAGAAAGGAAGAATCCACTAATGTTTTTACACCTTCAGGTAAAACAATAAATGCATCTAATATAGTTGAAATACGTTTTGTCTTTAATCCGATAGCAATGCCAAATCGTTCGAAGTCCAAACGGCAAGGGTGACCTGTCTTGTCATAAATATCACTTTTTTCAAGATTATATGATAAGCCACCGTTCAGCCCGAAATCATCACCTTCAATATGAAGTGCTGTATTCATCAAATCATAAGCCGGTGCCAACTGATAAGTATCTCCCATCTTTAGTATGGAAAAATTTTTCAGATGGTCATCTGCATTGCCGTAGATATAATTGAAAATCACTAATTTAAAAAATCTTTCCATTGCAATCATCCAAGCCGGTATGTATTTTTTTATCATTTCAGCTATATCCATAAAGCATGCATCATACTTAAATGATGTTCCGCTAATTGCTTCATTCTTACCTAAAAGTGAAGCAAAGTCCTCCATATAATATTTGCTTCCGTCTTTTGCTAAATCAAATCTTTTAGTGATATATACCAAATCGCCCTTGGGAGTAAAGCAAAGTCCATTCTCAGCAGTTTTGATGCCATAGACTTGTGAAGCTATCTGCATAGTGAGGTGCTCATTGGCTGGTATTTGTTTTCTTGTACTTAGAGTATTATCCCATGGCGCAGGTTTTAAAATATACCTTGAACGTTCACCTATTTCGGAAAGTCTTATTCTTCCATGACCTACAATAGCAGGAAATTTTTCTTGTACGCCTGAAACGGAAATACGTTTCATAACATGCATGATATCCTTCTTTCGAGATATATCTTCTATCTCAAAATCAAGCAGATGTGACACTCTTTCGCCTTCAAAAAGAATTTTTACTGCTTTAGGAGAGTATGATGAGTATCCGGGTGCAAGAGTGGCAGGGCAATTTGTTATTTTTTTCATTCCGATATACCTTTAACAGTTATAGCACCTATTGTATCAAATGTGGCAATTTTCAATAATAAGCCAAAAAAGTCTTTTTCGTCCAATCTCCAACTTCTGCACACTATTCTTCTATTAGCTCCCTCAGGCAGCATATTGGTGAATAAAGGAAAGAGAAATTCAGACTGATATGGCTCTTCTCTTATAGGCATACTGACTGATATAGGTTCGTTTGACGAATCTGATATATAATCTTTGTCATAAACAAAGGTATAGTTTCTGCCCGGCACTTCTTCTGTGAGTGTGCCTGCCTTCAGATTATGGCAATATACTTCCGCTTGTCTCATTTATACTTTCTATTAAACAGTTCTACGCACCTCGAATTTAATTTCCATACCAAGAACTTCCATAATTTTTTCAACAGTACCAAGTGAAGGGTTACCCTTTCCTGATTCTATTTGCTTGATGGTAGAAATTCCTACTTCTGCCATTTCTGCTAAGTCTTGTTGCGTTATCCCAAGTTTCTTGCGACGCTCTTTCATTACTTCTTGAACACTCATAGACATTATGTTGTACTTTTGCTGCAAATTTACAATAATTTAATAGGATTTCAAATAAAAGTATGATAAATTATACTTTTATTCCGTAACTTTTCATTTACGGTTAACACAACAAGTTGTCTAACCACAGCTCTTTCATTATATCGACCACCGCTCGCACGTCGGAAACATGCGGTCCGTCCCTGATACAGAAGAGGTTTCGTCATCAAAGAAAGTCAGAGACTTTCAGCTATAAGTAAATCATGGTAAGCACGCAGTGCGCCACCCTGAGATAGCATATACTCCTATGATTCGCACTTCAGAGATGTGCGGTCTGTGACAGATATTTAGTGAACACATTTTTTACAGACCGTACCTCCCCGAGGTGCGAGTCCACACTATACCAACTTCAGTTTGAATCCTGAAGGAGTGTGTTCCATAGTGATGATTCCGGCTGCAAGTAGGCGCGTGATGACGGATTCGGCTGTGATGCGTGAAGTGTGTGTGGCAAAGATGTATTCCTCCATTGTGGAAAGCGGATTCGCTTCAAGAAATTGTAATAGTGATTTTTCTGCTACTGAAAGGGTGAATAACTGCCCTAATGTCTGTCCTTGAAGTTTCCACGCCTCCACGAGCAACGGGTGAACCATAATATTTTCGTCTTTGACCCGATAGTAAGCCACAAGTTTGTTTTTCTCTTCTTTCACATACACCGGGCGCACATCGGATTTCGCTACCGAGGCACGCAACACTATCGCCCCATGCTCCACTTTAAACGCTGTAATATCAATTTTTTGCGGCGGCACACAATAAGCCTCCGCTGCATATTCCAGCATATAAATATCTTCCTCGTTAGGAATACCTGCGATATTCCCGTTATCTTTTACCCCCACGAGCAGCCTTCCGCCGTCATTGTTCGCAAAGGCTGAAATAGAACGGGCTATCTTGCGAGCATCGGAAATAGCGTATTTGAAATCCTGATGTTCGTGTTCTCCTTCTTCAATCAGTTTTTGAATATAGAATTTACCTTTAATTGCCGGTATATCTTTCATAACATAAAAATCAACAGGGGCAAGCACTATATCCTGTCCCGATAACGAAACAAGTTCTGGCAAGATGTCATAATGCCGGTCAAGCGACATTCCGTCTTACCTTCTTAACGTAATAATCTCACTTGGGATACACCAAGTTTTCTTCTTGCGGATTGTCAAGCGTGTTATGGAGAAACGTTTCCGCTTCTCTCTTAGCCAATGGCAGGTCATTGAAAGTGTAATTACCACAGTCCATAGGAGTAGCACCCGGTATATCACCTTCAAAGTCTGCGATAAAGCGGAACGTCCTGCGGATTAACGGCAATATATCTTCCGATGCGTAATCGCCGCTTATGATTAGATAATTGCCTGTAAGGCAGCCCATTGGTCCCCAATACACAATACGGCTTTTCCATTCCTCATCATTGCGAAGAAAAGTTGCGGCAAGATGTTCGATAGTATGTATAGCCTTAGGGTCCAGAGCCGCTTCCCTGTTAGGCAATTTCATACGGATATCAAAAGTAGTCAGCACATCGCCTGCAGGAGTGACATCTTTACGGCTCACGAAAATGCCTCGGCTCAGTCTTGTATGGTCAATAGTAAAACTCGGAATTTTTTTCATTTCAGTGAATCAATGATTTGATGTAAGATGTGGAAAGTTGATTGCGGAGCATCTTCCCAGAAATTTTCGTACTGTGAAATATTATCACTTTCTCCCGGAGTATCGCTGACAACTCTGAGGCAGAAGAATGGCACATTTTTCAGGTAGCAGGTATGTGCTATTGCTGCAGACTCCATATCTACGGCTATCGCATCAGGGAAAATACTCAGAATATGCTGAATATCCTCTTTACGGCTCACGAAAATATCACCGGAGGCAATCAAGCCGTGTTTGATTTTAGGATTCTTGGATATTTCGGCGGCATCTGGAGTCAAGTCGCTTAATGTCAATGTTTCAAAGAAGCGAGGGCAACCTGCAGCCTCTCCCCATTCAGAACCCGGACCACACCAACAATCGTGGTAGGCAATATGATCTGCGATTACCACGTCAAGGATTTGCGCTCCCTTACCTGTTCCGCCTCCCACACCGGTATTTATCACGAGTGACGGGTGAAAATTTTCTATAAGGGTAAGTGTGGAAATGGCAGCATTAACTTTGCCGATACCACACTGAACGGCAATAATATCATGGTTGCCTAATTTGCCCGTATGGAAATCAAAATTATTGGCATTAACGATTGATGTATCTTTAAGCAATGGTAAGAGGAGCTTTAACTCTTTACTCATCGCCACTATAACAGCTATTTTCATTATTTCAAAAGAATTTCAGGCGCTGCGAGCGTCATAAATATATATAGTCATACGCAGGAGTGTCTGTGTAAAGAATTTATTTCACGAATTTTGCAAGGATAGGTGTGAGTTTTTCAGCATAATACTTGAAACCCAAATCCGTTAGGTGAATACCGTCAACCGTTCCGTCATCTTCCACTCCGTCAAGTCCTTCAGACGTTACGTAATAGAGATTATCCGGATTTTCGGCTATAAGTTTTTCGTAATTTCTGCGGTATGCGGCATTTTTCTTAGGCAAATAAGAGCCGAAGAATGAGTCATAGCGAGCGTAAGGATAGATGGGACCTTCAAGCATCACAATAGGCACCTCAGGACGAAGTGTGCGGAGTATCTTGATAAAGTCGTAAGTAAGTGTGTCGCACATCATCTCCGTGCAGTTC
>JALEMF010000071.1 GCA_022768005.1 Bacteroidales bacterium | reverse complement strand
CGCCTATTCCACCGCATGCCGCTATACCTAAAACCGTGATAACAAACTGGATATATAATAGATATTTCATCGTTATTTTCCTTTATGCACTTTGGAGTGTAAAGTTAGCAATTATCTATCAATTTTTCCGTCAATTTATGTAAAATAAATTTGAGCCGCACACGGTTCTTTCATTCAAAGACGAATATATCGGTACGTTTTATAAAGAAAAGCAGATAAAAATGACGTCATCTGGGAAAGCCGGAGACTTTCAGCCGTAAGTAACTCAGGGTAAACACCCCATGAGCCACCCTGATATATTATATATAGTATGGATAATATATAGTATGGATACGCATTTCGGGAGTATGATGTCAGAAGAATGATTTGTTTTAAACAAGGTTGTTTAAAATGCAATTAAAAGTATTTCCTTATTGCCCTTTTTGCCCTTGAATCACTTCTCCTCTGCCACAAACACGTATGCGCCCAAGTCCGGTGCTGACGGCTGTCTATTGCCATAGCGGTCAGTCTTTGAAAGCGGATTTGTCAACATCGGGTCTGCCGCACCTATGGCAGGAGATTCCGGTTGCAAGCGGTAGTCAAAATAATAGTCATTGCGCACAGTGTAATACATCGGATCTGTATCCCAAATACACTTGATGAAATTATCATCATCTTTGCCTGCAGACTTTAACAGAGTGTTGCGAATATACACAGACGTTCCTGTCAAGTCACCATGGCTTATATCCGAACCCAAGCCGTAAATTATGCAGTTATCAACATTCGCTGTCATATATGGCTCACCGGACTCATCATCACTATCCGCATTTAAGTGGCTCAGTTGCAACGCCGCACCGGTTATTGCGGAGAACAAATAGTAATTCGCAAGTGTACAGTGATTTAGCTCATGATTTCCACCTTGAAGCAGCAACACGCCTTCCGCCCCCTCACTGAACTCCGTTGCATACGCATTAATATCACTATGAACGGACTGAAGCACAGGACCGGCGGAATTATGTATCTGAGATGAGATGAGTGTCAGTGCCGGCTTGGATTTTACATTATCAAGCCTTACACCATTCTTAGTATTTCGTATTGAAGTGAAACTCAATTCGTTATCCCTTGACGTAGAAGTAAAATACACTCCGCCCCACTGACCGGACATTATTTCGTACGGTATTGATGCTGCAACGTAGCCACTGCGGTCTCCTGTCAGATTTATTTGCTTCTGTGCCGTGCCGTTACACTTTAACGTCCCGTACACTTTAAGGTAAGCTCCGTCATGGAAATGTAATTTCGCACCTGCTTCTACATTGAGGGTAACACCCTGTTCCACTATCAGCGAATCAAATATCTGATAAGGACGATTTGCCGTTAATGTAGTATTCTTTGAGAGTGTTACCGCATTAAGGCGCTCAACATCTTGACCGATTACTCTCAACACAACTGTCTCGGTATTGCCGTGAGTAGTAAAATCAAGGTGACCGTCTATCGTCACCGGAGTATCAACTCCATTTGAAGGCAATAGAGCCTCAACAAACACGAATATGGAATCATTCGGACGTATTTCTACATTTGAGAATGACTTTGCCGACACTCCATCTACATTCAGCCTGAAATACTCATTTTCTCCTTCGCGAAGAGAAATTCGCTCAATGGACATAATTTTGTCATAGCGATTATGAACGATAAATCGACTTGTCGGCGTCGCCTCCTGAGTAAAAACTTCTCCCATCTTCACCGTATCCGTTGAAAATACAGGTTGCTCGGAAGCATTTGTGGAAACTCCGTCTTCAATACATGATGCAAGCACCGCCGGAAGCATCATTAGCAAGCATATAATAGTATATTTTAATTTCTCCATAAAGTCATCGGTATATTTACATATAACGTAATTTCCCCACGCTTATTATAGTCTCGCTGTCAAAAATGAAGATAAAGTAAGAGTTTCTGAAGCCCTTTTTCGCCCTTTTATCCTTTTTCGCCCTTCAGATTATCTCTCCCCCCAAAGCAACTTATCATGCAGCGCATCAGCGAAATTATGATTCTGAGGTTGGATAATTCGTGTTATGAAATGAGCCTTACTCAAATGAACCGTCGTCCCGACAGGGAGAGTGTAGGACTTTCCGTCAATACTGATACAATATGTAGCAGAGCGGGAAGTAGTTGTCAAGTCCAATTCACTTCGGTCACTTATCACAAGAGGCCGCATAGTGAGTGAATGTGCCGCTATCGGAGAAATCACAAAGTTCGGTGCTGTAGGCTGAAGAATAGGACCTCCTACGGACAGATTGTAACCCGTACTGCCCGTCGGTGTAGCCACGATAAGCCCGTCGGCAAGATATGTAGCAAGAGGCTTATTGTCAATAACGGCGGAAACTGACACCATCGAAGCCGTATCATGCTTGAACACTGCTATCTCATTCAAAGCAAAGCGTCGCCAATCACGCGGCTCATTCTTTATGCTCACGGCTATCAATGCTCGTTCTTCTATTAGAAATTCTCTGTTGAATAATAGTTCTACGATTTTTTCCGCATCACTCAGCTCAAATGCAGTCATAAAACCCAGGTGACCCGTATTTATCCCTATTATCGGTATTTCCTTATCACCTACCCACTGAGCCGTGCGCAGCAACGTCCCGTCACCTCCGAGACTGATAACTATATCGGCATTAAAATGCGATGAATCCGTCACTGCATACACGTTCCAATTCTGAAAAGACTGTTCATCAGGCAGCATCTCTCTGAGATAGTTATACACTTTTGAGTGCATCACAAGACGGCAACCTTTCTCGGATAATCCCTGAAGCAGTTTATCCACCAATCCTATTTTTTCACCTTGACGGCGACTTCCATATACAGCAACTGTTAGCATAATAAATCAAAGTGTTAAATGTCAAGTATTTTCATCAGTTCTACGGCTCTGAGGCGAGCAGTGTCATCGTCTTCATTATCCGAGCCGGCATAGTCAAGCACTTCAAACCCGTATCGCTCAAGCGAACGCACGATATTTGCCCCGTTTCTATGGTCAAACCGTATATCCACCACAAGCTTTCCCGTTTCAGTCCGTTCACCCGTCAGATTAATGTTCAGTACGTGCGCATTACAGTCCTCTACTGCTCTTGCTATAATTGAAGCACTATAATCCTCGGGAGTACAAGCTATCACCATCTCCGTTGAATCTAAATTTACAGGAAAACGGCGAGTGTACAGATTAACCTTTTCGGCATCTAAGTCGGCAATTTTTCTATTTCGGTTATTTTTTGGAGTCAAATTCTTCTCAAATTTATTATTTCTGACTATTTTTGCAGTCTTAAACTTTATATTTGTACAAATGTAAGAAGAATATTTCATTAGTACAAAGATTTTTTACTTCAGAAAGGAAAGATTTTAGATATGAACACAAACTTAAGCGTTAATATAAACAAGATTGCCACACTGCGCAATGCGCGAGGTGAAAACGTGCCTGACGTACAAAAGGTTGCCGTGGATTGCGAATCATTCGGCGCTGACGGTATTACAGTACACCCGCGTCCTGATGAAAGACATATCCGCCGTGATGATGTATTCAAACTTCGTCCGCTCATCAAGACAGAATTTAATATTGAAGGATACCCTTCTCAGGATTTTATTGACCTCGTTCTTATGGTTCGACCGGAACAGGTAACTCTCGTGCCTGACACTCCGTCACAGTTAACTTCAAACACCGGTTGGGACGTTGCTGACAATATTGATTTCCTCAGCGAAATAGTTGACACTTTCAAGAACGCCGGTATCCGTACGTCTATTTTCGTCAACCCGGACCCGGACAACATCAGAAACGCCGCTCGCACCGGTGCTGACCGCGTTGAACTATACACTAAGCCGTACGCCGACTTATACCCTACAGACCCTGAAGCCGCCGTTGCTCCCTTCGTAGAAGCAAGCAAGGTCGCTCACAGTATAGGACTCGGTGTAAATGCAGGACATGACCTCAACTTGGAAAACCTCGGTTTTTTTCACGAAAGATTACCGCACCTTGATGAAGTATCAATAGGTCACGCTCTCATCTCCGATGCTCTATACTTAGGGCTCAAAGAAACTATCCGCAGATACAAAGAATGCTTAAAAAAGGCTAATGTTTAATTTTTAACAAAAAATAAAAAATTACAATATGTTACCCCAAGAATTTGTTGACACTCTGAATCAAGTCGCTACGGACTCTGTTGCCGGTATGCAAGCCGCTGCCGAGCCGGTTGTGACGGAAGCTAAACTTTCAATATGGGAACTCTGCACACAGGGCGGTATACTGATGATTCCGCTTCTTATTCTCTCATTAGTGTGCATTTACATATTTGTGGAACGTGCTATCGTCATCAATCGCGCCGGTAAGCAAGACGAAACGTTTATGAAGCGTATTAAGGACTATATACACGAGGGTGAAATTGAGTCGGCTATGAATCTTTGCAAAAAAGAAAACACTCCGTACTCAAGACTCATCGCTAAGGGTATTACTCGTATCGGAAGACCGATGAACGATGTTCTCGTGGCTATTGAAAATACTGGCAACATTGAAGTTGCCGCTCTCGGCAAAGGGCTTCCCTGGCTCGCTACTACCGCCTCCGGTGCGCCTATGTTAGGCTTCCTCGGCACAGTTATCGGTATGGTACAAGCGTTCTTTGACATCGCAAGCCAAGGCAGCGCTGCAAGCATCGCTACTTTCTCAAGCGGTATTTACACAGCACTCGTCACCACCGTTGCCGGACTTATCGTTGGTATTATCGCTCTTTTCGCTTACAACTATCTCGTAGCTCGCATTAATTCTATCATGAATATGCTTGAAACCAAGTCCATGGAATTTATGGATTTGCTAAACGAGCCGGCATAGATTGGCAGCTCAGCAAATAATTAATTTTAACAGCATAACAGTATGTCTATAAAACGACAACACGATATGATGGCGGCTTTTTCTATGGCATCTATGACTGATGTCATATTCTTGCTGCTTATTTTCTTCATGGTTACTTCCACTTTCGTGTTCCCTACCGCACTGGAAGTAAACTTGCCCCAAAGTTCGGAGCAAACGGCTATCAAGCCTGCTACTACGGTATATATTGATGCCGAACAAAATCTCTTTGCCGCTTTTGGGGGTGAAGAGCCTCAGCCTATGAACCCGTCGGCTCTAATCACTTTCCTCACGCTCGCTCGCGAACAAGACCCGGAGGGGTACATCGCACTTTACGCTGACGAAAAAGTCCCTTACGGCAAAGTTGTGGAAGTGCTGAACATCGGTGCTGAACACAACCTCAAAATGGTGCTTGCCACAAAACCCGCACCTAAATCCGCTATGCCTCACAACATTGAGGAATAGTAACACTAACTATAACTATTTTTGCAAAAATGGATTCTTCAAAACAAGATAAGATTTTGGCTGCCGGCATCGCCATCTGTTTCCACTTGGTGCTGCTGTTATCTTTCTGCAGTTATTATCTCTCTTGGCCTCCTGAAGATGCTGATGACCCGAGACTATTGCAGGATTCCACGGAAATCCTCCTCGTCAGTGACTATATTAATCTCGGCGATATGATTACTAATGTCAAGCCGGCTGACGCTCCTGCAGGTGACGCTGACGGTGAGACGCTCAGCGATGCTTCTGATATGGTTAACTCCGGAGAACAGGCTACTCCCGCTCCGGTTGTCACTTCCGAACGGGAATCTCCCGCCAAGGTGGTGAAAAAGCCACAGCCGGAAAAGCAAGGGCCTACTAAGGAAGAAATTGAAGCGGAACAAAAGGCTAAAAGAGAACAAGCTGCAAGGGATAAGATTAATCGACAAGTAAAATTCGGCGGCGGTAACGGAGGTGGTGAAGGTATCAGTGGCACTGAAAGCGGCTCTGCCGTTTCCGGATCTCCACAAGGCACTCCCGGACACAACCTTGCCGGTAGAACTATCGTCAAATGGGGAACAAACAGCAGTCGTAAAAGCGGTACTATACGTATAACCGTCACCGTAAACCCCAAGGGTGATGTAATTGAAGCAAGTTTTGCCGGGGGTAACGGTGCTGCATCAGGAGATATGAACATCAGAAACAGAACTATTGCGGCTACTAAAGCCACTAAATTCTCTCCTCTTCCTGACGGCAGTAAAAATCAAAAAGGCACTATCACTTGGAATTTCAAGTAAAAGTGCCCCGTAAAAATATTTTGTAAAGGTTGTAATTTATTTTACAGCCTTTATTTGTTCAAGAGCCTTAGCAAGCTGGTCAGGACAGGAAGTCCCCTTGCCATTACAGTTTATACCCTTAAGGCGAGCGATGACATCATCTATTTTCATACCCTTCACAAGTTTTCCTATTCCTTGGAGATTGCCGTTACAGCCTCCTACGAAAGAAATATCACCAAGAGTATCATCATCATTTACCTCTATGTCTATAAGACGAGAACATGTTCCCGCAGTTTTGTATTGATAGTGTCCCATAATCTTTAATCTTTAATTTATAATCTATAATCTATAACCTTTAATACTTGAAAGAGCTTCCGCCAAGAAACTCGCGCAGAAGACTTGTAGGAGGAATTGCATCGGGCTTTAACGGTGCAAAATAATTCAGGAAGCGAAGTAAGCGGTAAGCCTCAGCGTATTCCGGAGCATCATTTGGCACACCTTTCAGTATCTCAATACCGAAGTCACGCAGCACACTGATTTCAAATAGCAATGAAGAGTTAAACATCGCATCTGCATTCTCCTGGTAAGGGAATATCCACTTTTCCTCACCTCTTCTTACACTCGGCCAGCGACGAATTGAATCAATAGCGGACGTCCCGCGATAACGGTAATCACGGATTATTCGTCTCAGAAGTCTGTTATCCGTTGTCGGAACCCAATTATGGTCGTCAATAGAAAGAGTTGTCAATGCCGAAACATAGATACGGTACTTCATCTTCTCCTCTACCTGTTCCGTAAGTTTCGGATTAAGACCATGGATTCCTTCTATCAAGAGAATACTATTTTCCTCTAATTGAAGTTTCTCACCATTGTATGTTCGTTTTCCCGTCTCGAAATCATAAGTAGGCAAACTTATTTCGCCACCACTCAGAAGCGTATTCAAGTGTTCATTGAACAGTGGCAAATCAAGTGCATACAGAGATTCATAATCATAGTCACCCGTTTCGTCGCGAGGTGTATCCACTCTGTTCACGAAATAGTTATCGAGAGAGATTAGTTTCGGTTTCAGCAAATTTGTGGCAAGGAATATTGCAAGACGCTTGATAGTCGTTGTCTTTCCTGAAGAAGAAGGTCCGGCTATAAGCACTATCTTCGCACCACCTTTATGGTATCTTTCAGTGATTTCATCTGCTATGGCTACAATCTTCTTTTCATGAAGTGCCTCTGCCACATTTATCAGCATCGGAGCATTTCCGGAGCTTATCACCTTGTTTAGTTCACCTACATTCTCTATCCCGATAACGTTGTTGAACTTCAAATATTCAGTAAACGCTTGATATATCTTGTTTTGAGAAATAGGGGCTTGCGGCACTTCCGGATTTTCCTTATCAGGTCCCATCAGCAAGAAACCTTTCTCGTAAGGCACGAGGTCAAACACTTTAAGCACACCTGTTGATGTCACCATTGCGCCGTAATAACTGTCGCATACACCGTCAAGGGAATAATACACTGCATATATGTCATGGTTCGTCTCAAGGAGTTTTACCTTATCTTCAAGACCCTGCTTGCGGAATATTTCTATCACGTCTTGGCGGATTCTCTCTTTGCGAATAAATGGTAAGTCGCGCTGAACGTACTCCTGCATCTTAGACTTTAATGTCGCAACCTTTTCTGCCGTTATTTCACCGGCATTAAGCAGTTGACAATAACTGCCGCGCGCTATTGAATGTTCTATTTTAAGGCGTGAACCCGGGAAACACTCGTATGCAGCCCTGTATAGAAGCATACACAGAGAACGAATATACACTCGCTGTGCGGAAGATGACGTTATCGACAGATACTCCACCTGCTTAGGTCCGAACACCGGATAGCCAAGCCCTTCCGTCTTATTATTCACTCGAGCACATATTGGAGTAAATTTCAGTTCTCCTTCTATTTTTTTGTATATATCTTTGAGCGAATCGCCGCCCTTTATATCAACATATTTTGATGTATTTAAACAGTATATTTTCATAGGATTCCCAATTTTTCTCCGAAGTTACTGATTATATCGTAATTCACCTGAATATTTTTGTGAAATAATTGTTAATATCAATAGTCCCGTAAGCCATTTTACCATTTTGAACATAAAATCCGCCTTTTTAGCCCTTCTTCCCTTTTTAGCCCTTGCTACCCTTAATTCCTTGGGTGATGCAGCAATATCTCCTCCTTTAGTCGAGTTGAGTCAATGTGGAGATAGATTTCAGTGGTTGCTATTGTCTCATGACCCAGCATTTGCTGAATTGCTCGCAAGTTTGCCCCTCCTTCAAGAAGATGCGTGGCAAACGAGTGCCTCAATGTGTGAGGAGAAATTGTCTTTTTTATCCCTGCCTGAGCTGCAAGACGTTTGATTATCGTAAATATCATTTGGCGAGTCAGCCGTGTTCCGCGGCGGCTTAGATACAAGACATTTTCTTCACCCGGCTTTATTACTTCACCGCGCACTTTCAGATAATCGGATATAAGGTCTATCACCATATCAGACATAGGAACGATTCGTTCCTTACTTCCCTTGCCGTTTACCATCAAGTATTTATCCTTAAGAAACACACGGCTTATCTCAAGATTTACAAGTTCACTCACTCGAAGTCCGCACCCGTAGAGTGTCTCTATGATTGCATAGTTTCTGACTCCCTCTGTTGTTGATGTATCTATCTCATTTTCAAGCCTGTCTATCTCCTCAAGGGTGAGCACTTCCGGCAGATGTAAGCCTATATTGGGCGTCTCAAGCATAATTGACGGATTTTCTTCCGTGTAACTCGCCATCACCAGATACTTAAAAAATGATTTTAGCCCTGACACTATTCGCGCCTGTGAACGTGGCGAGATTCCTACATCATGCATATCTGCCACGAACTGTTGGAGTATCGGCAATGTCACATCTCGCAATGCCGTTCCGGAGTCTTTGAGATAGTTAATAAATTTCTCTATATCAAAGCGATAGCCTATAACAGTATTTTGCGACAAACCTCGTTCAAGCCCGATATAAGCCGCATAGCCGTCTAAGACTTTTTCTATATCACTTATGACACGTGTCATAGCCATAGCGTGTATTTCTGTCTCGGCAATTTCTTTTTTGCTACAAGGATTCCGAAGCGGTCGTTAGTAAACGTCATTCCATAGTTCGCAGCAGCATTTACGCTGTCCCATAGCATACTTATCTGCGGATTATGGTCTATACACGGAAATATTATCACCGACTCATTTTCTACCGCTTTGCATAGCACTGGAAGTATTTCTTTGTCATTATTCTCTGTGACCACGATTACTATATCCGGAATTTGTTCTGAAGTTGCACCGGACAATGTTCTGCAATCCTTCACTTGGGACGATAAAAAGTCACCGTCACAGCCATAACGACTTATTTTCATAGAGGAACTCACATCAAGAAGGGCTGATGTCACAAGTCCGTTATCCGACCCTATCTGAAGTACTGACTCCGGCGAAAAATAGTTTATCGTACGGAACAGCAATTTTATCCTTTTAAGCGTAAGAAATGGGTGATGCACTGCATTTTTTCGCACTTTGCGATAGCGGCTCTTTTGAGAACTGTAAGCGTAGAATGGCAAATCTTCTCTAAGCACGCGCGTGATAAAGGCGTATGCAAATGGTGAATGAACTCCAAAACCTTTACCGGTGCGTATGCGAGCCGGTGCTTTCAGTGTCCTTTTGAGCCAACCTAATTTCATTCCTTACGGTTTACTTTTACTATTGATAATACTATTGCAGCCAACACAAGAATGTATATTATCACTACGGCTGTCGTTGCTATATACGTTGTTGTGTGGATTGACTGCGGGTCAAATGTCATAACGATTGTATGCTTGCCTGCAGGCACATTCATTGCTCGCAGAATATAGTTTACTCGTCCTATTTCTGCCTTCTTGCCGTCTATCTCAGCATTCCAGCCCCACGGAAAATACACCTCGGAAAATACTGCGATGCCACCTGTCTGCGTTTCTACGTGGTAAGTAAGTTTATTCGGTGCGTATGTCACTTCATAGATGGTGTCCGTCGGCGATACTGTTGCCTTTTCCGCTAAGATGCCTTTGAACTTTTTGTCTGCCACGGCTTGATGCTTAACGTCAATTTTTTCAAGTCCGTCCATCTCTTCATCGGCACCGGCTACGAAGGTCACCCCTTCCACAAGCCAGGCATTGCCCATAGCATCAGGATTATTTACTACTTGACCTTTTGCCACTATGTATTTCGCATTAAGCATATTGATTACATTCATATCCGTTTCACTCGCACCGCCGTAAAGGAAATGAGATATATGACAGTCAATAATATCTTGATAGCGTGTCAGTTTTGCTGCATGATAGCCGCCAAGCATCTTGTGATGATAAGAAGGATTAGGACGCCAGAAATTATCCACGTCGAACACGCGATAGTTTATTGCCGTATCAGCAAGTATTGCTTTATCCGTTGCTGTCGGTGCAAACGGATCTGACATTGACACCTGTTCGCTGCAGAAACTGTCATGGTTTACGTAGCGCTTGTTTACAGTGTATAAGTCCGCCAACAGCAAGACACCGATAGCTGCAACTGTCCACTTTGCCTGTATCTTTTTAACACCGAGAAGAAAGATGAATATAAACGTCGCTGCAAGGAAGAACAGACTTCTGAGACTGTCGGAAGATATCATCTCTTGGCGTAAATTCGTCACCGCCGCAAAAATTCTCGGATTATTAAGGCTGAATGACGTGGCTACATCTGCCGGATAACCCTGCGCTGTCAACTGTGAAACTATCATCTGAGATGTTTCCTCATCTTGCGGAGTAATCACTGAGCCGAATATGCTCGGGAATACAATTCCTGCAAGACATATCAATCCGAGTGAACCGAAACTTATCAGCAGCGCTGTCTTGTACTTTGCCCACCAGTCTTTTGTTGTAAGCAACTGTTGGAGAGTAAGTATCGCAAGAAGCGGCATTGTAAATTCCGCTATCACCAAGATACTTTCCACTGTTCGGAACTTATTGTACATCGGCACATAGTCGATAAATAAATCCGTAAGCCACTGACAGTTACGCCCGAGCGCCAATAATATTGACAACACTGTCAATATCAGCAACGCCCATTTCATCGGACCTTTTATCACAAAACAGCCGAGTACAAACAGTGCGCATATCACTGCTCCTACATATATCGGACCGTTTGTTCCTTCAGGCTCTCCGAAATATTGTGACACATAACCGAGGTACTGCATTTCCATATCATCAATACTCCCCGCTTCTTTCATCTTCTGTGCATCAGGCAAGTCCGACAACGACAGCGGAGCCATACCTCCGTGTTCCGGCTTTGCAGATGCGCCGCCCTTGATATTCGGGATTAATAGCGAGAATGTCTCTACATTTCCGTAACTGTATTGCGTGATATATGACCGGTCAAGACCATTCGTCGTAGCCACTCCATCATCACTTTTTGTCAACTCTGAATGACCTCCGCGCATTGTCTCTTTGGAGTACTCGTATGTGTTATAAAGACTCGGTGAGTTCGCCGCAAGAGCAAGTACTCCCGAGCAGGCAAGCACACCGGTTGCCTTAACCCAACCTTTGATTTGCTTTGTCTTTACCGCATCTACCAAATATACAATCACGAAACCGAGTATGACAAACAAGAAATAGTAAGTCATCTGAACGTGATTTGACGCTATCTGCATCATTGCAAACAAAGCTGCAAGGGCACCACCGGCAAGGTATTTACCGCGATAGCAAAGCACTATTCCGGCTATTGTAGGCGGTATATAACTTAGAGTGACAAATTTCCATATATGCCCCGCACCGATGATTATGATGAAATATGTGGAAAAGCCCCATGCCACTGCGCCTATCAAGCCATAATACCATTTCACGTTCATAGCGAACATAAGTATCATAAATCCTATCATCATCATGAAGATAAGATTTGACGGCGACGGCAATCCAAGACCGTAAACTGTCGTTATCCAGTCAAACAAACCGTTTGACGGATAAGACGGTGATATCTGGAACGTTGGCATACCGCCGAACAGTGAATTTGTCCACCTCGTCGTTTCACCCGTTGCTTCCTCAAATGCTTTTGCCTCTTGTCCGTTTGCCTGTCCTTGAAGCATATCACTCTGCATCAACTTATTTCCTTCAACAGCATCAGGGTGAAAAAAGCATAAAGATATTATCGCTATCACCAAAGCCGCCAAGGCAAATTGCCAAATCTTGGGATTTTTTAAAACCGTTTTTATTCGATTGGTTATTGACTGATTATTATTATCCATTTTATAACTGATATATTCGTGTATTTTGCGTTCGTTCTAACTCGGCAAAGTTACATATTTTATGCGAAACTATGCCACCTTACCGCCTTTTTTTATTTTTTATGACATCAATTACCTGTCTATTAAGAAAAAAGTAGTAACTTTGTGAAAAACAAACGATAAAATGCGAATAGTTATCCAAAGAGTTAAATCCGCATCCGTTTCCATTGAAGATAAACTGATTTCTTCAATAGGAAAAGGATTACTTGTCCTCGTAGGAGTTGCCGTTGGCGACACCGTTGAGGATATGGAATGGCTTGCCGCTAAAACCGCATCTCTGCGCATTTTTGACGACGAAAACGGCGTTATGAACCGTTCCGTTTTGGACTGCAACGGTGAAATCCTCGCCGTTTCACAGTTCACGCTGAACGCTTCTACTAAGAAAGGTAATCGCCCGAGTTATATTCACGCTGCCGGGCATGACATCGCCATTCCACTTTACGACGGTTACTGCGATAAACTGACGGACTTAACAGGCAAGACCACTATCAAAGGCGTTTTCGGTGCCGATATGCAAGTCAGCCTCATTAACGATGGACCGGTAACTATTATCATTGACTCGAAACTTAAAGAATAACAACCCCTTTTTGGCATCTAATATGGACTTCATGCAAGACAACGGTCAGATTACCATTTCACAATTCCAAGACATTGTGGACAAATGGATTAAGACGTACGGTGTGAGATACTTTTCACCACTCACGAATATGGCTGTTCTTGCTGAAGAAACAGGTGAAGTAGCAAGAATTATGGCGCGTAAATACGGAGACCAGTCCTTCAAAGAAGGTGAAAAACAAGACCTCGCTGACGAACTTGCTGACCTGATTTGGGTTGCAACTGCTATCGCCAATCAAACAGGAGTTAACCTCACCGATGCTATAAGAGCTAATATTGAAAAGAAAACAAGTAGAGACGCCAATCGTCATAAAAACAATTCTAAACTAACTGGAAACAGTAATCTTTAAATTTTTAACATTATACAAATTCAAATATTATTTTTACTATGATGGTAGATAAATATCATGAAGCACTCAACGCTTCTGCCGTTGAAATTGATGACGCTAAAGTCAAGGCTGCTGTTGAAAAAATAATTTCAGAACACGCTGCCGAAAATATGAATCAAGAAGTTTACCGCTTTTTGTTCAATACTATAGACCTCACTACTCTCAAGAGTACGGACTCTCCTCAATCTGTCGCTAAATTCGTTGAAAGAGTTAACGATTTCGACAACGAACACCCTGAACTTAAAAACGTTGCCGCTATCTGCGTTTACCCGAACTTCGCACAAGTTGCAAGCACTATGCTCGACGTTACTAACGTAAACATCGCTTGCGTTTCAGGTTGTTTCCCTTCTTCACAATCTTTCCTTGAAGTCAAAGTGGCTGAAACAGCTCTCGCTGTTGAAGGTGGTGCTGACGAAATCGACATCGTTTTCAACCTCGGTAACTACTTAGATGGTGACTACGAAGAAGTTTGCGACGAAATTCAAGAACTAAAACACGCTGCTCGCGACTCTCGACTCAAAGTTATCCTCGAAACAGGTGCGCTCAAAACTGCTGAAAACATCAAAAACGCTTCTATCCTCTCACTTTATTCAGGTGCTGACTTCCTTAAAACTTCTACCGGTAAGGAATATCCCGGTGCTTCTCTTGAAGCTGCTTACGTTATGGCACAGTGCATCAAGGAATACTACGAAAAGACCGGCACTATGATTGGATTCAAGGCTTCAGGTGGCGTTGCTACTACTAAAGAGGCTGTTGAGTATTACACTGTTATCAAAGAAGTTCTTGGCGAACAATGGCTTACTAACGAATACTTCCGTATCGGTGCAAGTCGTCTTGCTAACAACTTGCTTTCTGACATCCTCGGCACAGAAACAAAATTTTTCTAATTAGTAATAAATGAAATATTGGATTGTAATTAACAACAAGCAAGCAGGTCCTTACGAACTTGAACAGCTTAAGGTTCTTCCGGTACTGCCGAACACTCCCGTTTGGCACGAAGGATTAGACCAATGGGTGCCTGCGGCTCAAGTACCTGAAATTGTTGCGCTTTTCCGCCCGACACAAGTAAGTGTGCCGGACAGTCAGAAAACCGACGAAAGCACTGATACTGAAATCAGCGATAACACTGATTTTCAGCAAAATCCTGCTACAGAATCCGATAACATCGTAACTGTAGAAAACATGACCGAAGAAAGCACATCTGCCACTGACTACATTTTCACTCAGACGCAACCCGCTTTCGTACAACAACAGCCGCAAAATGTTGATGCCGAATGTCCGTCTTCGTACTTAGGCTGGTCTATCGCATCTACATTACTTTGCTGTACACCGCTCGGCGTTGCAGCCATCATCTATTCCGCAAAAGTCAAAACAAAATACAATAACGGAGACTTGAAAGGTGCTGAAAAAGCATCGGAAATAGCACAATGGCTGATAATGCTATCCATAACACTTGGATTAATAATTTCTCCCCTACAAGGACTCTTGCAACTATTATGATTCAATATCGAAAAACAATAATCGCAATGGTAATCATATCGGTTACCATTGCGATATTTTTTATCTATAAATACCTTGATCCCGCCGTATATGGCTTTTTCCCGAAGTGTCCCTCCAAATTAATCACAGGATACGATTGTCCCGGGTGCGGTTCACAGAGAGCATTACACGCACTCCTCAACGGAGACTTAGATGCCGCCTTTCACTACAACGCCTTCCTCTTCGTCGCAGTACCTTTTCTTATCATCTATGCATTCGTCAATTTCAACAGTACTAAATTTCCTCGACTGTATAAATTCCTGAACTCCGCCACCATAGCATGGACATCACTTGTCATCATTGTCATCTGGTGGATTCTAAGAAATACCATGGAAATATTTTACTGAATCCGATTCCGTTCCAATATCTATTTAAGGTTCTTATCAAAGACACTTTGAAATTCTTCTACTTCATGCTTTGAGACACATAATCGAGTTGCTAATTCACGCCAACCTCTCATTGCAGTCACAACTTCATCTTTTATCCACTCAGCTTGCTCACGAGTAAGCATATAGTCCTCGCAAGAATCAAGCAAAATAGATAAATCCGACTCATTCGTTTTACTATTTATCAGCAAACTTTGATAATTTCCAAAAGTTGGATTCATATCGTACGCGGGTGAAAGAGTCCACCCTTTTGCTGTAAGCAAAAAGCCATGATTGCGAAAATGATCATCCGTATTTCCTATACAAATATTAAATATCACCCTACGATACAGCTCTCGTAAATTAGCATCAACATCACAGCAACCATTCACTATAAAATCCACGATATCCAAATATCCATAACCTGTAGTGGCATTGTCTCCATCATTTAGTCCAAGAAGCGTCATCGCCGATGCAAAATGTATTCTTTTTCCTGCGGCATTCCTATCAAAGCGTTGTGATAGAAATGTATGATACTTTTCGGTGGCTGATATGACACTTGATTTCGCTGCATTCACCCCGGCTTTCTTTGCCAATAGATGGCACAGATGCTCCCATAGCCCGACATCATAATCATCATTAAGTGAAGGGAACTTTGCTATATAAACACTTCCATCAACATCTATAACATTAGCTTTAGGTCTTGCACCGCCAAGCGATGAACCGGGTTGCACAAGTTGTAATACCCACTTTTTATCAGGAAGAATATTTGCTCCTTCACTTTTTTCAAATTCTTTACTTACATCAATAAGTTTTCGTAAATCTGTCAAAGGAGGTATACGCAAAGACTTGTCGGTATTAATATATTCACCATCAGGAGAAATTTTAAATCTAAACCCGCCCATACGAGAAAAGTCATCAATACCCACCAAGTAATCAAATGAAGATAAATGACGGATAGGACGTTTCTCTTCTTGAGCAGAAATCTGTTCTCGCCGTAGCAATAATGTTCGACCCCATCTATCAGGAAGAGCATCTGAAAAACACCCGAAAATTTCTTTTCCCGGTTCTGTAAATTGGACTCCGGGATAATTATTTAAGTCATCGCTTAATTTGATCCCATTATACTTGGCAAGCCAATCTTCTGCAAACTCGAAACTATAACAGTCTGAGCCTCGAAGTGATTCATATCCAAGCACTCCTATCAACTCAACTTTTTTCAGCCAATCAAAGTCTGCATATATATATAACTTTTTCATAACCTTTTACCCTTTTTTTGAAGCTCTTTCACGAGGACGTAAATTCATATCCTGCAATACCCTGCCAAGTTTGTCATCTTTTGCAAGGCATAATATATCATCATCAAGTTGGAGTGCGTACAACACTCGTAAATAAATTCCTATTGACACTGTCGGAACGCCCTTCTCTATGCGAGAAACGGTAAGCGGAGAACAAGTCGCACGCTCTGAAACCTGTGCAATACTTAAATCTCGTCGCAAGCGAGCTAAACGTATTTGCTCTCCTACTATTTGCATTTTCTGCTGTAATTTTCGGGGTAATTTTGTCCCCATAGTATTCTTTGCCATAACTATAACATATCATATAATATGCAAAGATAATAAATTTTATTTATTTTATGATAGGTTGTAAACAAAACTTATTCATTACAGCTTTTTTGTCCTTTTAGCCTTTTTCCCCTTTTCTGGTCACAATCTTCTCAGGACTTCCTCCAACGCATTTTCAGGATTCAGCCATATCACGCTATCGTCTTTTTTTAGCCAGGTCAGTTGTTTCTTGGCATATACACGTGTATTCTTGCATATACGCGCTATTGCCGTGGCTCTATCCATTTTACCATCAAAGTATTCAAACATTTCCTTGTACCCCACAGTGTTCAGAGAATTAAGATGTCGCATATCATACACCGCACGCGCCTCTGCTTCAAGTCCCGCATCTATCATGGTTTCTACACGACGATTTATACGGTCAAAAAGCACTTCACGAGGAAGATTAAGGGCAAATTTAAGCACTCGAAAATCTCTTTTTCTCGATTGTCCGGTCCTTAATGCCGAATACTTTTTACCGGACTCATACATTATCTCAAGTGCATGAATAAGCCGTTTATGATTATTCAAATCCACTTGTCTGTAATATTCAGGGTCAAGCTCAAGAACATCAAGGCGTAACTGCTGCAAGCCTCCGTTTTCGTACACAGCCATTGCGCGCCTGCGGTTTTCATCGGAAATAGAAGGAATATCATCTATTCCGTTTATCACCGCATCAACGTACATCATTGAGCCTCCTGCCATAACCATCACATCATGCTCCCGCCACTTTCGTTCAAGGAGACTTATCACGTCCGACTCAAAGTCCGCAGCACTATAATAGTCCATAAGACTGTGAGTGGCAACAAAATAATGAGGCACCGCCGCACGCTCTTCTTCAGAGGGCGCAGCAGTGCCTATTGGTATTTCCTTAAATATCTGACGAGAATCCGCTGAAATTATTTCAGTACCCTTTGCCTTTGCCACTTCAATAGCAAGTGACGTCTTACCGGAACCGGTAGGTCCTGTTATAACTACAAGTGTTTTCTCCACTTAAAATTTCACCGATTAGCGTTCTGCAACGAGTTTTGCGATTTCTACAATCACATTTACTGCCTTTTCCATACTTGGAATTGGCACAAACTCGTATCTACCGTGGAAGTTAAGTCCTCCCGCGAATATATTAGGACACGGAAGACCTTTGAATGATAATTGAGCACCGTCTGTACCTCCACGGATAGGGACTACCACCGGCACTACATCCGCATTCTTCATTGCTTGCTCTGCAATGTCAATAATATACATTACCGGCTCAATTTTTTCACGCATATTGTAGTATTGGTCTTTAATCTCAATAGAAGCACAGCCGGGAAATTCCTTATTGATTTTCCTTGCAAGGTGTTCAAGTTCCTTTTTACGACGCTCAAAGCGGTCACGGTCGTGGTCACGGACAATGTATGTAAGCACAGTCTTCTCCACAGAACCTTCAATACCTATCAAGTGATAGAAACCTTCGTAACCCTCTGTATGCTCCGGAGTTTCCCAGCGAGGAAGCATTATAGCATATTGATTTGCAATACGAAGTGAATTTATCATCTTGTGCTTTGCATATCCGGGGTGTACGTTTCTGCCGGCAAAGGTGATGCGTGCAACGGCTGCATTGAAATTTTCGTATTCCAATTCTCCTATTTCACCGCCGTCCATAGTATAAGCCCAATCTGCCCCGAATCGTTCTACATCAAACTTATGCGCACCCTGACCTATTTCTTCATCAGGATTGAAAGCAATGCGTATATCACCATGCTTGATTTCCGGATGCTCCTGAAGATAAGCCACTGCAGAAATAATCTCGGCAATACCGGCCTTATCATCAGCACCGAGAAGAGTGTTACCGTCAGTCACAATAAGATTTTGTTCCTTGTATTTGAGAAGTTCCGGGAACTCAGCCGGAGACAGTACTATATTTTTTTCCGAGTTCAGGACTATATCACTGCCATCGTAATTCTCCACAATCCTCGGAGAAACGTGATGACCTGACATATCAGGAGACGTATCCAAGTGTGCGATAAAACCTACCGTAGGCACTTTCTTATCCATATTCCCGGGAAGAGTAGCCATCAGATAGCCATTATCATCAAGTGATATATCTTTGAGTCCCATTGATTTAAGTTCTTTCTCAAGATGCTGAGCAAAAACCATCTGACCGGGAGTGGAAGGTGTTAGATTTGTGAGTTCATCACTCTGTGTGTCAAATTTTACATACTGTAAAAATCGGTCAACTACATTCATGATTTTTATATTATTAGGGTATAGTTTTGGTTAATCCGTTAGTTTTCGCAAAGTTAATCATTTTTTACGGAACAGACTTTAATATGTGCCAATAAATTGCCGCATTATCTGTTCACATACTCTTCTTCTGCCAGCGGGTCTCGCTCTTTGTAAGACGAATTGAAGGTCTTTTGCTTGCTCCGTCTTCGTTTCCGTTGGTATTTACCGCTGTGAATTACACTATCACTCACAGCTGTCCATACACTGTCATTAGCGACAGCTACTGTATCTGCCAATGCGGCGTTTACTCCGGATTCCGGCTCACTGCCACAACGCTGAGTGCAAACCACTATCAGCACCAATGCACTTAAAAGCACTACAATGGCTATCAAGCCTTTTCGTTCATTTGATGTTACCATATTTCTACTTTAACAGCGGACTTATCAGTACAAGCACTATCAATATCGGCGCAATCCATTTCAGGATAAATGCTACGTACGGATAAATATATGATTTTATTTCGCCATGGTTCGTCAACTCTTCTTTCAGAACATTCTTATCCAAATGCCAGCCGATGAATAGTGACATTATTATAGCACCTACCGGCAACATTATGTTAGAAGCACAGAAATCAAGAGCATCAAATATAGTCATTCCAAATACCTTTATCCCGGACAGACTGCCCAGAGATAAAGAACTGATTGCACTGAACAAAAATAGCGGCAAAAGTACAAGCATACACGCTTTCTTTCGGTTCATCTTGAACCTGTCCTCAAAGAACTTTATTGTCACCTCCGCTATTGATATTGTAGATGTCAGAGCGGCTATAAACAGCAACAAGAAGAATAATGCGGACCAAAATTCACTGAATTCCATCTGCGCAAAAACCTCCGGCAGAGTGATGAACACGAGAGTCGTACCTTCAAGGTCACTATCCATCAAGCCGAACGACGTCACTGCCGGAAATATTATCACTCCCATCAACATTGCCACTAACAAGTCCAATGTTGATACCGTCACTGCCGTACTCGTCAACTTCGTATCCTTAGGGAAATACGAAGAATAAGTTATTAGGACACCCATACCGAGGCTAAGAGAAAAAAATGCTTGCCCTAACGCATTTACTATCACCATCGGAGTTATCTTGGAGAAGTCCGGAGCAAGGAAAAACTGCAACCCTTCCATTGCTCTGGGCAGACTGAGCGACACGCAACAAAAAAGTAGCAATAGCACGAACAGCACCGGTAATAATATATTTGAAATTTTACCTATACCCTTTTTAACACCTTTTATGAGGATAAAAAGGTTCATCAGTATCACTATAAAAGTAAAAACTATCGGCTTTATATCCGTCAGTATGTACTCTATCATCTTTCCCTTGAACTGCGTCTCACAAGCCGTACTCCACGGCATTGCCGTAACTGCATTGATTGGAGAATACAAGTCACCGGTAACCGAGAAAAAGAAATATTCAAGTGTCCAACCGGCTACCACTATATAAAAACTCAATATTATATAAGACGCCAATATAGGCAAAACGCCCGCAAAACGCCATGGAGTATTTCCGGAAAGACGACGATAAACACCTACTGCATCTTCACGAATGCCGCGACCCAAAGAAAACTCACCGAGCATAACCGGTATTCCAAGTAAAAAGACACATAATATGTAAACCAATAGGAATGCAGCACCGCCGTTTGCTTGCGTTTCCGCTGGAAATCTCCACACATTTCCTAATCCCACTGCCGAACCTACCGTTGCCGCAACCAATGCGAGTTTTGAACCAAATGTTTCTTTCGTCTCCATTATTATCTTATAAATATTTTGCAAAATTAATGAATTTATTTGAATTTAACACACATCATAGATTGTTTAATTCAATTTATTACCAAAAAGAGTATCACTGAATATTTATTTGTATGTATGACTTTTAATTATTATCCTGACTATATGTACACTGTTCTGTCATTAAAAAATATACAATACAGTGAGTGAAAAGACAACATTTTCAGGAAAAGTCGAAGAGTATCAGTTGTAAGTAACTCAGGGTAAGCACATAGTGCGCCTCCCTGAGATAGTTATGTATAGTGGATTCGCACCTCAGAGAGCGTGCGGTCAGTAAAAAAAATCCGCAATACTTGTCATAGGCATCAATCTCGCCCCCTTTTCTGCCATTTTTTGCCTACCATTCAAAAAAAATTTGTATCTTTGCTAATTGATTATCCGAACAGCACTTTTATGGCAGAAGACTATATTTTTGACCCTAAAGAGGACGATGATGACGCCCTCAAATACACCCTCGTCAGCAACGTGTCACTCTTGACAAGTATAAGTCCTCTACTTACGACACTCCTAACCGGATTCTTTTACAAACAGGAGAAACCTCAAGTAGGTGTGTATATTGGCTCTGTTGTGGCACTCATAGGAGTAACCCTCGTAGTCTTCAATGGAGGAATGTCTATGCAGATAATGCCACTCGGAGACCTTATTGCCTTCTCTGCAGCGGTAAGCTGGGCATTTTACAGCATCATCATTCGTAAATTAAACGTTGTGTACGATGCTTTGTTCATAACACGCAAAACTTTTTTCTACGGCATCGTCACTGCCATTCCTTTCCTTGCATTTGAACCAAGAATTTGCAACCCTGCCGTTTTAATCCAATCTGACGTACTATTTTAGTAAAAACGAATTATGAGCAATATTTCACTCACCGATATCCGCAAAAGCAAATCATTTCAAATATTCCAAACCTTGCTATGTTTTGGAATACTTGCTGCTGTCCTCACCTTTTGTTTTTCGCTTCTCAAATACAGTTTTTATCCCGTTGACGAGCCATATCAGATAATGAACTCTATGGACTACCTTAATAGTCCACTCGCACCGCTCACCGCCATTTTAGACCATTTCACAAACAGCCTGTGCGGATATGATATGCTAAGTGCAAAATATGTGGGATTTTTATACATGGTTCTTACAATAGCATTAAGTTGCACATTCTTTTACAATCGCACAAAACGAATTTGCATATCTGTACTTATGTGTGCCATACTGATACTGCTGACAACGTGGTATTTTAATACGGCAATGCTTATCGGTTGGGACAGACAAACAATGTTTTTCACCACGATTGTTATTCTGTTATTTATCAAGTACGTGGAAACAAACAAAATTGCTTATTTGATAGCAACCGCCTTTGCAACTTGCATCACAACCCTTTGCAGAATACCGAGTATCGCAATAATTCCAATATTATTTATAATTATTCTAATAAATAAAAACTTAAATATTCAAACCAGAATAAAACATGCTTTTATCTATGCTATTAGTGCCATAATTTTCATATTTGCATTTATAATCATAATGTATGGTTCTATCGGTAATTATGCTTGCTATATAAAAGCGAATTTGATTTCAAATCATGGGATATATGGTCTGACAATTTATTATTTTGTACATTTTGTAACAACAATATTTCCTCTTTGTGCCGTTTATTGCACATATAAAGTGCTGACAATGATACAGCATCACATATATGCCGTATTTCTTTTTGCCGTTTTTGCTATAATCGCATTTATTTACGATATGAGGATTAATCCGATTTCTCATAATTCATTAAGACTAATTAATGCCACTATAATGCTTCTGGAATTTGTAGCCATTTACAAATTTTATAAAGAATCAAAAACGAAAGAATTAATTATTATCCTTGCTGTATTTTTTGTTTCATTCACACCCCTTTTGGGGAGTAATACAGGATTACAAAAGTTTTTATCATACTCCGTATTCCCAATTATTTTATGTTTGCTTAAACCGATAATTAACAAATCGTTTATTATAACATCAGGCATTATTGTTGTGTCATCACTGTCTATGATATCAATCACTATGATTAACGGAGGTGGAGTAGTTATCCGGACAAGCATCACTGAAAGTACTCTTGAATTTGATTTTCACCCAATTAAAGGTATTCGTGTAAATCCGGAGTGGGGTTCCACAATAAACAAAATCCGACAAGACATTGAAGATTTCAAAGACGATAAAATTCTCGTTGTCGGAACATATTCCGATCGTTATTTCCTTGAGTGGATTTACAACAGCCGCAATGAATATTTGCGTCATGATTTTGAAAATTCAAACAAATTTAACGAATACCAATACGTTGATTATATCAGCAATAAAATAAAAGACAGCAAGGAAAATATAACTGTGCTATATCTTTATGAAAAATATTTTTGGGAAGAAAGTAACAACCCCTACGAATCCAAGATGTCTCAAATGCTTGAATCCAATATGGATTTAGCTATCAAGAAAGACAAATATGCTATTTTCATAAGCAAGAAAAACTAATACAATATGACATACACAGATTTATCAAACACAAAAACATTCCGAGTATTAAAAACAGTTTCTTGCTTTGCATTGCTCGCTACATCAATAGCTTTTTGTTTTTCGCTCCTCAAATATAGTTTTTATCCCATTGACGAGCCATATCCAGATAATGAACTCTATGGACTACAAAAATAGTCCACTCGCACCGCTCACCGCCATTTTAGACCATTTCACAAATAGCCTGTGCGGATATGACTACCTAAAAATGAAATACGTTGCATTCGGATACAATATTCTCGCCGTTTTTGCAGGTTGCTTATACTTCTACAAAATCAGGCTTTTATTATTTCATTCTCTGTAACCCTATTTACCCTATATTATTTCCCATTCATTTCATCATAATATACCACACAAAAAAAAGGGGTCGCACCTTAATCGGTACGACCCCTTTGAATTTATGAAGAAGAAAATTTTGGATTATTCAAACTTGTATTCTGTCATATTTTTGAATCCGGCTACACCGAAGTATGCCACACAGTTTCCTTTCATCTTAATTTTCTTACCGAGGTTACCCGGATTGTCTTTAAGATTAAGAGCTGCACGGACACTTGCAGGGAGCTGTACAGGAACACATTTTGCAACGTCTTTAACGTCTGCTGATGCTGCGATAAGGAAGTTTGATACACCTACCACATTTTCTGCATCAAAGTGTGATTCTGTTGCCAAGTCTTTACCGTCATTACGACCTACGATATAACCCTCAGCCCATACTTCATTACCTGTTGCTGTGCCTGCAAGGAATTGATCTACTGTGAACGGACTTGCTTCAGTACCGTTACCGCCACCACCCGGAGTCGGAGTCGGGGTAGGTTCATCACCACCACCGGAGATAGTGTATTCTGTAACTGTCTTTACACCCATTTGACCAAAGTACTTCTGAATTTGACCCTTGATGCAGATTGACTTCTTGTAGTTATCCGGGTTAGTCTGGAGGTTAAGACCCGTACGTACGTCACCGAACGGCAACTGTACCGGGATACACTTAGTAACGTCTGTTTCATCAGCTGTAAGTGCCAGAAGAACGTTTGACTGTGCTGTTGCTGCATTGTCAAAGTGTGCTCCTGAAGAGAGTACTTGACCTTCTACCCAACCTACGATATAACCGGTTACCCAAACTTCGTCAGTTGATACGGCAGCAGAGAGTACTTGAGTTACGTTGAACGGTTTTTCTTTAGTACCGTCACCTGCTTCACTGCCACCACCAGGGTTAACACCTTCAATTGAGAATTCGTCAGCAGAACCGTAGTTGTCAACAACTGCGAATGTATTCATGTACTTAGCGAAGTTACCGCTGAGTTTGATTGCTTTCTTGTAGTTAGAAGGATTGTCAACGAGGTTACCGTATTGACGGAACACAGAACCCTGTGGAAGTGATACGATAAGACACTTAGTGTAATCCTTAGTTTCAGGATCTGAAGCAATTACAAGTGTATTTGCAAGTGTTACGTCTGATGTCCATTCAATATCCGCATTGCTTGATACTGTTTCACATTCAGGAGCAACTGCACCCACGATATAACCGTTAACCCAACCTGAAGTCTGTTCACCGGCTTCTTCAAATGCGATAACTTCTTCCACTGAGTAAGGATTATCCTTAATACCCTTATTGAGTGAAGGAGTACCTACATTCATAAGGCCATTGGCATCGTTAAGAATAAGCTGCCAACCTGTAGAACCATAGTAAGAAAGAATACCTACAACGTCCATGTGTTCTGCAGGAAGTACCATATTCCAGAAACGTGAATAACCGCTTGTACGAACTTTTACAGTACCGCCTTGTACGTTAAGTGATTGATCAAAACCGCTTGAGTGATATTCATTAACGATTGTAGTACCGGGTGTTGCCCAGTAGCAGTCATTGAAACGTACAAGCTGACCTTGCCATTTTCTAAGGTCTTCCGGTGCTGAACCGAGAGTTGAGAAGTCCTTGATAGTGATAGTATCCACCTTTTCCGACTCAGGGAAACCGTTGAGCTCTACGTGTGACTCAAAGTAAGCAGGAGCCATAAATGATGCCTCCCAGCATTTGCCCTGTTCGTACCATTGCGGATAACCTACTTGTTGAAGACCATTGTATTTACCGATGAACATACCGGTAAGGTCAACAACGATTTCCTGACCTACACGATAACGCGTGTAGAGGTTGTATTGGTTAATTGAGAATGGAAGCGCACCTGTTTCATCTTGAATAAAAAGAGCCTTGAATACGTTTCCGTTTTCATCTGATGAAATTACACGTCCGTGGATAATATAGTGGCTGCCGTCTTCCTTTAACCCTATTGGCTGCGGTTCATTAGTTTCACCTTGCCAGATATAGTTTGTTTCATCTTGCCAGAACTTTGCTTTAAGTTCTGCAATAGTGGTGTTAGCCACATTCTTGGCTACCGGTGCTTCCATCTTTGGGTCGTCAAAATTATCTTGACAAGCGACTAAGCCCATTGACATCAACGCCACTGCACCGTATATGAATGATTTAAGACTATTCATAAGTAATGTTTATAAAAAAGTTTCTGTTACTTATATTTTATTTTTCTACTTTTTCGTAAAGTACAGGGTAGAATGAACCTTCTTGGTCTGAGTCGTATGCACCGAAAGATGTAAATGATGATGAATACTGAATCCACTTATTCATCACCTTGTTAGTTATCTTCATTGTGCCGTTGGCCTGTGGTTCTACTGTCCAATATGCTGCCTCAACGATTGATTCGCCTACTTGGAAACTATTGAATGTTCCTTCCATGTAGAGATAACGTCCGTCTGCTTGTTGGATATTATAGCCATTATCAGTAGAAATGAATGTAAACGCATTAGATTCGTTTACAACAACAACGTCATCAGTAGGAGTTACATCTGTAACGTAAAGCCAACCATAATTCTTTGATACAGGTTGTGCCATCTTTGCGTTATCAGCTACCATAATGTATTGTTTGCCTGATTGTACTGCATTTACCTTCTTGAACTTAGCCATACCCGGTACGTCTTCAGGACCTGCATTAGGATCAAAGTTCATAAGACCGTCTTTGTCAATAAGAGTAAGCTGCCAATCCTGACCGTAAACACCGAGGATAGCAACTACGTCACCTGCGCCGTAAGGTATCTTATCGTAAGAGAATGTACTGTACGCACTGTTACGGAAAAGTATCTTATTGCCTTCTTTATCCACAAGGTTACGGTTTGCATTTGCAGTACCTGCAAATTCTTTACCTGCATCTTCCCAATAAACACCTTCGAACTTAACAAGGCGGCTTGTCATTTTGACAAATTCGTCCTTGTTGCTCATGATTTCTTTAAGTTGCGGGATAGTAACTGTAAGAGTATCGATTTTGCTAACGTCAGGAAGACCGTTTTGCTGAGCATGTGCTTTAAGGACATCTTCTTCCATAAACGTTGTTTCGTAGCATTTACCGGCTTCGTACCATTCAGCAGCACCAAGTTGGAGCATACCGTTGTATTTACCGATATGAAGACCTGTTACGTCAATTACCACTTCTTGACCGCGAAGGTAACTTTGGTAAAGTTTCTTTTGATTGACACTGACAGTGATAGCAGAAGTACCATCATCAATTACGAAGTTTTTGTAGATGTTACCTGATTCGTCAGAACTAACAACGCGACCTTTGATAACTATATGCTCGCCATCAGCATTTACACCGATTTCGTTTGCATAGTTACGGTCATCACTCCAGTTATTGAGTTTGAGTTCTGCGATAGTCGTGTTTGCCTGAATTGTTGCTTCAGGGAACATTTCCGGAATGCGCTCAAAGTCATCATCGCAAGCCATAAAACTCATAGATGCGAGCAGGAGCGAAGATATATATAATAATGTCTTTTTCATTATGATTTAATTTCGAGTTAAAAATTTATTATTCCGAACAAACCATTAGAATCTGATACCAACGTTAACAAACACTTTAGTACCTTGTGAGTACTGGTACTTGTTAGGATACTTGTTCATATTCCAGTTTGTACGATCAATACGACCTTGCTGGAATGCGTTGTTCATGATTTTGGTGTTATTGAGAATATTGTCAACATTGACGTTGATGTTCATTGACACCTTACGGTTGATGTAGATAAGTTTACCGATTGATGCGTTAAGCACGAATGCATCGTTCATCTTTGGTTGATCTGTAATTTCCTCGATTTTCTTTGCAAGTGCTTCTTCTGATGGATATGATTTCCAGAGATCCGGTTGTGCTTCGTGATATACCGGTGAAAGTTTTACGTAAGCATCTCCCATCCATGAACCGTTTACGTTGAAGAACCAGTTTTTAGGTGCTTGCCAGTCAATACCTACATTGAACGCAGTTTGTGGAGTACCGCCTACGTAGAAGTTCTTCAAGTAAATTGTTTGAGTTGTATCGGCATACATACCGTTTTCAAATGAACGTGTACCTGAAGGATTGTTCTTGTATTGGTATTTAGCGTATGTTCCGGCTGCTGAAAGTGTGATTGAAGGTGTTACCTTGAAGGCAAGTCCTACTTCAATACCCTTGTTTGTCTTGCGTACGTCTGAAAGAACGTAGTTTGTAAATGTTGAGTAGTTATCATCGAAGAATGCTGTACGCTCTGTTGAGTTATACATTTCTGTCCAGTAACCTGTGATGATACCACGGAATCTGCGATAGTTCCAAGAATAAGAAATGTCACCTGAAAGAATTCTTTCGCTGTGAGGATTATCTATTGCTGAATCCTTAATACGCGGTGAGATATATACGTTTTCAATAAGTGGAGCGTAAGTACCGTACTGTGCGTGAACAGTGAAGAAATTACGTCCGTCAAGTTTATATGTTGCACCGGCTTTCAATGCTGCATTATCAAATGAGTGAGTTTCACCTTTACCAAGTGAGTTCTTTGGTGCACGACCGTTTCTCATGTGACCGTCACGGTAGAACTGAAGGAATGACATTGCTACACCATAGTTTACGTCCCACTTCGGGAGATTCAATGTTTCTTGCAACCATCCTTCTGCCTTGATAGCATTCAAGTCGTAGTCGTAACCGAATTTGTCGTGTTTATACACTTTGCGGTTAGGATTATCCAAGTCGTTTTGGAGCATATCCGGAGCGATTGTGATTTCACGGTCAGAGAACGGGTCTACGTCAACCCAAAATTCGCCACCCAAGAGGTCACGGATAGTCTTGTAATATGATGCCTTTGTATAGCTTACGTTTACACCTGCTTGAATAGATGTTGTACTGTTGAAGCGGTGGTTAAGTACGGAGCTGAGTTGGAATTGGATATTGTTACTGTGACGATTTTCAAGGATATAACTTGAGCCCTTCTTGTTTTCTGCATTTTCAGGGAGTGAGTTATAATAGTTATTCATCGCATTCACCTGGTAAAGTTTATCCCAGTTGATTTGACGATAAGAATCATCTGTTCTCCAGAGGTTTGCTACAAATTCGCTTTGTTCTGTAGGTTCACCGTCATCGAAGAAGTTTGACGGAAGGTTACGGTAATAATCCGGCTTCGGGTCATTGGCGTTGTACCAGTTAAATGCTGAGTTTGAGTAGTTCACTGAGCGGAATGATGCACCCGTATTAATAGTTGTTGCATCTGACGGTTTCCAAATCCAGTTCAAGAGGAATGTAGGGTCAAATGTTTCAGTAATACGTGATGCACGTTTATCGCCTTGGTACCAACCCCAGTTAGGGTTATAGTAGTTACTTCCTACGAGGTCGTATGCTTCTTGGTAAGTGGAAGTTGCACCGGCACGTTGAGTAGGAGCACCGAATGCTGTTAATACCAATGAGTGCTGAGGATTGAATACTTTTTCAAGAGAAAGGAAGTAGCCGAATGAGTTATAGAATGTACCGTCAATTACACCTTCGTCTGCATAACGTCCGATAGCACTGATTGTAAGACCCCAGCCGTTTTTATTAATACCTGTTGAATAAGTTGCCATAGCACGGAGCATATAGTTGGCATTTGTGTAAGCAACACTACCGTTGAAGCCGGGTGCATAACCTGTTGTCTCTGTGTTAATGTTTGAACTACCGTTAACACCACCGAAGCCGTAAGACGCTGCTGCAAGTCCGATTGTGTTTGTACGGTTACGGAATGCACGGCTTGTCATACCACCAAGTGATGAATAGTTAAAACGTCCGCGTATCGGGTCGTTCATATTGATTCCGTTGATGTATGTGGTTGCATACTGGGAATCCATACCGCGTTGACGGAAGAACATTGAAGAGAAACTGTAGTTTGCAGTGTTGAAATAGATATTGTCACCTGCACCGCTAAGTGCGCTTACTGATTGCGCCGTACCTTCTTCGTCTTCAAGCACGTTTTCGTCAAATGACATTTCTTGTTGGTCTTCGTAGTACTCTTCACCGCCGGCTACAAGTGTAATCGGCTGTACTGATACGTTTTGACCGTTAAATAATTGTGTTGTAGTGATGCCGTCAGCATATCCTGATGCAACTACTACTAAAGTCACTTCACCCGGGAGAGCTTTTTCAATTCTGAAGTCACCGACAAGACCGGTTACTACGGATTTGTCCTGTCCCATAAGTGTTACGATAGCGCCTGATACGGGAGCACCTGAATTGGCATCAATGACGCGTCCTGACACTGACGCTGTTTGAGCCAAACCCGGTAATACTGCCGTGAGCAGGAGCATTAGAAACATTTTTAGTCTCATAGAGATTGGTTTTAGTTAGTATTTGTTATTTATAATAAAAATTTCACATTTTACCACGGCAAGCTTAATGCCCGACATACCAAGCAGTTGCTTTCCATGGCATTTTTTGAGGAATGGAACACCAAAATTAATAATAATTTTTGACATAGAAGCGGACTGACAATGCTTTTTTTTCGCAACCCTCTGATATTTCGTGATATATTAAGATTACGGATATTCAATTATCTTAATTTAACACCAAATGTTAAATTTATATTCAAAAAATCTAAACGGAGCTAAGTACCAGAATGTCTTTTT
>JALEMF010000076.1 GCA_022768005.1 Bacteroidales bacterium | reverse complement strand
TCGCTATAACATTCCACGGCAGTGGCAACGTACTCAGGTCCTCTCGCACGTCCTTCAATCTTGAAAACTCTGACTCCGGCGTCAATCATCTTGTTGAGGAAGTGTATAGTCTTCAAGTCCTTAGGCGACATGATATATTTGTTTTCAATATCAAGTTCGTCGCCAGTCTCTCTGTCCTTGACAGTGTAACTGCGTCGGCAAATCTGAGTGCAAGCACCGCGGTTTGCGCTCGCATTCATCTCGTGCAGGCTCAGGTAGCATTTGCCGGATACTGCCATACACAGTGCTCCATGGCAGAACATCTCTATTCTCACAAGGTTTCCGTTCGGTCCTCGCAAATCACGCTTTACTATTTCATCGTGGATATATTTAACCCTGTCCATTGACAGCTCGCGAGCGAGAACAACAACGTCTGCGTACTGTGAATAAAAATCCACAGCCTCGATATTGGATATATTGCACTGAGTGGAAATATGCACTTCCACGCCTACTTTTCTCGCATACGAAATAGCGGCTATATCACTTGCAATAATGGCGGAAATGCCGGATACGGAAACCGCATCAATTACCCTATGAAGTTTTTCCATCTCGGTGTCGTAGATAATCGTATTTACAGTCAGGTACGATTTGACACCGTGTTCATCACATATCGCAGCGATATTTTTCAAGTCGTCAAGAGTGAAATTGACGCTTGACTTGGCACGCATATTAAGTCCTTCCACACCGAAATAAATGGCATCAGCACCGGCATTTATAGCAGCGTAAAGTGACTCGTAACTCCCTACGGGAGCCATAATCTCGAAATCTTTTCTTTTCATACCGCAAATTTACAAAAATTCCACCATACACACCCTAAAAGCGGTTACAAATCTGCTGAGTGAGCCGTGATCGTGAATCGTGCTATTTTTGTGAAATACATAAAAGTTGTGCAAAAATTGACGTTTTTGTGTTTTTGAACTATGCAAAAATTGACATTTTTGGTAAAATAAAGTGTGCAAATATTGACACTTTTGCAAATAAAGCCTTTAAATAACAGATTTATTGGTTATCTTTGCAGAATAAAATCAGAGAACAAGGATACTTAAATCAGTAATTATGTCAGATAGAATCTTTAAGCGAAAAATTTACCAAAAACTTCTTGAATGGAAAGAGCAGGACAACGGTAGCACTGCTCTCCTCATAGAAGGTGCAAGACGTATCGGTAAATCAACGATAGTGGAAGAATTTGCTAAAAATGAATATGAAAGCTATCTTCTTATTGATTTCTCTATTGCAAATAAAATAGTCAAAGATGCTTTCTCGGATATTTCAAATCTTGACTTTCTTTTCACCACGCTTCAAGTAAGCTATGGAGTGAGTCTTACGCCCGGAAAATCATTGATTATCTTTGATGAAATCCAAAAGTGTCCTTTGGCTCGTCAAGCGATAAAACATCTCGTCAAAGACGGCAGGTACCACTATATTGAAACCGGTTCATTGCTTGGCATAAAAATGAAAAAGCGTCCGAACTCTGATGGTACAAAAATACTTATCCCGAGCGAGGAGAGAAGAATTACGATGTATCCTATGGATTACGAAGAGTTCCGCATGGCTTTGGGCGACTCTGCTACAATGTCGCTTGCTAAAGGCGTTTTCGATAAATGGACTCCTCTCGGCGAGGCGATAAACAGAAAGCTGATGAGGGACTTTCGTCTGTATGTTCTCGTTGGCGGTATGCCGCAAGCTGTAAACGCTTATCTTGATACTCAGGATTTAAGTAGGGTGGATCAAGTCAAAAGAAATATTATCAATCTATACGATGCGGATTTTTATGAATTAGACCCTTCGGGAAAGACGTCAATGCTGTTTCATGCTATACCTGCACAACTTAATACAAAAGCTTCACGCTATCAAGTAGGGCGAGTGATAAACGGTTCGAGAGCTGACAGGCTTGGCAAACCGCTCTCAATACTTCGAGAGTCGATGACAACAAATATAGCATTTCATTCCAATGACCCGAGCGTAGGGCTTGCAATGAATATCAATCCCGATTGTTTTAAGTTGTATTGCGGTGATACCGGGTTGTTTGTGACACTCGCATTTTGGGATTCGGATTTCACAAGCAATGATATATACAAAAAAATGCTTGTAGATAAACTTAGCGCAAATCTTGGATACGTGTATGAAAATATTGTCTCTCAGATGCTTGTGTCAGCGGGCAAAAAGTTGTATTACCACACATGGTACAATGAAAATAATACAAGAAAGTACGAAGTTGATTTTCTGATTCCTGACGGAAGTAAAATCAGTGTTATAGAAGTAAAGTCGTCGCAATCGAAATTACATTCGTCTATTGATAACTTTATAAGAAAATATTCTGCTCGCATACAACAATCGTACATTATTTACACTAAAGATATGCGTAAAGACGGTGCAATAAAATGTATTCCGTTCTATATGACGCCATTTTTATAGTGAGTGAATTTTTAAAAGTTGTGCAAAAATTGACGTTTTTGTGTTTTTGAACTATGCAAAAATTGACATTTTTGGTAAAATAAAGTGTGCAAATATTGACACTTTTGCACTTTTTTTGTGTTGATGATGTTGATGCTGCCGGGATATAATGACTAAAACGTATGTGAAACGAACGATTTACAATCGATTTATATCGCAGATTTGAGCCCGTTAATGTTGATATTAACAAAAAAAACATCGTATATTTTGAATTATTAATAATTTGTAATAACTTTGCATAAAATAGACGATATCATAATGAGCGTTCGAATACATCACGAAGGAACAAACATACTTTTAATTTCATTAGCAGTCCTGTTAGCGGTAAATGCAGTCGCATGGCTTTTGTCGTACGACGCTGCTGTCATACCCGGGACTATCAGTGGGATAAGTATCGTGTTTTATCTCTTGGTGCTTAACTTTTTCCGTTCACCAAGACGAAACTACGAAGGAGAAAGAACGAATGCCGTTGTGGCATCTGCCGATGGACGTATTGTAGCACTTGAAGAGGTTTATGAAGACGAATATCTTCACTGCAAGGCAATACAGCTTTCCGTATTTATGACGGTGTTTAACGTACACGCAAACTGGTATCCGGTTGACGGTAAAGTTTTATATACCGCTCACCACAAAGGTCGTTTCTTATCTGCTTACCTTCCAAAGTCCAGCACAGATAATGAAAGGTCAACAATCGTGATTGAAACACCTGATAATCAAAAAATACTCGTAAGACAAATAGCGGGCGCAATAGCACGCCGTATTGTGACCTATCCCGTGCCGGGTGATAATGCGAACATTGAGGACCATCTCGGATTTATTAAATTCGGTTCTCGTGTTGATATTTACCTCCCGTTAGGAACTGAAATATTAGTAAAAATCGGCGATAAGACCGTAGGTGGCGTAACACAGGTTGCTCGCCTCAAACCTCAAGACAATGATTAAACGTCTTATAAGTTCTATTCCGAACACAATCACATCATTTAATCTTATAAGTGGCATTATAGCCATATTTTTCTCATTTCACTATGGTGACACTTTCGGCTGTCTTCTCGGCTACCAATGGGCCTTTGTCGCTATTGCAGCCGCTGCACTATTTGACTTTTGTGACGGAGCATCAGCAAGATTGCTTCACGCATATTCACCATTAGGTGCGGACCTTGATTCCCTTGCTGACCTCGTAAGTTTCGGAGTGGCACCGGCAATGCTCTTGCTTAATGTTCTCCTTACCGCCAATGATGCGCATTGGGCATCATTTATAGCGATATTTATCCCTGTGATGGGCGCTTTCCGCCTTGCTAAATTCAACAATGATGATACGCAGAAAACGTCATTCTCAGGTCTTCCAATACCGGCTAATGCCATTTTTTGGATAGGTTTCACTGCCTTTATGCTTGAAAATCAAGTGACATTCGGACCCTGGTGGACAACGGTAGTAGTAATCTGCATATCACTCTTGATGGTGTCAAGAATGAGAATGTTCTCGCTTAAGTTCAAAAACTTTGATTGGCGCGAAAACTTCTCACGCTACGTGCTTATCCTTGCCACAATAGCCTTCGTTATCCAATTCGGCGTGCCGGGCTTGATGTGGACAATTCTTTTCTATATACTACTTTCTGCAGTGTCCAAGAAGGCTGCATAATTAAGAAAACAAAAACCGCTTTATTTACATAAACGTATGTCGTGGATTATAACTATATTAATCCTCATAGTTGTCGGAGTCATTCTTTTACCGGGATTGATACTCGCATTCAAGGTATATTCCTTGAAGAGAAAGTTTACCAAGCAATATCAGGATTTTATAAACACACAGCAAGGTAGTAGCAGTTCAGAAAATAATGACTATTCTGACCGTCATGAAAAGATATTTGATGAATCTATGGGCGAATACGTAGAGTTTGAAGAAATTCCGGACGATGAAAATTCCACGGAAGAATTTAAGTCTGAAAATATTCCTTTCACAAGTGCTGATTCTCAGGTAGAAGAAGCTGAATGGGAAGATATTTAAATCTCGCAAAATGAATTATACAATTCAACTTTTTGATTTTTTTCATCGCTTGGACGAAAATAATAATCGCCCGTGGTTCCACGAGCATAAGGACGAGTACGACTTTCTTCGTGAGTGCTGGCTTAAGGATATTGACAAGCTGCTTGCACTGATGACTCAATGGGAACCGGATTTGGCAGGTCAAACGGCTAAAAACTGCGTTTACAGAATTTATCGTGACACTCGCTTTTCTCCTGATAAAACTCCTTACAAGCGTTTTTTCTCCGCAGCTTTCAGTCCTTGGGGCAGAAAGACTAATCGTGCTTGCTACTATCTCCAGATGGGTGTGACAGATCCGGATCGTCACCTTAACTCAGGACTTTACGGCGGAATGTGGTGTCCGGACTCCGATATGCTCCGCAAGGTGCGTACCGCTATTGTGGATAATGATGAGGAGTTTTCTGAAATAATTGAAAATAAGGAATTTAAATCAATATTCCCTGATTTTGACCTTGGCGATAAACTAAAGACCGTGCCACGCGGATTTGATAAGAACAGTAAGTTCGCGGAAATACTGAAAATGAAAAATATCGGTAAATATTGTCCTGCCGGAGAAGCTTTTTTTACGCGTGAAGATTGGGTAGAGGAGACGGCACGCCGTTTCAGTCTGTTAAAGCCGTTCATTGACTTTATCAACTACTCCATTGACGAAGAAATGTAATCAATTAAAATTTATTAATTGACCTCAATCTGTAAAAAAAATCATTACCTTTGCGAAAAATATATTTAGTGATTCACTACGAGTTAAATTTCAAAAAAACTAAAGCACAAAACCTGATATGGCAGAAATTAAATGCATTGGTATTCTTACTTCCGGAGGTGATGCACCGGGTATGAACGCTGCAATCCGCGCCGTTACTCGTTCCGCTATTTACAGCGGTTTCAAAGTTAAAGGTATATACCGTGGATACCGTGGACTTATAACAGACGAAATTGTAGATTTTCAGACACAAAACGTGTCAAATATTATCCAAATGGGCGGTACTATACTTAAGACTGCTCGCTGTAAGGAATTTCAGACGCCGGAAGGACGACAACTCGCTTACGATGTGCTTAAACGCCACGAAATTGATGCTCTTGTGGTAATCGGTGGTGACGGTTCACTTACCGGTGCAAGAATATTTGCCAATGAATTTAACTTCCCTATAATCGGTCTTCCGGGCACTATTGATAATGACCTGTACGGTACTGACACCACTATCGGCTACGATACTGCATTGAATACTATTATGCAGTGTGTGGATAAAATCCGTGATACTGCTACTTCTCACGAACGCTTGTTCTTCATTGAAGTTATGGGACGTGATGCCGGTTTCCTTGCTCTTAACGGTGCTATCGCTTCCGGTGCTGAAGCGGCTATTATCCCGGAAATCTCAACTGAGGTGGACCAACTTGCGGAACTTATCCAGAATGGCTTCCGTAAGAGCAAAAACTCGTCTATAGTACTTGTGGCTGAAAGTCCTGTCACAGGCGGTGCTATGGGGCTTGCAGAGCGCGTTAAAAACGAATATCCGGGCTATGATGTGCGTGTGTCTATCCTCGGTCATTTACAGCGTGGTGGCAGCCCTTCTGCACACGACCGTATCCTTGCTTCAAGAATGGGCGCTGCTGCGATTGATGCCCTCCTTGATGACCAGCGAAACGTGATGATTGGTATTAAAAACGACGAAATCGTGTATGTTCCTTTCACTAAGGCTATAAAGAATGACAAGCCTATCAACAGAGGTCTGCTTGACATTCTCCGCCGCTTATCAATCTAAAATAATATTAAGTGATATTATAAAAAAGGAATTGCCGACAAGCAATTCCTTTTTTTATACTTAGACTATGGTTAGTAACTATTTTTTAGTCAGAACGTTGTCAACCATTTCCACACAGGTATTACTTCTATGCGCAGATTTTCAGGGTCTATAATATCTTCCTCATCGAACGTAATTATAAGCGCTTTCTTCAAGGTGTGAATCTTGTTTAGTGAAACAAGTGCATTTGCTTTACGTTTGCGTGTGTCAGCATCTTCTATGCTGTAAGATACCTGAACAGCCATAGCCTCTTCAGGTATAAAGAAGTCCAGTTCAATATTCTTATTGTAATAATATAGTTGCGTATTTTCAGCATCTTGACTGTATTTTTGTTATTATGGCATAAAACCGATTGTGTGAGGTGATGTTGTGGACTTGAAAATGCAAGGAGGTATATCGGCGATGCGAACTTCTGTAAGTGAAACATCGTCATCCAGCCCCTCATTTATAACTCTTACCGCCATTGCCGGTAGTATTTCGGTCTGTATCAAATTTATCACGTGACGTGCATTGCCAAACGTTTTATCACGCTGTGCATAGTCTGCTTTAAGTCGCATAGCAAGTGCTTCGAAAGCATCTGATGTAATAGTGTAGTTGTTGCTTTTGAGGTAATTTTGGGCGATTTCCATCAATTCATTTTCCGTAAAATCGTCAAAAGTATAGATGTTAGAATCCGGAATTCGGGATTTAAATCCGGGATTCATATTAAACATCTGCTTCATTTCGTCTGAATAGCCGGCAAGGATCAGCATCCAGTCTCTATGTTTCTCATCTGCCAATGTGGTAAGTAGCGTCTCAATGACAAATTTTCCGGGATCCCGCGGGTCCTCGGGTTGATAGAGTTGGTATGCTTCATCAATGAAGAGTATGCCACCCTGTGCCGCATCAATGGCTGCCATGGTTTTTTCCGCCTCGGAATTGTAGTTTTGTCCGAGGAGCGTAGCGCGTTCGCGTATCACTACATGACCTTTAGAGAGAACTCCGGCGCGGTGTAGCATTGCGCCCATCATTTTTGCAACGGTAGTCTTGCCGGTTCCCGGCGAGCCGAGAAATACGGCGTGTAATGGAGTTGAAGATACGGGTAATCCTTTGTCTGCACGCATTTTGTTGAAACGCACTACTCTTTCGTAGATTGCCAGTTTCTCTTTTACGGAGCGTAGTCCCGTCAGGTGGTTTAATGAGAGGAAGGCGTCAGGCCTATCTCCATTGTCGTTGACTTTCTTGGAATTTTCTTCGTTAATACAGTCCTCTTCGTTTTTTGAAGCCATAAAACTATCAATAGCATCGTCAAAAGAATTGTCATCTTTGATTGTTTCGGTTTTGCGACGAAATGGATAATATTTATCAATTTTCTGTGTTGCCAAGTCAAGTGAGTATTCCTCTAATGGCTGAATTTCAGGTCCATGCCATTTGCCAATCACGTCTTGTTTGCTAAGCGTGTCAAATACAATTCCGGCAATAGGGTACTCCATACAGAGGAGTTCAGCGTAAAACACACCGTCAACATCGTTGAATGTCATAAACGGACATTCAACTGTCCAGCGATTGTCGTCATAGTTTTCCTGATTGTTGCAGACCGGTTCTACAAAGTAATCCTTGACAAACCTTTCGTTAGGATAATAAAGCCTTACTTCAAGTTCGGGCATTATGGCAGGGCGTTTGTCATCGAATTTCGGGGAAATATTGAATTGCAGACGGTACTCGTGTGCTTCAACAGTGTTAAGCATCTTATATAGTCTGTTTTCCCATTCGGGACGAATACCACCGTCAATAACTTCGTACCATTCATCAGGGCTGCTTGGTGTAGTACTGTCAAACAGGTGAATAGTGCCTTCGGCAAGTGTTTGGGTGGAGTTTTCATCGCATACAACGATTTTGAAGGTGTGTCCGGCTGCAAGTTCTGAGACTTCAGCAGGGAAAGAGATGCAAACGTCAAGGAAGTAATCTTTAGCAATGACTACATTGACGAATTTCTTGGCTACTTCGTATCGATCAGTCATATCAATAAGCGTGTACGAAACCTTTCGGCGTACACCTTTGTCTTGACGTTCGTTGCAGAATTGGGTACTAACAGCAATTCCGGCTGAATGTCCGTTGACACAGAAGTCATGCCTGCTGTCGTAAGGTAATAGGAATATGGAGTTTAATTCATTACTTTTATCGTAATCGCAAACGTAAAATCGGATATTATTTATATATATTGGGGATTGTTTTTTCATATTCATACAGTTTTTAAGAATGGCTTTGAAACCATTCGGGTTAATATTTTTATTTTACTAATCTTTCTACCGGAGTTGTCTCCAAAGTAGATTCCAACATGTCAAAGAACTCCTTTTCCCCGACGGAGCTGTTGGATTCGCAATGACGTACCAAGGGCTGTTGGAGAAATTTAAGAGTTAAAAAATGTTGGTGATAAAAAATACGTTCACCAAACAGCAGTGCTGCCATTACGTGGCTACACGCTTAATTTGCTGTTAGTGAAACGTTGATACTTCGTAGTTAAAACGAAGCAATAAAAACTGTATAAACGATTTGAGTCACTATGGTGACCAAATACATCGCAAAGTTAACAATTTTTTTTGAATTCAAAATAAATTGACAAAAAAATCGGTCACTTCGCTTGAAGTAACCGATTTTATGTGATTGTTGAATAGAATGTGCCGTGTTATGCTTCAGCAGGTTGAATGTTGATGAA
>JALEMF010000075.1 GCA_022768005.1 Bacteroidales bacterium | reverse complement strand
CACTTCGTGCTTATACGGTGCTTCCCACAGCAGTACGTCTCCGACGTACACTGATGGTGTAACTTCTTTATTATCAAGCGGCAAGGGTGAAAAGGGCAGAGCGAGAACAAGGCAGCAAGGGCAGAGCGGCTAACCGGGCTTCAAGGCAGCCGGATATGATTTGACTATTAGTCTTTGCCGCACTTTTAGTGTTTCTTCCTTATTGTACATTAATTGAGTGAATTTCTGTATGCAGCGGGAGTCATACCTTTAATACGTGAGAACACGCGGTAAAAAGATTGGATATTGCTGAAACCGGATTTCTCGGATATTACGGTGATATTTTCATTTGTTCCGGAGAGGAGTTTGCAAGCGTATTCAATACGGTACGAGTTGACATAGTCAAAGAAAGTACTGCTGTTTTGCTGATTGAAAAATTGACTGACGTATGTGCGGTTCGTACCTACCTTATCCGCGATGTCAGTAATCTTAAGTTGTGGGTTCAGGAATATTTTATCCTTAGTGAAAAGATTTTCAATTTTATCCTTTAACTCGCTGTTTTTCTCGGCGCTTAAAGTTTGCTCCTGAATGACGGTGTGTGTATCCGTATTCAGCTCATTAAGCACGGACTTGTGCTTGTAAATAAAGTAGTCCAGCACTATCCACATCACGAGGCTGCCGGAAATATACATAGCATCGAAATCCGGATTTTCAAAAAATGATGAAGTAGTCCAGAGAGCGAGAATACAGTAGAACGTGTAAATTATCACTCTAAGCCAGTTAAGGTTAATATTTTCAGTGTATGAAAATTCTTCTTTCAGTTGTTTGTGGTACTTGGGGATAGTAAAAGCGGACCAAATAAGGAAGAACGTACCGCTGACGGCTGAAAGAATTATCAGCAAATTGTAAAAAATGTCAAACCTTGTGGCAATATACATTGAAATCAGCGCCGCGAACGGGATTTCACTTATCAGCATAGACTTTACAGTCAGTCGTCCGGGCTTGATAAGTTCTATGAGAATAAATATATACATCGGCACTACAATAGTGTCAATACTCGCATTTATAGAATTTGTATAGAGGACAGCGGTGTCCGGATTACGGAGGATAAAAAAGTCCTTAACATACTCAAGGCACAAAGTTGCCATCAGTATTGAAGTCAATTTTCCGAGTCGTCCTCCTTTAATCCAAAAGAGTACAGCCATCAGTCCGTAGAACATTGTGGACATACCGGAAACGAAAAATAATTCGCTGTATTCAAACGTTTGCATAAAAAATAAATCTAAGAAGTGAATCAGACAATCGTGCTGAAAAGGGTTGTGATTATGGCAGATGTATAATTAAGATTTAAGGTACGTAATTATAGGCGCAACTTAAGTTTAGCCACGAGATTTTTAAATTCGGCATCAGTTTCCATAGTGTAATTAAACACTTCTCTCTCTGTCCATGTAGCCGGAGAACTGACACCCTTGTTTTCTTCAATACTCAGAGTCCAATAATCGTTATTAATTCGGTCGTGGATATAATCGTAGATGTCACGAAGTTTTTCAAGGATTTTTTCGTGCTGGTTTTGATTTTCCACTATTATTTTATAATTATCGCCATCTACCTTTATCGGCTCTGAAGCACGCATAGTGTTAATAAGCACCTTTTCCGTAGGATTGTTTGCCATGAAAGCTCTCCATGCCGAGAGGATTTGCTCGTCAGTGTAAGGCTCTTTGCGGTTAAGAACCTGAGCCTGTTGTTTTTCCGCAACTGCTTTTTCCTCTTTTATCCTGTCCATAATGCTTGGTATGACAGGATTTGTGACATGACATACATTTACATCTCTCGGAGCCGGTGGCGGCGGTGTACCCTTAAATGCCGATGATGTTACAGTGGGTACAGTAACGGGCGAGACAACGCCGGCACTAACACCTGCAGGAGTAGTAGTGGCAGGAGTTCGTGTCGAATTATTTGCCTGAGTGCTTGTAGCAGCGGCAGGAGTAGCGTTGTCCTTGTATTTTACCTTTATAGGCTTGATTTGCCCCTCTCCCTGCCCGCTATAAGTGGGGGAGGGGCTTTGCAGTTGGCATAGTTTTATAAGCAGGATTTCGACGAGGAAAATCTTGTTCGATGCCGCCCTGTAGTTAAGGTCGGCATCATTACACAGGCTCATAGCTTCGTAGAAAAATCTCGGTTCTACTTTCTTAGCCTGTTCCTTCATTACCTGCTTTATTGAGTCATCAGTGTCAAGGAGAGAAAGTGTCTGCTCTGTTCGTGACACGAGGAGGTCTCGCATATATTGCGCAAGCCCCACTATGAAGAAATGTGAGTCAAAACCTTTATCGCGAATTTCTTTGTAGATAAGGAGCGCTTGCGTCACATCTTCCGCTATAAAGGCATCAACGAGTCTTGAATAATAGTTCGCATCAAGTACGTTAAGATTCTCGATAGTGGATTGATACGTGATATTACCTCTTGAAGATGCCGCTACCTGGTCAAAGATTGAAAGAGCATCACGCATTGCCCCGTCAGCCTTTGCTGCAATAACGTTAAGGGCGGATCGTTCCGCAGTCATACCCTCGCTTTTTGCAACGTATTCGAGGTGGTCGATGATGTCTTTGATAGTGATGCGCTTAAAGTCATATATCTGACAGCGAGAGAGAATCGTAGGCAGAATCTTATGCTTCTCAGTCGTTGCAAGAATGAAAATGACGTATGAAGGCGGTTCTTCAAGTGTCTTGAGGAATGAGTTAAATGCTGCAGATGACAGCATGTGGACCTCATCAATGATAAACACACGGTACTTGCCGTTCGTAGGAGGTATTTGCACTTGGTCACATAGCAGACGTATATCCTCAACGCCATTATTTGAAGCGGCATCGAGTTCCACAATGTTCAGCGACCTCCCTTCATTAAATGCTCGGCAAGAGTCACATTCATTACACGGGTTACCATCAGCGGTGGGGTGCTGGCAGTTAATGGTCTTGGCAAAAATACGCGCGCAAGACGTCTTGCCCACTCCTCGGGAACCGCAGAAAAGGTATGCGTGCGCCAATCGACCAGTAGCAATAGCATTTCTCAGTGTGCCGGTCAGCGCCTGCTGTCCTACAACGGAGTCAAACGTTGAAGGACGATATTTTCGGGCAGATACTAAATATTGTTCCATCAATGACAAAGTTAAATATAATTCGTCAAATAAACCGCATTTGCTCCAAAAATAATTTTCAACTACTCTTGGAAAAATGAAAACACCGGCACTTGAAGGCTAAAATACTTCTCTACTTCAAAAGGTGATATATTAACTTGAATGCGAATATCAGCGGAATGTCCCGAGTAAGACAGTTATTCCGGTAGATGTGCGCCGATTTCTATTTCTATTTTTTGGTACATGTATCGGATTTTTGGAATAGAAGGTATGAAAATGTGGTATAGCATGTTGATATAAAAGTCTTTATCTACCACAGACCGCACGTCGTCGACGTGCGAGTGGGGGAGGGCGGTATTCTGTCACCGCATGGTGCACTGCGTGTCTTCCCGGTGTTGACTGACGGTAATAATTTGCTTTTAACATTTATTATGTGCGGGGCTCTAATGTTTTTGCGTAAATTTGCAGTATAATAGAGTAATGAGAAAATCAGGTCGTTTATGAGCAATAATACGAAGATACTTTGGGCTGACGATGAAATAGATTTGCTGAAACCGCATATCTTGTTTCTGAAAAATAAAGGTTATGATGTCTTTACGGCTAATAATGGCAGAGATGCTATTGAAGCGGTGGAACAAGAACCGTTTGACTTGATTATTCTTGATGAAAATATGCCCGGTCTTACAGGACTTGAGACGTTGAGCCAAGTGAAGCGTATTGCTCCCGCTACTCCTGTGATTATGATTACCAAGAGTGAGGAGGAAAATATTATGGATCAGGCTGTGGGAAATAAAATTTCCGATTATCTTATCAAGCCCGTAAACCCTAATCAGATACTTATCTCTATCAAGCGAAATGTTCACTCGGATCGTCTTGTATCTGAAAAGGCTACGGCGGATTATCGCCAGGAGTTTACTCAGATTTCTTCCGCTATCAGTGAGTGTTACACGGCTCGTGACTGGACTGAGCTTTACAGCAAAATCACATACCGGGAAATGGAACTTGCTTCAGCCGAGACTAATATGGACGAACTCCTTGAGATGCAGAAAGCCGAGGCTAATAATGCTTTCTATAAATTCATCAAGCGAAACTATGAGGCGTGGATTACAGACCCTGAGTGTGAAGAACGCCCAATGATGAGTCCTGAGGTGATGAAAAAGAAAGTTTTTCCGCTTCTTGATGCCGGAGAAAAGGTGTTCCTGATAGTTATAGATAATTTCCGCCTTGACCAGTGGCTTGCGGTCAAGCCTCTGCTGAATGAATATTTTACGTTCAACGAAGAAACGTATTTCTCCATTCTCCCTACAGCCACTCAGTATGCCCGAAATGCAATCTTCTCCGGACTGCTGCCGGTAAAAATCGAGCAAATGTTTCCGGAACTATGGGTAGATGAGGATTCCGAGGAAGGTAAAAATATTAATGAGTCGCCACTTATAGCAACACAGTTCGAACGTTACCGTCGTCAGTGCCGTTTTTCTTACAATAAGATAAACGACTCTGCTGCCGGAGAAAAACTGCTGAAGGACTTTGCAAATCTTGAGCGAAACGACCTCAATGTGATAGTGCTGAACTTTATTGATATGCTTTCACACGCTCGCACGGAATCCAAGATGATACGTGAACTTGCATCAAGCAATGCTGCTTACCGCTCACTCACGGAGTCATGGTTCAAACATTCGTCTGCAATAGATTTATTCAAGAAAATTGCAGAGAAAGGGTATAAAATAGTTCTTACTACGGATCATGGTACTGTACGTGTGACAAATCCGCTGAAAGTGGTGGGCGACAAAAATACTAACACTAATCTGCGATACAAAGTAGGCAAAAATTTAAGTTATAATAACCGTCAAGTGTATGAAATAAAAAAGCCGGAACTCTTCGGACTTCCGTCGCCTAACGTTTCATCTACATATATATTTGCCGGTAACCATGACTTTTTTGCTTATCCTAATAATTATAACTATTACGTACAGTACTATACGGACACTTTCCAGCATGGAGGCATTTCACTTGAAGAAATGATAGTGCCGCTGATTACGTTGACTGCTAAATAACTGAATAGAAAAAGTATTAAATAATTTCATAAAAAATGACCAAGACTATCACCATTAAGTCACTCGCTGAAATCGATGATGCAGCCAAGCAAATGGTTGCTATGATGGGCGATTTTACCATTTTTGCTTTTTACGGTGAAATGGGAGCAGGTAAGACAACATTCATCAACGCACTTTCACATGCTCTCGGTGTTGAAGATGACGTGACTAATTCTCCTTCATTTTCAATCATTAATGAATACCGTTCCGATACTACGGCAGAGTTAATTTATCACTTTGATTTATACCGACTTGAGTCAATGGACGAGGCATTTGATATAGGTGTTGAGGACTATTTTGATTCCGGTGCGGTGTGTCTTCTTGAGTGGCCGGAAAGAATTGAAGATATTTTACCGGAGGATACAGTCAAGATTAACATTAAGGTGAATGATGACGATTCAAGAACTCTTACACTGAATTTTCCTGAACTATGAAATTTATAAGCGTGCCTGAACTGGCTTCTACCAATACTTACCTTGCTTCAATAGCAGACAAGAGTGAGCCATACACCGTAGTTGTGGCTGACCGCCAAACGGCAGGACGAGGACAAAGAGGAAACTCCTGGGAGGCTGAGCCGGGTAAGAATCTCACTTTCTCCGTGCTTCTGAAGCCGGAACATGTTAAGGCTGCTGACCAGTTTATTATCTCTCAGGCAGTATCCGTGGCTATTGCAGTGACACTTTCAAAGCGCATCAGATACGCAGGTGAAGTGGCTGTGAAATGGCCTAACGACATATATGTGGATAATCAGAAAATATGCGGAATACTGATTGAAAACTCGCTTATGGGTGATAAAATCAGCAGGTCCATAGTAGGCGTTGGCTTGAACGTTAATCAAAAAGTGTTTACCTCCGGCGCACCTAATCCCGTGTCTCTAATCCATATTATAGGTGAGCCTACAGACCGTTTTGCACTTCTGAAAGATCTTTGTGTCGCTATTGAACGCCATGTGGAGGCTATCGCAAATCCTGAAAAGCGAGAAGAGATAGTGGAAATGTATAAATCTATTTTATGGCGCAGCGACGGAATGCACAAATATGCAATACCCGGCGGTGAAACATTTATGGCTGCTATTGAAGACATATCACCTGCCGGTTACCTGTTCTTGCGTGACGACAAAGGTGAAATAAGAAAATTTGCTTTCAAGGAAGTTCAGTACATTTTGTAATACACAATACCTGTTATGAATATTACAGCCTGGCTGAGAGCCATGAGATTGCAGACACTGCCTGTTGCCACGTCAAGCCTTATAGTGGCGGTAGCACTTATCAATCAATACGTCGCCGCTAACTCCGATGCTCAGATGAATGTCACTGTCACAGTGTTGTGCTTCGTATTCGCGATTCTTGCTCAGATTACGTCGAATTTCGCTAACGAATACTACGACTATGTGCGAGGAGGAGATAAAGCGGGTCGAGAAGGATTTCGTCGCAGTGTAGCCGAAGGTGATATCACTCCTTCAGCGATGAAAACGGCTGCGATAATCACTATCGGCATAGCATGTGTCATCGGGCTTTGTCTTGTGCCGACCGGCGGACTATGGCTGATACCGATAGGGTGCGTGATAGCCCTCGGTGCTTTTGCTTACAGTGCCGGACCCTATCCGTTGTCACATCACGGATTAGGCGAATTGGCGGTAGTGATATTCTTCGGGATAGTACCGATATGTATGACATTCTATCTGTCAACGTTTACCATTACGGCTGAGGTGGTCAAAGCATCTGTGGCAATAGGACTTCTTTCCGCAAATGTGCTTGTGGTAAATAATTACAGGGATTATCAGGACGATTTGGATTCCGATAAGCACACCCTTGCCGTAATTATGGGGCGCGGAATTTACAAGTACCTGTATATTCTTAACGGCTATGTGGCAATACTACTGTTGAGCGGCGTAACACCGTTATGGCTGAACTTTACTTACCTCGTGCTGCATACTCTTGCGTTTGCTCTACTCCTTAGGAAGAAAGGCAAGGCACTGAACAAAGTATTGGTGGTCACTTCAATGCTTATGCTCGCTTACTCATTGTCGCTCGCACTTTGCAACTGAATATAACTAATTAAATAAAATACCAGATTATGAAACGCCTGCTTATTTCCGCACTGATTTCAATGTTTTTCCTCGCATCATTTGCAGAGGAAAAGGAGAGTACTCCGAAAAAATACGTTAACAGTCTTGAACTCCGTGTTATAAACAAAGGTTTTAATGATTCGGAACGTTCGTTCTCTCGTCTGCCGGCTTATCTTAAAGACAGTGTACGCCCTGACTTGTGGAATCGTCAACAGTGTTCTTCCGGCTTTGCAATCCGTTTTGCTACGAACTCCAAGAGCGTAGGCGTTAGATACGATTTGTATTTTAACACTCACATGATTCACATGGCAGACACAGGACTTAAAGGTACCGACTTGTATATTCTGGAAGGTGACAGCGTGTGGCGACATGTGAATACGAATCGTCCTTACATAAAGAAAGGTACAGATAAAACGTGTGAAGCTACTTACGTTGAAAATCTATCAGGCAAGATGCAGGAATTTATGATCTATCTTCCTCTGTACGATGGTATAGTAAATCTTGATGTGGTGGTTGACAGTGATGCCGTGATTAATAAGGGTAATCCGGATATTATCCGTGCGGACAAGAAAATCGTGGCTTACGGCACAAGTATTCTTCAAGGCGGTTGCGCCTCTCGTTCCGGTATGGCTTCCACGAATATTATTTCCCGTAATCTTAACTGCGAAGTGGTAAACCTCGGTTTCAGCGGTGAAGGTAAGATGGACTTTTATATGGCGCGTGCTTTGGCATCTATCCCTGATGTGGACTGTTATCTGATAGACCCTGTGCCGAACTGCACGGAGATGATGTG
>JALEMF010000020.1 GCA_022768005.1 Bacteroidales bacterium | reverse complement strand
GACAGTACCGTCAAATGCAGTGAAGAGTATATTGGCACTCCATGACCGTACTCGTATGGTAACTGAATCGTCAACAGAGACTGAAGCTGCTATTTATGCCAAGGAAGTAAAAGGCGGATTCCCTTGCTTTGTCAGAAACTTGCCTATTGACGGCGTTGAGAGATATTCTATCCGAGTAAATTTGCCCGGCTGTGGAAATGTGCGACTTGTCAACGATATGAAGTGGACTGAAGACCCTGAAGATGAATCACATAAGATTGCGTTCCTTCGCACACTAATGTTGCAGATTTATGCACAGTTCTTCGTTGGTGTAGGAGATGGAAGAATGAGAATGATACCTACGGAACTTAAATGGTCATACCCTTCTTCAATGTCACAAAGTTTATGTCAGCGTTACCAAATTATTTGGCGTAGTCTGAGAGATATTTGCCCTATAATTGATAATGAAGGTAAAAATATCGACTTGACAGTTGCTTCATATAATGTTAACTTAGGCGACCCGATAATTACTTGTCCGGAAACGCAACCTGCATCAAAAACAGCAGAGGCAACCGGCTGGGGTGATCCTTCCGCATCGTTAGGTAACTGGGGTGAACAATCCTCTAATGGTAGCGGCTTTGGAACTCCTGTTCAACAACAGGTACCTGATACTCCTAAATTCGGTAAGGATCTCGTTGGTAAAGGCTGGAGTAACACGGGTTCAGCCCAAACAGTACAAGGCGCTGCAAGATTCCCGATTGAAAATCCTGATGCTCCAATAGTATATAATCCTCATTTGCTCAATAACAGCAATTCTTCTATCCCGGAAGCATTGCCTGAAGCATGTGCCGTAGCAAATTACCTTGCAGCCGGCAATAATAATGTTATCGGTGGCAATACACTTACACTATGCTTTGATATCGGTGGCAGTACTACGGATATTACCGCACTTTGCAAACTTCGTACGAGCGGTAACGGATTGACTATGATAAAACAAAATTCAATTCGTTTTGCAGCGCAAAATGTTGCGCAGGCAACGAGAAAGTCTCCCAACTTCAGAAATACTCTTCTTGAAATTTGTGTCAAGTACGGAATCCATATTGAAGGACTTTCTGCAGGACCGGACAGCAGATTTACTTCGGACACTGCTCCGTACTATTTCGAGCAAATCGTTGACAGACTGAATCCTGAGCAACTAAAGTTCTTCTACGAGCAGATTTCAATGAAGTGCCAGGAACTTATGTGCGTAAATCTTTACGTTACCGGTCTTATTATGTTCTATGCAGGACAACTTACCGCCAAACTTGTTAACCAACTCAAGCACTCACAAGAGACAATGCTCGCGCAGAATGAATTGCCGCATGTGAACATCGCTTTTGCCGGAAAAGGCGCAAGACTCTTTGAATGGTGGAGTACAACAGACCTGCCTGCTGCTCAAAAATATTACTGCAATATGTTTATTATGGGTATGGGAGGTATGAACAAGGCACAACACTTGCTTGACGGTTGGCCTACTATAAACCTTTCAGGCAGTGTTAATGAAGATGTGAAGTTCGAAGTGTCAAAAGGACTTGCTTGCACGAATACTTCTCTATTCATTCCTACTCAAAATGCTGCTGTTGAAATTATAGGTGAAAATGGATTTGCAAGAGTTAATGACGACTACTCAAAGACTCCTCTTCCTGCTGACCATATCCTCACAGCGGAAATGATGGCGGAACTCGGACAGTACTTCGTTGTTACTCCAAGCAATGACGGAAATCCGGCTTGCACACAGTTTATGAACTTTACAGGACTATTCTTCCAGGTTGCTTCAGGTATCTTTAATTTCAAGATGACTAAGGAACAATTTTTTGAAGCTTTCAAGAAGATGAATATTGATTCCTACATCATAAACTTGCCGGAGTACAGAACGGCTCGACGTGCTTATGAAAAGTCACAAGCAGAAGGATTCGGGTATGTCGCGCCGATAATCATTCTTGAAGGAGCTAAATTTTTCAAGGACTATATGGCTTAACAAAATGTGAATAATGAGATATTTTATATCATTAAGACTCTCACATAAGTCTGTCATGGTGAAACGTTACCGTGATGACGACGGAATAGAGCGGTTACAATCTTTTCAGGGTTGTAGCCGCCCTGTACCTTTGGCTATCAGCATCATCAATGATAGATTTAACGTAGGGCAGACTGCGCTCCAACATTACGAACAGCATCTGCCTAACAGTTTTTACAAACTTTTTTCACTGCTGAAAGGCAATGAAACTTATACTCTTTTCGGCGCTCAAAAACCGGCTAATACATTGCTGTATATAGCGATAGAAACCATTCTGGCAAAACTTATCAAAGACGAATTCGGTGAGGACTTGAATGTTGTTCGCAACACTCTTCCTATCGGATTTGACTTTGAACCTGATATCACCGAAGAAGAAAGGAATGCCGTGCTTGACCTTTTCCGTAACGGATATAACGGTGAGTGTGGCAGATACGGCAATGTAGGTGTTATTGACACAAATGAAATTATTGCCAACAACGTGTTAAGCGGCAATTTTCGCAAATACGCTATGGTGCTTGATAATTCCGGCTCGGACATTATGGCATCACTTTATTCTAAGGAAGAAAATCGCTGCATTTCTTCAAGAGTTTTGCCCGGACTCGCTCTTGACCCCGGAATTGCCGAAGGAGTAAAGAAAATAAAACTTCAAATACAAGATATAAATCCGTATATCAGGGATTTTTCACCTGTTGAAGAAAAACTTCAGGAAATAGTCTCTACATTTATTTCCACAGATAAGCCGGAAACATACGGCTCTGTAAAAATTAACACGGAAGATTATCAATATTTTATCGCAAGGTGTGATGTCAATGCCTCCGGGTCAATGCACAGCACTAATGTGATAACGGATATTAAAAGTATTGCTTACAATGCAGCGGGATTAAGTCTGAGCGATATTGTATTTGCAATTCGTGGTGCTGCATTGCGCAGCGATTACTTTATGCGGATATTCCGCGGTGAAATGGACTGCGTAAAGATCGTTGACGATGATTTTATCCAAAATCTTGATGCAATTATCATTCGTGATATGGTGGAGTCCGGTTGGACTCTTGATCCGAAAGGTAAGCAGAGAAAGCATCTTGATGAAGAATTTTCGGAATTAAGGCAGAGAATTGAGTATGTCCTTATCCCTCAAGGGCATTATGTACCGGCTCTTAATGAACTTAACGACTTCCTGGCAAAGTGTAGCAGTATCGGTTTCCACGGTCATGATGAACATATTCAAAAATATGTGACTCAGATTATTGAATTGCAGCAAGGGCAGGGAAGGTCTAAACAGTCGAAACCTCAACCGCCGGTGACTTCCGAGTCACCTGTACTTACGCCTCAAGGACAAGGCGAAGAATTACTCGGAGAGTGGAGGAAAATGGTTAATGACACAGAGAAAGATGTAAAAAAACTTATTGCAAGCGGTATGTACTCCGAAGCAAGAGAGCAAGTTAATATTCTCAGAGATGATATGAGAACGTACGGTATCCATAACTTTGACGATGAGATACGCCGTCTTTATTCACTTCTCCCGACGTCAAAGCCTACTCCTCAAGAACCAAGACGACCGATACCTCAGCCGGCTCCTCCAAAGCAGCAACCTAACACTCCGATTAGTGATGGTCCGTATTATGAGATTGTCAGTAAACTCGGATTTGCCGGTGCAAAGAAGTGGTGCACCGAAAATGATGATATTGACGGCGCAATTCTGATGGGCAAACTTGATAAGTTGCACAAAAAGTACGAACTTGCTGCCGCTTGCCTTGATAATTATGTGGCTGAAGGAAATAAAGTGGGTATCAAGCGTTTTGAAACGGACCTTTCACAGTACGTTTCTCTACTTAAAGAAGCCAAATTATCTTCAGTCGAGGAAGAGGAACTGCTGGAAAAATACCGCAGTCACTTATAATGTTTTTTACAAATAAAATAATGACAACTGCAATAATACAAATAATAACAGGGTTGATACTTATCCTTGCCGTGCCGTATTTTTTGGATTCTATGATACGAAAGAAAAGCAACCGCAAGGGTGCTAAAGTCCTGTGTAAAATCTTTGGATACCTATTCATTATTTGGGGTGCATATAATGTGATTTGCACCCTGATATATACGGTGATATAAGGCTTTTATGATAAAGACATTTTCTAAAATATTACTCCTTCTGCTCCTGACAAGTTGTAGTGCGAACAGCAAGCCTGCCGAATCGGCTGAAAGGTCTGAAACGCCGGATACTGAGTCTATTGAAGTGATGACCTTCGATGCTGACAGTTGTTTTGCAAAACTTAAGGCGCAAGTGGATTTCGGTCCGCGTGTCCCGGGAAGTGAAGCGCATAAAAATACGGCTCGGTTTATCCAAGATGAACTTGCAAAGTACGGTGCGAATATTATTCTTCAGAACACTACAACTGTTACCGCTCAAGGCAAAACAATACCCGTCTATAACATATTGGGACAATATAATCCTGATTGTAAAAAGCGTATTCTCCTTTTGGCGCATTGGGATACACGCCCTTGGGCAGACGAAGAGAGTAATGAGGAGTTACATTCCAAGCCTATTGACGGCGCAAATGACGGTGCGAGCGGAGTAGCCGTTCTCCTTGAATTGGCAAGGCTGATGAATGTCAAGGCTCCGGAAAATACAGGTGTGGATTTACTCTTTGTTGATGCTGAGGATTCCGGTGATTCCGGTGATGAAAAATCATGGTGTCTCGGTACTCAATTATGGGTGAAAAATATGCCCTATACGAGTGAAAATAAGCCTCAATATGCAATTTTGCTTGATATGGTAGGCGGCAGAAACGCCAAGTTCCACCGCGAGTATTTCTCAGACAAATACGCTCGCAGTATAGTAAACAAAGTATGGTCCATCGCATCGGCTTCAGGCTATGGCTCTCGCTTTGTAAATGAAGCAGGCGGCGGAATAACCGATGACCACCTTGTGATTAATGAGGCAGGTATTCCGGCTATTGACATAATTGAAAACAATAATGCTCAGACCGGATCTTTTAATCCCACCTGGCATACCCTTGAAGATAACGTTAAGAACATTGACAAGTCCACGCTCAAAGCTGTGGGACAAGTTATGTCTAACTTCATATACAATAAAAATATATAATCATGACAATAGAAGAAACTCAACAAGATATTATCGATGAATTTTCTGATATGGAAGATTGGATGGACAAGTACGCATATATCATAGACCTTGGTAATGCAGTTCCTCCGATTGATGAAAAATATCGTACACCCGAGCATCTGATAGAAGGTTGTCAAAGCCGCGTGTGGCTTAATGCCGAATTGGAAGACGGAAAAGTGATATTCACTGCGGATTCCGATGCAATAATAGTGAAAGGCATTATCTCGCTGTTGATAAAAGTACTTTCAGGACATACACCTGATGAAATACTTGAGTCCGACCTGCATTTTATAGATGCAATAGGGCTTGCGGAACACCTTTCGCCTACACGCTCAAACGGGCTTGCTGCTATGGTAAAGCAGATGCGAATGTATGCTTTGGCTTACAAGACGAAAATGGAAATGAATTAAATTTTATCTACTAACATAACAACCCTAAAATTATGCTACAATCATTGACAGACTTTTGGAACTCAAATCAGACGCTGACTATCCTTATCGGCATCTTGATCATCGTGGTTCCTCTCCTCGTGTTCTATGTTCATAAGGCGCTTAAAGAACACCCGAAGGGACTTATCCCTACAGCACTCGCAAATATGGGCGAACGTTTCGGCTATTACATTATGAACGCCGTGCTTTTGCTTTTCCTCTGCTCTAAATTCGGCATCAGCGATGATGCAGCCGGCTGGATTTATGCTGTATTTTATTTCTCAATTTACGTACTCAGTCTTCCGGGCGGTATTATTGCAGACCGCACTCAGAAATATAAGACTACAATCGTATCGGGACTTGTAGTGATGGCAGTGGGCTATGCACTTCTATCTATCCCGGTATTCGGCAATGAGTCTATAAGTATCACTCAAATCCTTGTATTCACATGCTTTGCATTGCTCCTTATCGCAGTCGGTAACGGATTGTTTAAAGGAAATCTTCAGGCAATTCTCGGTCAGATGTACGATAACTTCGAGGCTGAAGCAGCAAAGAAAGGTCCTGAGGCACTCGCAGAGGCTAAATCAAAGCGTGACCCCGGCTTTCAAATTTTCTATGTGTTTATTAACATCGGTGGTGTTATAGCCCCATTCGTAGCACCATTACTCAGAGAATTTTGGCTTAAAGCACATAACCTTGCTTATAACTCCGACCTTCCTCGTCTTTGCCACAAATGTATTGACGGAACTCTTGCCGGTGACGATGCTGCAAACTTGAGCAGCCTTGCAAGCGGTGTAGGTCACACCGGAGTGGCAGACGCATCTTTCTGTCAGAACTATCTTGAAATTTTCAACACCGGTGTTCACTTCTCATTTATTGCATCAGTAGTGGCAATGCTCATTTCACTTGCAATATTCGTAGCTGTGATGAAACATCTCCCTGACCCTGCAAAGAAAGTTAAGAGCGATGCTAAAGTTGCCAAGGCTGAAGTGGAAAGCGATGCTAAGGAAATCCGTCAGCGTATGTATGCACTATATGCAGTACTCGGAATTGCCGTATTCTTCTGGTTCTCATTCCACCAAAACGGACAGTCACTGTCAGTATTCGCACGTGACTTCGTGGCAACAGATGCAGTTCCGCCTGAAATTTGGCAATGTATAAACCCGTTCTTCGTGATAGTCCTCACACCGATTATTATGGTGATATTCAGTGCACTTGCATCAAGAGGTAAAGCGATATCAACACCTAAGAAAATAGCATTCGGTATGTTTGTCACTGCGTGTGCTTACATCTTCCTTGCCGTAATTGCGATTATGAACAATTATCCTTCAGGTGAAGAATTTAAGGGGCTTTCCGAAGCTGTTAAAATGGCAATGAAGACAAGTCCATACGTCCTTATCGTGACGTACTTCTTCCTCACTGTAGCAGAATTGTTTATCTCACCGCTCGGGTTGTCATTCGTGTCAAAAGTTGCTCCAAAACACCTTCAAGGTATATGTCAAGGTCTATGGCTTACAGCAACAGCAATCGGCAACTTGTTTATCGCATTAGGCGTGACAATGCTTAACACATTTCCGAGTCAATGGATGTGCTGGGCAGTGTTTGCCGGCTTCTGCCTAATATCAATGACAATAATGTTGTCAATGGTAAAATGGCTTGAAAAAGTTACTAACTGATAATTCAGTATTCAATAATAATAAAAGCAGTGTCATTACGTAATGGCACTGCTTTTATTATTCCCATAACTTACTCAATACTAATAAAAATACTTGGCTATCCGGAAAGATTTTTTTAACTTTGCACACATTAAACCGAAAGTATAACTAAAATTAATTGTTTTGGATATAGACCCTTTACCAGCCATGACTTCGGCACTATGTATGTGTCAGAATATCATTCCGCTTTTCACAATGGGGCAATTTGTAGCCCTTATCATAGCAATACTGTTTCTTCTTGTTTCAGGATTTATCTCGGGAAGTGAAATATCATTTTTTTCTCTTTCACCGAATCACGATGAAGAAATCGAGCAATCCGATCGTAAAGATGAGATTATTAAACTTATTGACAACCCGGACAGACTTTTGGCTACTATCCTGATTGCCAATAATATGGTAAATGTGGCGATAGTAGTGCTGAGTACGTATGCTCTGTCAAGTCTCTTTGAAGGACTCTCTCCTTTGCTTAGTTTCTTAATTCAGTCTGTACTTCTTACATTCCTAATCCTTCTCTTCGGCGAAATACTCCCAAAACTGATTGCAAATAATCGTCCTGTAGCGTGGGCGGAACATACGGCGTCTATTCTTAACTGCTTTGTTAAATTCTGCTATCCGCTTTCTTCACTGCTCGTCAAAAGTACGTCTTTCGTAAATCATATAGTCAGAAAACGTGCCGGGGAAGTTACTACGGACGACTTGTCACAGGCTCTTGAAATTACTAAAGTTGAGGCTGCTGCCGGTGATAAAGAGATGCTTGAAGGTATATTGAAATTCGGTGATACAACGGCATCGGAAATTATGACTCCGCGTGTTGATATAACGGATATTGACATTAGTTCGGGATTCAAGGAAGTGCTGAAAATCGTGGTGGAAAGCGGATACTCAAGACTCCCGGTGTACGAGGAGACAGAGGATAATATCAAGGGTATTCTCTACAGCCGCGACTTACTTCCTTACATTGATAAGGTAGATGGCGAGGACTTTGATTGGAAAAAGTTAATTCGCGAGCCGTATTTCGTACCGGAATCACGTATGATTAACGACTTGCTCGAGGATTTCCGAAAACTTAAAATACACCTTGCTGTCGTGATTGACGAATTCGGCGGAACTCAGGGTATTGTTACTCTTGAAGATGTGCTTGAAGAAATAGTAGGCGATATTAAGGACGAGTACGATGACGAAGAGTCGTTCTACAAACGTCTGCCTGACGATACTTACATATTTGAGGGAAAAACCGTGCTGACGGATTTCTTCCGTGTGACAGGGCTTAATGAGGACGATTTCGCCGATGTAACTGCTGATGCTGAGACACTTGCCGGTATGCTCCTCGCTATTAAGGGCGATTTTCCGCATAAGAAGGAACCACTTGAATACAAACAGTGCCGTTTCCTCGTTCTTGGTATTCAAGGACACAGAATTTCCAGCGTCAGGGTAAAAATCCTTGACGAAGAAAATGAAAATGATGAATAAACTCGCAATTCGTCTTTATGCTTTATTCATTTTATCTTGTATCTGTCTGTTAGGTGCAAGTTGCAGCAACGATGCTCCTACTCCTCGGCGGTATGCTTATCCGCGAGTGGATACTTATCCGCAGCAATATTCTTCCATCGTCATTTCCCCGGATGTGAATATTGAGGTAAACACTGCTGCACGAATTGTTACGGACTCTGTGGCTGATGCTGATACGCGGTGGATTACTCTTTCTTATCCCAAATACAAAGCAAACCTCTATATCACTGTCAACAAGTGTAATAGCAAGTCGCAGTTGCAAGACGTTATTGCAAACCGAGTGCAGAGAATATCACTGAACACAGGCGGTAAGGATTTTGAACAAGTTGACTTGCAGAGTGAGGCAGATTTCAAATCTAAAATTTTTACTATCCGTGGCGGAAGTACGAATCCGGTAATGTTTATTTCTTCCAATCAGAGAAATTGCGTTGTCAGCGGTTCGCTGTATTTCCTTGATAGCAATGCAGTTGCCAAAGTTGACTCGATTGTTCCGATAATTGATGCGGTAAGCAATGACATTATTCACCTTGCCAAACATTTGAGATAAAAATGGAGAATATTGATTGTAGCATTAAGGATATAACGGTTGTTGCCGAGGAAATAAGCGAGAACACTTTTGCAGAAGCCATGCAGATATTATCTTGTGCTGAAAAAGATATTATCTTAGATGTTAAAAGTACAAAACGCCGACTTGAAATCGCCGCAACACGTCTGTTGTTGAAAAATACGTTTGGCAATGATGCTTTGCTGCTACACACAGAGCAGGGCGCACCGTTTATTGAGAATTACTCCGGAAATATTTCCATTTCGCACTCAAAAGATAAGGTCTATATTGCTTTTTCCCCACTTCACAGGGTGGGAGTTGATATTCAGTATTGGAGTAAATCCTTGGTAAGAGTAACGTCTAAATATCTTTCCGACAGAGAAGCTGAAGCGATAAACGTATCTGACAGACAAGCACTTCTCAAAGCGTGGACTGTGAAGGAAGCGGTGTATAAACTGCTGGGAATAAAAGATTTATCACTTAAAAGTATTGATACTCTGAAAGATGATATCTCAACTGTGATGCATTGCGGCACTACTTATCAAATAAAAATCCACACTATCACCACAGACGATTTCTCGCTGGCAATAGCGTGGATGTAAAAATTAATTAAGTATAAATTATTAAAGTAAATACGCTCTATTCAAATAAGGCTGTTGATAAATATCTTTCACCCGTGTCAGGAAGAAGAGCAACGATAGTTTTACCGACATTCTCCTCTTTTTTAGCCTCTTGGAGTGCAGCAAAGAATGATGCACCGGAAGAAATACCCACGAGGAGTCCTTCATGCTTTGCAAGCATTCTTGCACCTGCGAATGCGTCTTCGTTTGCCACTGCCACGATTTCATCAACTACGGCTGCATCAAAGTTTTTAGGTACAAAACCTGCACCGATACCTTGAATCTTGTGTGGTCCCGGCTTACCGCCTTCAAGTACCGGAGAAGAAGCCGGTTCTACTGCGATTGCCTTTACACTTGCCTTGTATTCCTTAAGTTTCTTTGCGGTGCCGCTGACAGTACCACCTGTTCCCACACCTGCAACGAATACATCTACAGCGCCTTCAGTATCGGCATAAACTTCTTCGGCAGTAGTAGCATAATGGATTTCAGGATTAGCGGGATTTTCAAATTGCTGCAATATAATGCCGCCGGGAGTTTCTTTGAGTAATTCTTCTGCTTTGGCGATAGCGCCTTTCATACCGGCAGCACCCGGTGTAAGAACAATTTCAGCACCGTAAGCCTTAAGTAATTTTTGACGTTCTACGCTCATCGTTTCCGGCATGGTGAGGATAGTTTTGTATCCCTTTACGGCAGCAACCCAAGCCAAGCCGATACCGGTGTTACCGCTGGTAGGTTCAATGATTACACCGCCTTCTTTGAGTTTGCCGCTTTTCTCGGCATTTTCAATCATGTTAAGTGCAACACGGTCCTTTACACTACCACCGGGATTGAAAGCTTCTATTTTGACTATCAGTCTTGCTTTAAGACCAAGTTCTTTTTCAATTTTTGATAACTCCAACATCGGAGTTTTGCCTACAAGTTCTGTTAGGCTTTTGTAAACCCTCTGCATAAAAATACAGTTTCGCGTTATTATTCAGTTTTCTCTTAGTTTTACGCCACAAATTTATGAAACAATATTAAGTTATGCAAAAATTTTAACAGAATATTTTGAGATGAATGAAAGGGTACGGCTCTTTCATTTAAAATTGACAACACATTAGATGAAAAGACAACATCTTCAAGGAAAGTCGGAGATTTTTGGCTGTAAGTATCTCAGGATAAGTACTAAATACTTGCGCATTAAGTGCTTATACGGCGTTTATTACAGACAGAGTACCGCTCTGGTTCTTTAAGATGAACTACTGTTTGTCCTGTGATATTTTGTTTCTTGGGGAAATATTTCGTTTTAGGATAAAATAGACGCTTGCTACAATCATTGTTATTATGATGGTGTAAGTCCATTTGTAATCCTTTGATGTTAGGAAGTATCCTATATTGATGAGTAATTGTGCAGTGGCATAGTATAGTGATACGGTGCGGTGTTGCAAGCCCTTTTTATTCGTCAGTGCCTGATAGAGGTGCAGGCGGTGAGGGGTTAATATGTTTGCACCCATGAACAGGCGTTGAATGATGGTGAGCGATGTGTCAACGGCATATACTATCAAGATTACTATTGATGATGCTTCTGCAGTGGTTATAATATAGTGTGTGATGAAAACGGCGATAAAAAAGCCTAATACTATTGATCCGACGTCGCCTGAGAAAAACAGTGCTTTCTTTCTGAAATTAAAAAAGCAAAAGACTATTGATGCTATAATGAGTGTAGCTATGTACGGCATATAGAGTGATAGCAGCGGTGTATGAGGGCTGCTGCTGTACAAATAGTAGATGGAAGACAGTGTTACTACGGAATATAATCCCATCATACCGTTTATTCCGTCCATAAAGTTAAAGCCGTTTATGCAGCCTACGCTGCATATCATCAGTATCAGGAATATGTCAAAATGTCCTTCTTGTGCCACCGGGAAGAAAATTACTGCTGCTACTGCCGTATGGCATATCAAGCGAGTGACCGGGCTTACTTCTTTTATATCATCGGCAAGTGAAATTAAAAACAGTATTCCACCGCATACAAGCATTTTGACAATGCTGTAATTTGCCGGTGACGGGTATAAAAAGGCGCATAGCAATGCCGCTACGTAAAATATGTATCCGCCGCATGTCAGGGTGCGTGCCTTATGTGAGGAGCGATGATTGACGTCAGCACCTATACCGAGTTTTTTGCCTAAGGGTATATATAATGCTTCAAGACAGAGCATTATTGCCGCAATAATGATATAATACGTAGTAGTTTCCATAATTATCAGAGCAGGTGTTTGACAGCGGAGAGTGAAGTTACTATTGTCTTTGCGGAAAATGAAGGGTTAAGTAAAGTGTGTTGAATGTGAATATTGTAATTATAGTTGTCCAAAATCATGACTGTGTGCCAACCCATAATGTTTGGGTAATAAAAGTCCTTATCCGGATTATCACCGATGTAATAGAATCGTTCTGCATCAGGATTTATTTCCATTAATCCGAGGAAAGGCTCGGGTGTGTGTTTGTCAAATCCTGTTTCTTCGGAGATGATAACTGCATCAATAAGGTTGTCAATTCCGAGGCTTGAAAGTTTAGCCCTTTGCCTGGCGGAGAATCCGTCAGTGATAACTGCTGTAATATATCCGTAAGATTTCAGATATTCAAGCAAGGGTATCGCTCCTTCGGTATCCTCAAGCGGAATATTTCCGGAGCGATACAAAAACTTGATATCTTCAATATCGGCTTGCGGCACTTGTCTGCAAAAGTATTCAAATGCTTCGTAAGGTTTTGCAATTGACAAGAATGCACTTTTTACGTTATCAGCCACGTAATCGCCGTACCGTTCTAAAATCAAGCGATACGCAGCGAGGACGTAGTCTCTTTCTTTGTAAAGCGTATCGTCCAAGTCAAATGCTATGACTGTGTTATTTTTCAAATGCGCTCTTAATGCAAGTGATGACAGTGTTTATATCTTCGTCGGTAAGTGAAGACCCGCTTGGCAGGCATAATCCGCGATTAAAGAGGTCTTCTGACACTCCTGTGCCGTAGAAAGGACAGTCTTTGTAAATCGGTTGAATATGCATAGGTCTCCACAGTAATCGTGATTCTATATTATGCTCGGCAAGAAGGAGCCTTATCTCATCGGCGGTAACGGGTGAATCATTAGAAAGTGTAATAGTGGAAAGCCAGAAGTTCGAATTATACTTTTCAGAAGGATTTTGGTGTACGGTGATGTATTTGTGACCTTTGAAGGCTTCAGTGTAAAGACCGTGAATCTGTCTGCGGCGGTCAATATGCTCTTGAAGCACTTCCATCTGTCCGCAGCCTATGCCGGCAGAGATGTTGCTCAATCGGTAATTGTAGCCGATATGTTCGTGGTAATAGTACGGCCGGTTCTCACGTGCTTGTGTGGCGTAAAACAGCACTCTTTTCGCACTTTCTTCGTCAGGACAGATAAGAGCGCCGCCACCTGATGTGGTGATTATCTTATTACCGTTAAAACTCAATGCACCGTATTTGCCGAATGTGCCGCAAGCCTTACCGTCGTAAAGTGAGCCGAGAGCTTCAGCGGCGTCTTCCATTACCGGAATTTCGTATTTATCAGCAATGGCAATAACTTCATCAATTTTAGCAGGCATACCGTATAGGTGAACGGGGATTATGGCCTTAGGATATTTACCGGTGATTTTTTTACGGTCAATGATTGCTTTTTCAAGGAGTTCCGGGTCAATATTCCAACTGTCTTTTTCAGAGTCAATAAACACCGGATTTGCACCCAAATATTTTACCGGGTTGACACTTGCTGCAAAGGTAAAAGACTGACACAGCACTTCATCGCCGGGACCAACGCCGAGCATCAGCAGTCCAAGGTGAATAGCAGCAGTACCTGCACTAAGTGCAACGACGTTTTTTGCTTTAGTAAACTTGCACAGACGACGTTCGAATTCGTCAACGTTCGGTCCGAGTGGCACAACCCAACTTTCTTTGAAGGCTTCATCGATATATTTCTGTTCATTGCCTCCCATGTGGGCAAGTGACAACAAAATACGCTTCTCCATAAATATCTACATTTTTAAAATCACGCAAAATTACAATTTTTTTTTTACAGTGTATATGATTATCTTTGAATATTATTCAGTAACTTCGCACAGACTTAACACAAAGTAATTATGTTTGCAGATTACGAAACTCTTGAGACGCATCTCGGTAACCATCTCAGACGTGCCGATAACTATGATATGAATGAGGATTTATTTTTTCCCATTCAGTTTCTTGACCGATTATTTCACTTTGCGGAGGATTTGTCCGTAGTGGAAAATCGCCGCAATCCGGAAGTGGAGGTTCTTCATTTCGGTCGTGACTTTGATATTTGGATTGATGATATGGTAGCTAATGCCGTTATATATCTTGCTGATGAAAACACGGTAGCACCGATGGAAGTGAAGTTAATTGATGTGCAGAGTTTCAGGGTGAATGATTCAGGAAATATTATAGCCACTACCGATGACGGCGAATTTATCGTGATTGGTAATGACGGAGAGCCTATCAGTGTAACTAAAATTGAAGATTTGTGCTTGAATATTGAGACTGTTAAATCATTTGATGAAGAAGAACGTCCAGAGACGCTTGAATATCTTGCATCAATCTTTATCCGTGCGGCACAAAGTATGAAAACGGAGGTCAGCAACAAGACAACTCACAAGTTCGTCAATCCTATTTTCGAATACTTCAAGTACGACCTCGCCAAGTTAGTGCCTGCTTTAATGGACGACTTAATGCTGATTTCTGAAAATAAGATGCTGAAATTAACGCTGTCCGTGTAGCCACTAACTTATAAATCAAGTCACGGCATATACCACAGACCGCACACATTGATGTGCGAAATGGGTGTGTGTTGCTTATCACCGCATGGCGCTTCGCTTATACGGTGTTTCTGACAGACTAAGCCTTGCCGAGGCTTTTCTTTTGGCGGAACATTTTATGTAATAGAGGACAGAAAGAAATATAGTTTTTGCTTACTTGAATAGGGTGATGGCTTTTTCAAGCATAGTGTCAATGCCTGCGGCAGCGAGGTCTTTATCTAAGTCGATTTTGCAGCCTTCAGTGGGGTCTATGCCGTACTCTGTGATATTACCGTTGCTGTCAAGGACTGAGCATGCGGAGAATCTTATGCCCCAACCGATAGGTATTTCTGATGTGAATGGCATACCGGAGCCGCCGCCTGTCTTGTCGCCTGCGATTATTACTTGTGGCAATGATTTCATTACGGATACAAAGTTGTTCGCGGCACTGAATGTGGAGCGATTCGTAAGTACTACTACCGGTTTTCCCCACATTATTCTTCCTGTCGGTGCAGGGTCAATATAGTACGGATAGGGGTCGGAAAAATCGTTGTGTGCAGGTCCTTTCTTGTGGATAAGATAGCCCATCAGATGTCTTTCAGTGATAAATCTGGCTACGAATTTGTCAACGTTTGTGATGTCACCGCCTCCGTTATCTCTTACGTCGATTATAAGTCCTTGGCAAGTAGCGAGATAGCTCAGTGCGGCATCAAGGTTTCCTTCTCCTAATGGTGATGAGAAAGAAGCGTAGCGTATGTATCCGATGTTTTCTTGCAGCACGCCGTATTTCATTCCTGAAGCTTGATGTAGTCCGAAGTTGAAGTAATGTTCTTCCACGAGCCGTTCGTCGTAGTTCTGCGGGTAGTCGCTCCACCATTTGTTGTAACGGGAGACGTCAAAGCTTGCGGTCAAATTGACGTGTCCGTCTTTCAGTTCGTCAAGCATGGCAGCGCAGACGTTGAAGAGTTCGCGCTGTGACATTTCAGGTGATATTTGTCTGGAATATTCTTTGTAAACTTCGTCCCAGTCAATACCTTTCTGCTCAAAGAAGCAGTAATGTTCGTCAATGATAGTCCATAGCGCATCAAAATTTCCTTTCGGATCGTTTTCGAATTCTTTCACGCTGTGGCACGCAGTGAGAGAAAAAAGGATTATGACAGTGAAAAAGTATTTTATGGTTTTCATTATTCGTGTAGATTTCTGTTAATCAGTAGGATAGTTCGGTGATGTGAATTTAAGTCTGATTAGTAGTATGCGGAAATGATTTTGGTGTCGTCGGTAATTTTTTTGCTTGAATGGAGGCTGATCCATTCTCCGGAAATACCGATGACGAGGCTGTGTGTACTCATATTGCACACTATGTGGTGTGCTTTGGTAGAGGTGAATATTCCGTGATAGCCTATTCTCAGTGCTGTTGAGCCGAAACGGATATCTGCTGTGAGGACATTGTCAAGCTGAAAATAGTTAAACGGATGGGAAAAGTGCATAATGCCTTTTGTATCACCGCGATATATTTCATAATACAGTTGGTCGTACTCTGTGGCGAAAAAAGTTCCTGCTAAGGGCAGTGTAGGCTGGTAGCGCAGCGTTATAGGAAGCGATTTTATTTTGAGGTTGTATGTTGCCATACCTGTCAGTCCTACGTTCCACGAAGCTTTGGCAGACGTAGGGTTGTTGCCGTTTCTTGTAGAGTATAATGCACCGAGGTTCAGAGAAGTGATGCCGCCCGCGGCGAGTTTCAGTCCATCTGTGACGGTGTATCTTCTCATCATATCCCATGATGCACTTAATCCGAAGCCCCACATATTGACGTTTTGTGCCGGACTTTCGGTGTAATCAAGTCCGGCATAAATGCGGAGTTGCATTATCCACTTTTCCGGGTTGAATTTCATGGCTTGAAATCTTTCGTAGCCGAAAGCGAATGTTTCGCCGGTGTATTTGAGAGGTGATAGGTACGTGTCCGTGATTTTGGCAGAGCCTGCTTCAATAGTGTATGCAGAAGTCACGGGGCGAATTATTCTCAGCGAGTCCGTATCTTCCGAGGCTTTTGCTGTAAGTGATACAAGTGCTGTAAGCAGTGATATTATTAAGTGCCGGTTCATTTTGAAGCAGAGGTGTTAGAATAGTCTTTTCTGTCCGTTAATTTCATCAATAATTTCTTGATCCGTCTGTTCCGGAGCAGTGTCATCAATAGTTTCTTCGGTGTCATCGGAAGTTTCTTCATCTTCCGGTGTTTCCGATTCCGGTACGTCTATCGGCTCTAACTCCTTAATTTCGGAATAAGAGAAAGTAGTGAGTCGCTTACCTTTTGCCTTGAATGATTTTACGCCGATGAAGTCCTGTGCCACAACTGTCAACGGTTCTCTGAAACTATCGGCACCGTCAAATATCACTTCAAATCTTGCACCTGGTTCGTCGCTGAGAATAATCAACTTTGATTCCGGATTATCGGTAAGATATCTTTGTCGGCGGCTTGAAGATTCAAAGGTGAAACGCTTGATGTAAGTGTATCCTTGGTCTGCATCGAACAGTACTGCTGTCCACACCTTGTTCGGATCAAATTTTTCAATACGGAGAATGTTGTCATCATAGTGGTTTGAGATGTCAAAACTTGAAGTGTAGTATTCTCCGTTGTTTAAGATTACAAGTACTTGGTCATCGTTGAAAAATTCTCCGAGCAAAATACCGCAGCCGTTTGTGTTCAGCCTCAATACGTCAGGGTCAAACCATATATTCAAGCCTCCGAGTGTAGAGCCGCCTTTTTCTTTGAGTGTAAAGCGGTACACTTCGTTTTTAGTGACGATATTTCCCTGTGCATTTTTTCCTTTGATAGCGAGTTGGCTGAAATCTACATCAATGTGCAGTGACTTCAATCTCGGCTTCGGCTTTAAAGTTACTTTTACTACTTCTGCCTCGCCGTTAGAGTTGGCGGAAAACCAGGATATTTTACTTCCCGGCTTGCCTTGAGTGACGTTGTACTCTTTGTCGCGAGTGACACCGGTGACAGCAAAGCGTTTCATATAGTAAGTGCCGCCTTTTCCGTCTTGGTAAATGACGTTGTAGATAGTACGCGTGTCGTTTCTCTTGAAGATGGCGATATGGATAATGTTTTTATCCACGAAAACTTTTTCTGCAACCTTGATGACTTTGTATCTTCCGTCTTTGTAGAAGATAATCACGTCGTCAAGCATAGAACAGTTGCACACGAACTCGTCTTTCTTGAGTGATGTTCCTATAAAGCCTTCTTCGCGATTGATGTAAAGTTTTTCATTAGCTTCCGCTACGGTTGACGCCTCAATGCTGTCGAAACCGCGGATTACAGTGTGTCGAGGGTAGTTGTCACCGTATTTATCTTTAAGTGACTGATACCATTCAATGGTGTATTCCGTGAGGTGTTCAAGTTTGTTGCGGAGGTCAGTGATGGTTTCGTTATGCAGCGCAATGATTTTATCCGCTTCTTCCGAAGAAAATTTCAAGATGCGTTTCATCTTTATTTCCATCAGCTTGAGCAAGTCGTCATCGGTGATAGGGCGTATAGGGTTCTTAACGAGTTTTTCTATGCGACTTCTTACGTGAGCGATAGCGGAATTCATGGATTCACTTTCCTCGAATTGTTTATCCTTATAAATTCTGTTTTCAATAAATATTTTTTCAAGTGAAGCAAAGTGAAGTTTGTCAATAACTTCGTCAAGTTTTATCTGCAGTTCTTTTCCGAGCAGTTTCCTTGTAGTGTCGGCACTGTGTCGGAGTACGTCGCTAACACCGATAAAGTGTGGCTTTTCTTCTGATATTACGCAGCAGTTAGGTGAAATGGATACTTCACAGTCCGTGAATGCGTAAAGGGCATCAATAGTTTTGTCTGAAGACGTGCCGGGAAGCAAGTGTACGATGATGAGTGCATTTTCAGCGGTGTTGTCATCAACTTTGCGTATTTTTATTTTGCCTTTTTCGAAAGCTTTGAGGATAGATTCGATAACTGCGCCGGTAGTTTTTCCGTAAGGGATTTCAGTGATAGCCAGAGTCTTGTTGTCAACCTTTTCAATCTTGGCTCTGATTTTCACGCTGCCTCCTCTTTCACCGTCATTATATTTAGTGACGTCAATAAATCCGCCTGTCACAAAATCCGGGTACAAGACGAAGTCTTCGCCTTTGAGGTACGAGATAGCTGCGTCAAGTATTTCATTGAAGTTGTGCGGCAGGATTTTAGAAGACAGACCCACGGCAATACCTTCCACTCCCTGAAATAGCAGTAGAGGAAATTTGACGGGCAATACAATAGGTTCGTTTTTACGTCCGTCGTATGTAGGAGTCCATTCCGTGATTTTAGGGTTGAACAGAGTTTCAAGTGCGAAGGCTGAAAGCCTTGCCTCGATGTAACGACCGGCAGCGGCAGAAGCACCGGTAAGGATATTACCCCAGTTACCCTGAGTGTCGATAAGCAGTTCTTTTTGTCCAAGTCCCACTAATGCGTCGTAGATAGATGCATCACCGTGAGGGTGGTACTGCATCGTGTTACCAACGATGTTAGCCACTTTGTTGTAACGTCCGTCATCAAGCGTCTCCATAGAGTAGAGGATACGCCTTTGTACTGGTTTAAGTCCGTCGTCAATATGTGGAACGGCACGCTCTATGATAACGTACGAAGCGTATTCAAGAAACCAGTTGCGGAACATACCTCGTAAATGATGTTTTACAATGTCGGTATTTTCAGCCACCGGGCGATTATCTTCGTTTTGCTTATCGTTATTGTCAATAGTGGTGTTGTCAAAAATTTCGTCGTCTGCCATGTTAGTTTTGCTTAGGAATGTGCTGCTCGCTTTTATTATGTAGCAAAGTTACAAATTTTCTCGGACTTTATGAATAATGGTGCTACAAAAAAGGGTGTGTAGCTATGGCTAAAAGGATGACAAAGTCAAAAAGGGTGATATGGGCTGCTCTACCACTGACAGACCTTCGCTATTGGTCCTTTACTGAATACAAAAAAGGTGCGCAGCGGATATCGTGCGCACCTTTTTGAAATTAATGGTTTTATTTGTCTATGTTATTTCACGAAGCGAAGTGCTTGTTTTGATGTTTTTGCGATGTAAAGACCGTGAGCGAGTTCTGATACGTTCACTGTGTTTGCAGCGTTCTTAACAACGAGTGCACCTGCTGCAGAATATATTTCAATGCTTTCGCCTTCTGCGGCAGTCACTGTCTGTGATGCGCTATCAAATTGTAAGCCTGCTTTGTCGGCTGAAATTCCTTCAACGCCTGCGGATCCTTCGTAGATTTGCTTGTCACCACTGCTGTGGAGGTCGTAAGTAAACCAGAGTTTGTTTGTAGCGATGTTTACGTCTGAAGTGAGGCAAACGTTACCTTCGCTTGCATAGTCTGAGTCAATTACGATAAACTGTCCGAAACGGCTGAAACTGCGTGTAGGAAGTGAGTTTACCATTGCTGTCATTTCATCTCCTTTGATTTGGTTGCCGTAGCAGTTGAGGAAGTCAAGTGCAGGGCAGCCTGATAGGTCAAGTGATGTGAGAAGGTTCATTTCGCAGCTCAAAGTCTCAAGTTTTGAGTTCTTGCTTACGTCAAGAGATGGGAGATCGTTCAGTGCGACGTTCAGTTCTTCAAGGTTCGGAAGATTTGTTACGTCAATAGCTGAAAGTTGTGAGTAAAGTACTTGGATTAACTTGGCGTCACCGTAAACTTTTACTGTTTCGCCTTCAGAGAATTTTACTGTGAGTGATTCGCCGTTCCAACCTGTTATTTCACCGCCTTCAACTGTAGGCGTATAAGAGGAATCAACGAATTTCACAGTCATCATCACATAGTCTTTAGTCGGCTTTGTGATAGTGAAGTATTGTTCCGGAAGTGTAGGTGTTGAAGCGTCATCAGAGCCATCGTATGCTACGCCCATACCCCAACGGTCACCATTTGAGTAGTCAAAAATCGACCAGCCTTTTCCTTTTGCTACTGCTACTTGAGCCTTTGTGGCAACGTTGCTTTCGCTGCCTGCAGCAGCCTTAGTGTCGATAATGAAGAGGTATGGATTGTTTTTTGTTCCATCGCATAGTGAGTTTACAAATGCAGTCATTTCGTCACCTGCAAGAGTATTTTGGTAGCAGTCAACGCGGTACAGACCTACGCAGTCCGTGATGTCCAAGTGGCTGATTTTATTTTTTTGGCAGTGTAATTGTGTCATTGACGCTGCGCCTATAACTTCAAGTGATTCGATTTGATTGTTCTGACAGTCAAGGCTTGAAAGTTTTGAGTTCGGAGTGATAGTCAAAGATGTGATATCGTTGCCCGGACATTCAAAGTCTGTCACGTCGCCCTTGATAGTTACAGTCTGTGAAGTAAGTGTGAAAGTCTTGTTGCTACCGGTGTAATCTGTTTCAGCGACTCCTTCGATTGTAATATCGCTATCGGTTGAAATGCTGAGCTTTACGGTAGAACCAATAGTGCGAGAAGTGGTGAATGTGATAGTCTGTGCGCTTACAGTAGGAACGTAGTCAATACCGTTGTAGAACCTACCTGTCATATATCCGCTGTCAGTGCCGCCGAGGTAGTCGCAAGTGCTCCAGCCTTTTGCTTGAAGAGCTTGAATGTCCTTAACGTAGAATTTATTGCCTTCATTGTCGTTTTTAGTGTCAACGAGGTAAAGCATGCCCGGTGTTTGTGCGGAAACTTGGATTTTAGAAGTAAAGTTCTCAACGTTTGCTCCTTCGAATTTGTTTCCGAAGATGTGTACCCACCATAGTGCTGAGTTGCCGCTGAGGTCAAGTGACGTGAGTAGATTGTTTTCTGCTTGAAGGTCAGCGAGAACCGGGCAGCCGGTTACGTCAAGAGCAGCGAGTTTGTTGTCACCGCAACATAACTTTTTAAGTTCGCCGAGGACGTCAAGTTTAAGTGAAGTGATTACATTTTTGCTTACATTTACTTCGCTCAGTTTACTGCATTTTGACAAGTCCAGTGATGAGATGGAGTTTTCTTTGCAGTCAAGGATTTCAAGTGCGCTACAGTTGTCCAGGTTAAGGGCAGTGAGTGAGTTTTTGTAGCATTTGAGAATTGATAATTCCGGTGCTTTAACCACGTTGATGTCAGTGAGCGAGCAGCCGTAAACTTCGAGTTGTTCAATATCACCGGTGATAGTGATTTCAGTACCCGGACCTTTAGAGAGATATGTACCGAAATACTCTCCCTTGTCAGCACCTGTGATAGTGGCGGAATTGTAAGGAAGAGAATAGATACGTAGTTCAGTACCGGCAGCAGCCGATGTGGTCATTTTGATTTCAGCATCTTCTGCGTACGAACTTGCAGCGGTTAACAACCCGGCAAGTAAAAATGAAAATTTAAGTAGAGTTGTTTTCATACGTCCTTTTATGGAGAAATGTTAGTAATGGTTTTTGAATCTGTTGCAAAAGTATAAATTTTATGAGTGATTTGCAATAATTTTTTCTAAATTTGTATGGTTTTATAGAATTTTGGTGATAAATATGCTGAATATGTCAATATGTGGCGCTTTTTGTGGCAGTTAGTTCATAATTCAAGTCACAAGCATTGCACGGACCGTACATCGCTTCCCTTATATGGTGTTTCCGACAGTTAGATCCTCGTCAAGGCTCTTTGCCTGCGTAATTTTATTAGTTCAGTAGAGGGTCGTCATCACCTTCACTGCCGGTTGGATATTCAGGCAGCGGAGTTGTTTTCTTAGGTGCTTCCGGCTTTTTCTTTGTGTCAGGCTTTGTGGTGGTTTTATTTTCCTTTTTAGCATTATTGCCGTTTTGTGGAGTTGCTTCTTTTTTTGTTTGCTCCGCTTTAGGCTCTGCAGTCGGTTGTTTTGCAGGCTCTGTATTTACTTTTGCAGGTGCAGGAGATGCTTGCACGGGCTGTGGAGCAGATTGTGCCGGCTCTTGGGTTGATTCCGGCATTTCTTCTTGTTGCGGAGTATTGCTTTGCTCGGCACTGTTTACTGTTTCTTCCTGTTCCGGAGCAGTGACGGCATTTTGTTCATCGTATCCTTCCGACGGACCGTAGATTTCCGGCGGTAAAACGTTTTCTTCGGCGGAAATATACATCTGCTGACGGGCAAAGTTAAAGTATTCCTCGAATGAACGACCTTCTTTGATTAGTTTATCAAAGTCACCTACACTGATGATGACCGGGCGTACTTGTCGCGGCAGTTGCAAGGTTGTACTTGTTGCCATCACTCTGCGGTAGTTGTTTAGTTCTGCAAGATTGTTAAAGCCTTTTACTATTAAGAGTCCGAGACGTCCGAAATTCATCATCTCAAGGTCAAAGTCGCTGACGACGAATGACGTGAAGTTATGTCGTGCTATTTTGTAGAGCAGTTCGTTAGGTGAGACGGTGTCTGTTGGGAAGAGGAGTATAAATAGCTGTTTGTCTTCCGGATTCAGTTCGAATTCAGCCGCTTCCGTGTTTTCAGCGAGAGTGGAGTCGTTAGACAGTCTTATGTCCCAAATCATACCGCGAGTGTTTGTACCTCCGGTGTTGAGTTTTCTGCCTTTAGCCAGTCCTGAGAGGTAAGAAGAGGCGATAGGTGCAATGTCGGTGTCCGGGTACTTTTCAAGCATAGACTTTAGTCGCTCTTTGAATAGGTCCGGATTGTTTTCGGTGACGTAAGCAAGTGCATCGATAAACATAAATTTAGGCATAAGTTTGCTGGTAGCGTACTGTTCCTGCATCATTTCGTAGGCGGCATGTACGTCTTTATTCTTGTTTTCGAGGTAAGCATTGTATGCATCGGCATAAATTTGCTCCTCTCGTTCTTCCATCACTTTCAGATTTTCTATATAGTTAGGGTCACGCATAGCGATGCCGTAAGGAGAGTCCGGGAATTCGGATACGATGATGTTGCGGTACCTGTTAGCGAGTCTGATATCGTTTTTGCGCATAAACATAAGGTAGATGTTGTAATAAACATCGAGTTTATACTTGTTTTCAGGGTACTTGATCATAAGGCTGTCAAACTCCATCATAGAGGCGGTGTAGTCCTCAAGTTTGTCTTTGAGGATAAGTCCCATATTGAAGTAACCTTCCTGGATAATTTCGTGTGACGTAGCACGATCTTCGTCAGTGGCTGGGATTTGCTTAAGATAGTATTCCGGGAAGTGCGGGTCGGCTTCGTGTGCTTCTTTTTCCTTAGCGGCTTTTTCGTCTTCCGGAGAATTAACAGTGGTGCTGTCTTCAGTGTTATCGCTATTATCTGCGCTGTCACTGTCTGCATTTTCATCGGTGGTGCTTTCTTCGAAGTCGTTAAAGTTAAATGACGACTTGTTTCTTCTGCGCCAGTCGTCTTCAAGTTTTCTGCTACCCCATTTGCGCTGGAATTCGGTTTTACCTGCATTTCGGGTGGCAGTATTGTAGAAGTACCATGCTTTGTCCGTGTTAAGGGTGAATTGGGTAGGGGCGGAGTTGCCGTTATCTCTCAGTCCCGTACCTTCAGAGGCTTTCTCTGCGAGATAACTTTCACGTTTGGCATTTTCTTCCTCTTCTTTTTCTTTCTTCTTGAGCCGTTCTATTATCTGATATATTACGTCAAGTTGCTGCTCCTTGTCCAAGTGTGACAGGCGCAGGAGTGAGTCTTGCAGAACTACGTTTTGGGAATAGATGGCAAGCTCGTCAAGTACATCGGAGCGTTTTTTGAGAAGTTTATAGTTAGGGTAAGTTTCCGGCAATAGCGGTACGGCTTCGGCGTAGCACGGCTGCGCTTTGTCGTATTTCTGCTTGGCGAAATACAGTTCACCGAGAGTGATTTGCGAGATGGCTTTGTCAATACCATTGCGTGTACTTTTTTCTGCTGCCAGTTCGTAGTTTTTGATAGCCTCCGTGGTGTCACAGCGGGATAGGTAAAGGTTGCCGATTGCGTAATATATCTGGTCGAGGTATTCCTTGTTTCTGGCGTACCTTGTCATTCTCTTGAGTGAATTTACTTCCTTCGTGATGTCAGCACCCTCGTACACTTCGCTCTGCTTGATTCGTGCGTTGAATTTAGTGCGGTACGTAGCGCCGTTCCATTTTCCTGCATCGCCGTAAGCCTTGTACGCTTCGGCTTTTTTGCCGATACGGGTGTAAACTTGCCCCAAGAGGAAGTTAAGTCTTGACTTTTGCGCACCGCTTGTGAAACTGACAGCGTTTTTGAGGTAGTCAACGGACTGTTCGTACTTTCCGCTTTTAATCAGATAATCTGCGTAAGTGACGTTGTAGAGATATTTAAGTTTTTTGTTTGTCAGGTCGTCCTGCTTTATTCTTGTGATTATAACTTCCGCCTCGTAAAGCCAGTCCATAGAGCAGTAACTTCTTGCTTGCCATAGCTTTGACTCAGTAACAGTCTCCGGCAGCCATGTGAAGTGCTTTGAAATATAGAAAAATGTTGATGCCGAGCCAAGAAAGTCACCGTTCATGAACTGTGAACGTCCCATCATCATCCATGCGTTGTGGAGGAAAGGGTTGTACTCATCTCGTTTCATCCAAGCCTTGTAAGCAGCATCGTTTTTCTTTCCTGATTTTTTCTTTGGCTTTTTCTTGATAGACCTTAATTGGATAGCTTTCTGTGCTTTTTCGATAGAGCGAGTGAAGTCGCCGCTTGGCTGTGGTGCTTTCTCGTTCGCATGAGCTTGTGCAGGGTGGGTGTATAGAAAGGTGGTGTAGTCATCTTCGTAGGTTTTCTCCATCTCTGAAAGCGTTTCCTTGTAGTGGGTATCACCGTTGTAGTAAATGTTGTACTTGGTGATAAAAGCAGTGTAATTCCTTGAAGCTGCAGTATTTTTTTTTGAGGAACAAGACGTGGCGATGCTCATTGCTCCGAGGAGAACAATGCAGGTGAATATTTTCGCTATTAGTTTTGTTCCTTTCATCAGTGTAAGTTTTTTTTACTTTTCCGGGGTGTAAGTTAATACTGAAACTTTGTTGTTGTCAAAAATTCTGTTAGCACCTTCCGTGAGTTTTTCAAGTGTCACAGCATGGTATCGTTGTGCTATTTCGTCCGGGTCTTCACTATGGTAAACGGCGAAGGTGAGGTTGTTCGCTCTGTCTGTGAAGTTCATGAAGGAGAATGTACGTTCACTGTCGTAGCGGTTTATGGCTCTTTGCAGTTCTCTTTCAGTTATGTCTCCGGACTTAATGCGGTCAAGTTGTTCATTGATTAGCTTTTCAGCCGTGGCGAAATCGTTATTTTCAAGTGTTGCAGTTATCATTACAAATCCGGGGTCTTCGCTGCCCATGATTGATGCATCTGCGCTTGAGAAAATGTCGTTCATCTCCAGTGTTCTGCAAAAACGTGATGCACGACCTGATGAAAGTATGTCAGTCAATAAGTCGCTTATGATGTAATCTTCGGATTTATAGCCACCCATAGGGTAAGCCATTACCATCAGATTCAGAGGTACATCGGCTATTATGTCTTGTCTTCTCGGTTCGGTCTGCAACGGCTCTTGAGGTGTGTGACGCTTTTTAGCTTCGCGTCGCGGTATGTCGCCGAACCACTTGTTTACGAGTCGTTTCGTTTCTTCAAGTGTGATATTTCCGGCAATGGTGAGAATGGCATTTGAAGGAGTGTAGTGTGAGTAGAAAAAGTCTTTTACGTCGTCAAGTGTGACTTTCTCTATATGGCTAATGTCCTTACCTATTGTGGGGTAGGAATATGGGTGAACTTTGTATATAAGGCTGCGAAGTTTATGGCCGAGGTCTCCGAAAGGACGGTTAAGGCAAGTTTCCTTGAATTCTTCTATTACAACATTTCTTTGCACTTCAAGCGACTTGGGTGTGAATGCAAGTGAAAGCATTCTGTCGCTTTCAAGTCGTAGTGCCACTTCAATGTTTTGTGCGGGGAGAATGTCGTAAAAGTTAGTAAAGTCGTTGCTCGTCCAGGCATTGTTTAAGCCACCGGCTCTTTCAAGTTCCGCATCAAAGTCCGGGACGTTTACCGAACCGCCGAACATCAAGTGTTCAAACAGGTGTGCCATACCTGTCAGTTCGGGAGATTCATCACGCGCACCGACGTCGTACAACACATTCACCAGCACCATTATGGTGTCCGGTGAATATTGGTGTATTACTTTGAGTCCGTTATCAAGTGAGAACGTGGTGTACTCCATAACTTATCGCTTCGCTTGTTATTGTTCTTTAATAGTGGCTTTTATAATTTTGATGTCACTGACGGGACGGTCGTTTCTGTCAGTTTCCGCTTTTTGTATTTCTTTGATGACGTCCATTCCGTCAATCACTTCGCCGAATACTGTGTATGCACCGTCAAGGTGAGGTGTTCCGCCGACAGTGGTGTATGCTTTGCGAGCGTCGTCGGAAATTTTTGCAGGATTTGCGGCAGTTTCCTTCATAGTCTGCTCGATAAGTTCATTTTGGAGTTTTTCGAGCCCTTCACGGTCACGATTTCTGCGAAGCGTCATTATGCTGTCGCGGTTTTCTTTAGCGAGGCGGTTAAACACTTCCTGCTGCTGTGATTGCTGCATACGTTTTTCCATTTGTGCTAAAGTTGAATCGTTGTAAGTTTTACCAGTTACGATGTAGAATTGTGAGCCTGAAGATTTGCGTTCCGGGTTTACTTCGTCGCCGGTACGGGCAGCAGCGAGCGCGCCGAACTTGTGGAAGTGTTTGGGATAGCAAATTTCAGCATCGATGGTGTAACCCGGGTCTCCTGTGCCGAGCATTTTGCCTGTCGGAGCATTTTTAGAGTCAGGGTCACCTGTTTGTACCATAAAGTCTCTAATCACGCGGTGAAAGAGTACTCCGTCGTAGTATCCTTCTTTAACAAGTTTGAGAAAATTATCTCTATGTTTCGGTGTGTCTCCGTACAGGCGGACAGTTATATCTCCGAGTGAGGTAGTGATTACTACAACTGCATCTTTATTTTCCATCTTGTTAGTGTTTTTAGTGTTGGCTACAGCACATAATGATACTAAAATCACAGCGAGTGTGATAATTGTTTTCTTCAGTGTCATAGTGGTTAACTGTGATTAATTAGAAACCTTTCGGGAAAAGTCTTTTATAGATTCTCCTGAAGTTGTCGTCTTTGGCGTTCAACTCATCAACGTGCTTTGCATAATCTTCGCCCCAAATTCCCTGAAGCAAATCTCCGAGGTATCTGTGCTCGCGGTCTTTTTCAATAGCGGCGGCAATAAGTCTTGAAATATATTCTGCAAAAGTTTCTTTATCTATTGCGTTGAGGTATCTTGCAGTGCTTGCGTCAAATTGTCCTGTCTTGTCAACTCGGATAATGTTTTCAATAATGTCGTTGATGACGTCTTGGCAAGAGTCAATGTGGTTTGCCAAATATTCGTAAGACACTAATCCGTCGGTGTCACTGTCCAATATCTTTTTTAAATCTGAATTCATATTATTATTTCTATATATTTACAATGTGACAAAGTTACGAAATATTTGGTATATGTGTTGCGTTTTGCTCTTAAAAAAATGAAAGTGCACATCTTCACAGATGCACACCTCCCTCATAACCAAAATTCAAGTATTTAATGTCTTTATTATGCAAATATTTCTAATGTCCAATAGCGAGAGTATCGCTCTCTACTATTGGGACGGCAAAGTTACGACCTTTTTTTTGAGTTTATAGTTAAAAAATGTCTAATTTAATAAAATATAATTAAAATCCTGATATTTATTCTTATTTTTCTGCTTTTCTTCAATTTTTTGCTATTTAGAAAAATGATTATTGCATAAATATGCGAATGATGAATAAGAATGAAAGAGGCTATGATTATGCAATCTCCATTTTTTAGGGCAATAAATAATAAAAGGAGTTGTATCAACGATGACGCAACTCCCCTTATTGGATCAGTATTTTATGTATTATAGTGTTGTTTTCAGAATACGAGTCCTATGTTGTCAATCCATAGGGTTAATCCTAAAGTGCCGATGTATGCTGTGCCGCTGCCTGCTGATGCCATCACGAGAATGTGTGTAGGTGTAGCGTCTGCAGAGTCCCAGCCTTCTTCAATTACAGGAACCATTTTGCCTTTGCTGTTAGTAGCGTAGTAAGATTTTTCTTTTGAAATGAGCCCCATATAGTCTTTGTAGTCGGCACGCTTTGTGATGTCGCCGTACCATACGGGTATATCGTATCCGTTTACCCAGCCTGATGTGCTTTTGTTAAAGTGCCTGCGTCCTGTGCCAACTCTTTTGGCGTGAATATTGCCTTCGGCGTCTTCGTATCTGCGTTGAAGTATGATATAGACTTCAGCGCAGTCGTGTCCGGCGTACGTTTTCTTTTTGCCGAAACCGCTTGAATACGTTCTTGTGTTCCCTTCCGGGATAGTGAGTTTGTAGTCAAAGCGAAGTGCTTTAGGGCGACGGTTGAATTTAATACCCATTTCCATTTTGCTATATGGGTCTTTTGTGGATTTTATCGGTTCAATCATTTTGCCTAAAAACATTGAGCCTGCTACTACAACGTCTATGTTAATGATGCCTATCGCTTTACAATGCTCCATAAGGCAGGTGAGTTTGCAGCATTTGTTTCCTGCACTTCTTTCGTCAGGGAAAACGGCGTTAGAACCTTTTACTACTCCCATTACGTTAGCAAGAACGTTCGAAGTGGCCCAAGGAGAGCCGCCTTTGTTTGAATATGGTACGTTGCCGGTAATGGTTTCCGTAGGTGCAATTTCGTAAAGTGTCTTTTTATGTCCGCCGAGAACTCTTGATTCAGGGATTATTCTGGTAACCCAATTTTCAAAATCACCATATTTCAGTTTTTCAAATGTTTCGGCATTTGAAATTATGCTGCACGATGATATCAAAATCAAAAGTGTAAGAATTTTTTTTGTCATTGTTTTGCGATTTTTTTAATTGGTTTGCAAAGTTACGACATTCTTTGCATACTATGTTCAAAAAGTGTACAATAAGGCTAATAATTGCTACTATTTTGCCAACTTATTCAGATTCTTAATGGCGAACTCTTCAGCAGTTCAAGTGTTTTTCAAGGTGCGAACGGAGTGGGTTGGACTATTAGTTTTTATTACTGTATTGACACGATAAATGGGGAATCCGTAAAGATATTTCTTACGGACTCCCTATATATCGTTCAGGTAATACCTCAGGTATTAATCTGCGTTTCAGTCTTATTTTGCGCTATCTGCAGGAGCAGCGTCAGTAGCAGCAGGAAGTTGTTGAGCGTCAGTGCTGTATTCAACACCGTTAACAACTTTTTCTTCAATTCTTACGCGAGGGCCGTTAGCACCTGAAGTGCGCGGAGAAATGAAAGCGGAAGAGATAGAGAGAATAGCTACGATTGCAGCGAGTGTCCAAGTAGCTTTTTCAATAAAGTCGTTTGAACGGCGAACACCCATAATCTGGTTTGCGCCTGAGAAGTTTGAAGCCAAACCTCCACCTTTAGATTTTTGAACGAGGACAACGAGGATTAATAGAACTGAGATTAATACTGTAATGATAATTACTGCAGTGTACATTGTTAATTGTTAGTTATTTTTTGAGTTTTTATGTTGCTGATTAATTATTAATTTACGTAAGAAACGTAATTGGTCTGCAAAGTAAATACTTTTTTTTGGAAAATTCAAACTTAATTGGGATATAATTTCGTATGCTTTGTCATATCGGCGTTGTTTTATGTAAATTTTAGCCAAACTTTCGCTTAACATGGAGTCCGGGTCCGGTTTTGAAGGTTCTGACTCGGTGTTTGGCTTAGTGTTGACGGTAGCCGTGGTGTGAGATGAAGAGTTTCGCTTTTCCGGCTTTTGTTTTTCAAGGAAAGCATCAATAAGTGCATCGTTACCGGTGGACTTTTCTTTATTATCTGTTTCATCTTCCTCGGATTCGAGTACAGAGGCGTAGTCCGGTACAGGGTTGAATATTAGTTTTTCAAGCAGTTCTTCTTCTCCGGGTTCTGAGTTACCGTAAGTGTTGAGGAACGCAGTTATAGTGTCCTCTGTGCCTATTTGCGGTTTTTTTTCTTCTTTTGGATAAAAATTGTGTATGCTGTCGCCGTCAGTGTTGAGTAGTTGGTACAGAGTGGTGGGGTCCGGTGAAGACAGGGCAATCCGGTGTAACAGTCTTTGCTTGACATCGTCAGCGAGTTCACCGTTAAAGTGTTTAATCATTATTGCTGACGGCAAAGAAAAAAACGGGTACGCACGGGATAGCGACTCTACAGAGTTCAGAGTAGCCGTTACGTCGTTAGCAGCGTTAAGTATCTGAGATATTTCTTCCTGTCTGTCCATGATTTATTACCAGTTTCCGAGTGTGGCGTTAAATATCAAGTCAACAAGTTCTTTGGCGATTTGTTGGCAGAGTTCATCTTGCACGTCTGTGAGCATTTCACTGCTGTCAAAGTCGCGGTAAGATGAGAAAGATTGGTCGATATTATTTTTTTCGTTTTTGTTATCGATGTATTTGACTCTGACTGTCACTGTAAGTCTTGTCTTTGAAGCGTATGCGTCTTCCGTTACGGCTTGTGGTGAGAGTGAGTATCCTGTGAATTCGCCTTCAATCTGCAAGTCTGCACCGGAGTCAACGGATTTGAGTCTTGTATTTCTTGTGATATAGTCGCTGAGTTCTGTTTCAAACGTTTGTTGCAGTTGAGGATAGACGAGTGCTGCACGGATAGGGAAACTACCTATCTGAATGGTTTTATATACGGAATAGTCAAGTGCCGCACCGTTGAATTTATAGCTGATGCTGCAAGCCTGAGTTCCTGCCGCAATAAGGAGTGCGGTGAGAAGAATTCGGATAGATAGAAATTTATTCCAAGCCATAATCTCTGATTTTTCTGTAAAGTGTACGTTCTGAAATTTTAAGTTCTTTAGCGGCTGCGCCTCTTCTGCCGTCGTTACGTTCAAGTGCGCGACGAATAGTTTCTTTTTCGTTGTCTTCAAGCGTGGTGGGACTGCTCGGCGGCGGAGTGATGACGGGAGTCTCTACGGTGACTGAAGGAGTGATATCGTCGTTACCGTGGTATTTAAGTATAGACGTTATTTTACTTTCAGTAGAGTTTCCTGCGGTGATAGCTTTTTGTGCGGGATTTTTCACGAACCCGTTGTTGATAATTGTTTTGCGGAGTTCTGCAATCTCGTGTTGGAGTTGGAAAATCATTTTGAAAAGCACTTCACGTTCACGCTCGTAGGTGTGTTGATCTTCCACTGTGGCAGGCGTAAATGATACGTTTGTCTGAGGCAGATATTTTTTAACAGCCTCGTCAGTGACTTCAGTCCCTGCTTCAAAAATCGCTACTTGCTCAATCACGTTTTTCAGTTGTCGTACGTTTCCGGGCCAGCGGTAGGCGAGAAGTTCTTTCTTGGCAGAGTCAGTGAAGTTCACGGGTGGCAAATTGTATTTGTCAGCGCAGTCTGATGCAAATTTGCGGGCTAAAAGCACGATGTCGTTACCTCTGTCGCGAAGAGGTGGAACGGGGATAAGAACTCCTGAAAGACGGTAGTAAAGGTCTTCACGGAATTTTCCGTCTTTAACGGCTTTTGCCATATCAACGTTTGTGGCGGCTACGATTCGGATATTGGTTTTCTGTACTTCCGAGGAGCCTACTTTGATGTATTCTCCGGATTCAAGGACTCGGAGGAGTCTTGCCTGAGTGGTGAGCGGCAATTCTCCCACTTCATCAAGGAAAATAGTACCGCCGTTAGCTTCTTCGAAGTACCCTTTACGGGCAGATACGGCACTGGTGAATGCACCTTTTTCGTGTCCGAACAGTTCGGAATCAATAGTTCCTTCCGGTATTGCTCCACAGTTTACAGCTATGTACTTGTTATGTTTTCTCGGAGAAAAGTTGTGGATAATTTTAGGAAAAAATTCTTTTCCGGAACCGCTTTCTCCAATCACGAGTACAGACATATCAATCGGTGCCACTTGCAGAGCGCGCATAATGGCGGCGGTCAATGCAGGTGCATTACCGACGATGCCAAGTCGTTGCTTTGCTTGCAACACTTCAGCAGGCTGTGTTACATCGTTTATTTGCATTTGCGTAATTTGTATGTCTCTTGCTTAAGAAATTCACCGAATTCTTTTACACTGCCTTGGTGGCGTGCTTGTTCTTCCACGCTGATAGGATTACCTACTGAAACGTGTATTTCGCTACCGATTTTGCGGAATACTTCTGCGGGCAATCGTAGTGTGCGCAACTGCCAGCTGATACGTCCTAACAAGTTGAACCACCATGAGTTGCTGCCGTGAAAGAAAATAGGTATTACAGGTACTTTCATTTGTTCGATAAGTCGCACCACTGACGGCTGCCATTCTCTGTCGTTCAGTTCTCCTTTCAGATTAATTTTGGAGACTGCTCCGGCGGGGAAGAAGCCTATCGGATTGCCGGAACGTACCTGCTTGATAGCATTTCTGATACCTTGCATTGATACGGCTTTTTTCTTGGGGTCGTTTGATGCAAGAGCATCTACGGCTATAAAGTTCGGTCGCATTGCACTGATAGCGTTCAGCACCATGTTCACCATTACTTTATATTCCGGTCGGCGTGAAGCGACGATGTGGATAAGTGTGATGCCGTCAAGCGCTCCGAAAGGGTGATTTGATACAGTGGCAAATGCGCCTTCAGGCAGGTTATCAAGTACTTGCTCGTTGTCAATACGGAGTTTTATTTTAAATTCGTCAAATAGTAATCTTTTTACAAATTCAGGTCCGGGAGTGTCGCAATTACGAGAGTGGACGCCGTTAACTTTGTCTATACTAAGGAATTTAAGAATAGCGTTGACAAACTTTTCGTGTCCTTTAAGTTTTGGAACTATTTTTATAATATCCTCGTAGTCAAGGACATTTGGTTTTATATCGTATTTTTCTTCCATTATTCTTTGTTCAGATGAAATTCAACAAGCAAAGTTACAATTTTTCCTCCGATTGCCCAAATTTATTATTTTTGACTTTGAGAATCGGACTATTACTCTGTATTTTTCTGATTTTTTCAGATTCGTAATTGCATAAAACGGAAAAATTCCTTTTTTTTGACCATTATTTTAATGGAATAATTCCTAAAATATATTCTAATATCCTTATTATTAATACTTTAGCTGAATTGTGCAAAATGTACTTATTTGACTTGTGATAAAGTTTAAATCTATGTTAATTTTGAGGCACAGCTCTTTGTTGGCGGACTTTATCAGTAACTTTCACAGACCGAACCTCCCCGAGGTTCGTATTCTTGAATATGTAAGTAACTCAGGGTGGCGCACTGCGTGCTTACCCCTGAGTTACTTACAATCGAAAGTCTTAGACTTTACTTGAAGATGTTGTCTTTTTACTCACTGTACTATATGTTTTAAATGGAAGAGTCGTGATTTAGAGTCATTATCGTGTATGAAAAGTTATGTTTGTTAGTTGCTTCTTATTTATGAGGGTCTGTCAAGTTTGCATAGATTAACATAATTTATGTGTGCGTCACATTATTTTAGATTAAATTTGCAGTAAATATGGCTTGGCTTGAGTCATACGAAATTCAAGAAAAAAACTAAAGCCAATAAATAAATTTTTATGAAAAAACTTTTACTTGCTGTTACGATGCTGTCAGCCGGGATCGGCGGTATTTATGCGGAATCCGTGGATATAAACGGCACGGAGTACGAAATAAATACGCTGATAGAGCGAGACCTTGGTCCGGGTGTACATTACAAACGTATTCGTCTTCCGGAATTTCCGCTTAATGTCAATATTTTGCAGATGGATATGGACAATCCGTACAATAGTATTGAGACTACTATCGGTCAGGAAACGATGTTCAAGACCGAGTCACTCGTCAGTGCAGCAAAGCGTCAGTCCGCACCGGGGCATGAAGCGATAGCAGGTGCTAATGGTAACTTTTGGTGTGTCTCAAGTCAATACCCTTGGTGCGATTACCTTATAGGTGCTTGCTTTAATGCAAACTTGAGAAACGGCATGATTGCCACTGAGACGAATATGGCTAATGACCAGTGGGTTGGCGGATACAAGGAGTCCGGAATCATAGCTGTGGATACGGATAAAAATTTATATATCAATTCGTGGCCTTTCTACGGTTTTGTGAGAAGTGAAAAGACGGGAAATCAGATGATATACCAGTTCAACAAAGTGTGTCGAGACAATGAGGTTACACTCTACAACGGCTGGTATCCTTCAGATAAAACTTTTTTGCCTGTTGATACATACAAGAGCGATAGCGGTGTTAACCATTTTATCCAGGTTGACGGTGTATCTACGGAAATATACCTTACTCTTGATGAAGGACAAAAATGGATGGCAGGTACAAACCTAACTTTCACTATCGGAAAAATCCGCTACAATCAGCCTTGCGGCACTCGTGACAGTTACGATGCCGTCCTTGTGGTTAGAGGTGCTACGAAAGATGCTTTCTCTTCTCTTGAAGTGGGTGATAAGCTTACTATCCTTTACGGCTGGTCAAGCGAGATGAGCGGTGACGGTATAAGACCGCAAATAGTACAAGCTATCGGTGGAAATACACTTGTGATGGCTAACGGTGAGATCACCGAGACTAATTATCACCAGGGTTACAACACGCAGACTTACAGCCGATGTGCTTACGGTTCTTCCGACAAAGGCAGAAAACTTTACGTCATAGTTATTGATATGTCAACCGACCCTAAATACGGACGTTCCGCAGGGTGTACTACGGAAGTGATGTGTCAGATTATCAAGCATTACGGCTGTACGGAACTTGTAAACTGCGATGCCGGCGGTTCTGCTCAAATGCTTGTGGAAGGCAAAGTTATTAACAAGACTACTGAAAGTTCTCCAAGAGCAGTGGCAAATGGTATGCTCTTGTACAATATTGCTCCGGAAGATAACACGATTACTCGTCTTGAATTCGATGAATATTCTCTGTTAGCACCGATTTACTCTACTTACCGCCCGGTAATTATCGGCTATAATCAATACGGTGCACTTATTGACAAAGACGTTAAAGGAATTACTCTTTCTTGCGACCCTTCACTGGGAAGTTGCAGCGGTGATGAATTTACTGCGGCAGGACAGGCTGCAACAGGACTCCTTACTGCTTCTTTGGGTGATGTCAGCGTGTCAAAGGAAATGAAAGTTGTGGGTGCTGATATGGCAATCAGAATCAAAAATATCCTCATTGACAGTTTTAAGGAATACACTCTTGAAGTGACTTCTACCGTTGATGATGTGGTTTACAATTACGACCCGGCAAAACTTACATGGACTGTTGACGACCCTGCTATCGTAAGTATTGATGAAAACGGTGTGTTAAAAGGCTTGAAGGAGGGCAAAACGAATATATCATGTTCAGTAGGTGACTTTAACGATACTGCTGAAGTTACCGTTGAAATCTCCGATGCTCCTTCATTGTTCAGCAACGATTGGACCGATTGGACCGTCTCGGGTACTTCAGGTGTGACAAACGTTTCAATAGACGAGAACGGAAGTATCAGTTACACTTACGGCTCACCTCGTTCTCCTTACGTCAAGGCTGCAAAAGATGTTGTATTTTACAGTATCCCGGATAAATTGTGGTTAACATTCAGCAGCGACGTCGCACTCAAAGATTTGACAATCGACCTTCGCGGTGCTACAAACACTCGCACTCATAACGTAAAACTCACTTCACCTGATGAGAGCGGACTTTTCGAGGCTGACAAAACTTATACTATAGAACTTCCCGTCTCTGAAATAGGTGACCCGAAAGATTTAATTAATTATCCTGTATCGCTTCACTCTATCACGTTCACCATTAATTCCGCTTCCGCTACAAAAGGCACTCACACAGTCAAGATGAGCAATATCCAAGCGGACTACGAAAACTATGCAGGTGTTGAGGACGTGAAAGTTGACGGCATTTCACTCGTTAATGTCTATCCGGTACCTGTACAAGCCGGGGAAGTGCTTAACATCAATGCTACAAGCATTATCCGTGACGTAACTCTCATCAGTCTCACCGGTCAGGAAATGCTTAATGAGAGAATTGACGATACTGCGGCTGCTATCACCGTACCAAGCGTGACACCGGGCGTATATATCGTGAAAGTGGCTACAAATTCAGCCATTGAAATGAAAAAAATAATAATAAAATAACAACATAAAACACCTACCTTATGAAAAATTGCTTAATCGCACTACTCGGTGTGGCTTTTTCGCTGAGTTCTACCGCACAAGTGGTAAAAGTGGTTTCAACAGAACCGCTTTTGCGCGGAGTGGAAAGCGGAATGTACCACCCTACGGTAAGCCCTGACGGAGAAAATCTCTTATTCACGTCTGAAAACTTTACCGGACTTAAAGTTTACAACTTCAAGGACAATGTCACAACTAAAATTTCCGATGAACCTCGTGCAGGATTTATGCCGCAATTCGTGAAGAATGAAGTTGTGTTTAACACTCGTGCAAAGGGCAACTTCGGTAAAAATGCCGTTGTTTCCCAAAAATACGTTTTATCCTCCGATGTAAAAAAACTGCCTGTTACCGCCCGCACTGAAGGCTCGGTGATTTATATTACTAAAAACGGTGTTGAGAAGGGTTATACCCCTGTGGAATGTTATGCTGGTTACTTATGGGAATCCGTTTCTCCTGATGCTACAAAAGTGATGTTTTATGCAGCAGGTAAAGGAATTGTGATAACCGATCTTAACGGCAAAGTACTGTCTATGCCGGGAAATTTTGAAAATCCCGTTTGGCTCGGTAACGATGCCATTGCTGCAATGCACGCCACTGACGACGGACACCAGTTCAGCAGCTCGCAAATCGTGGCTCTCTCCCTTGACGGTAAAACAGTTCAAGAACTCACGTCACCGGAATCTATGACTATGTACCCTACAACTACTGCCGACGGTAAGACCATAATTTACGGCACTATCGACGGACGACTTTACAAAATGAATGTACAACCGCTTAAATAACAAGCCGATATGAAAAAATTAATATCAATTTTTACTGCGCTCACCGCTACAGTTTCGGCTTGGGCTTTAACTCCGAAAGACCTCACTATCTACATCAACCCGGGACACGGCGGACACGATGCTGATGACCGTAACGTGGTCATTGAGCCGTTTGCGGCAGGTGACCCTGAAGGATATTGGGAATCAAACTCGAACCTTACTAAAGGTCTGTACTTGTACAATATGCTGAAATCCGACGGATTCAACGTGTATATTTCCCGTACTACGAACACTTCTGCTGACGACTTGGGGCTAAGCACTATCTGTGCGTTGGCGAACAAGACTAATGCAGACTTCTTTTTCTCTATCCACTCAAATGCTACCGGTACTTCTTCGCGTGTAAACTTCCCGCTTATGCTTTACCGCGGATACGACAACGAACCTCAGTGGCCTAATGCACTGAAGATGGGGGAAATTCTCGGTAAGCACCTTTACGAAAACGGAGTGACTGTGTGGACAAACAATCTTGCAATCCGCGGCGACTGGTCGTTCTATTCTTGGGGTACAGCCGGACTCGGTGTGCTTAGAAATCTTGCCGTTGACGGTATGCTATCCGAAGGTTCATTCCACGACTATATCCCCGAGACTTACCGTCTTATGAACGATGACTTTATGTACCTCGAAGCATGGCATTTCCGTAAGGCTATTTATGAATACTTTAATCTCGAACCTACCACTACCGGACTTATCATCGGACGTATTAACGATTCAAGACTGCTCAGAAACGTGTCTTACGCAAGATTCGGCGAAGACGTCCTTTCAACTATTGACGGTGCTAAGGTAGACCTCTTTGACGAGTCAGGTAAAAAACTATCGGAATGTACTACGGATAAACTTTACAATGGCGTGTATGCCTTCCGTGACTTAAAGCCGGGTACATATCACATTCATGTCAGTGCTGCCGATCACTACGATTACGAAACCGATGTTACCGTAAAGGCTGACCAAGCAACGTACGCTAACGTCAAGTTAAATATGGTAAGAAGTACGCCTCCCGTTGTCACTTCTTATTCTCCTGTGTGGAAAGAAGGTGATGAACCGATGCTCTGCAATACTCCTATTGTATTTAATTTCAACTGGGATATGGACCGTGAATCCACGGAGAAAGCATTCTCAATCACTCCTGCTGTGGAAGGCGAATTCGAGTGGTCCGATGCAAACTTCACTATGACTTTCAAGCCTACAAAACCTTATAACATCAGCACTGAATACACGGTTAAACTTGATGTCACCGCCGAGCATGCGGGTGGAATGAAAATGGAAAATCCGGTTGAATTCAAGTTCTTGACCACAAACCGAAACTTTATGGAGATGCTCGGAAATTATCCTAAGGACGGCGACAAGGTTCACTACAAAGGTGCTGCACTTGAATTGCGCTTTGATATGTTCCCGAACGTTGTTCCTATTCTTAACCAGATATCCGCTACGGACTCTAAGGGTAATACCCTGTCGTTCAACAAACGTTCTATGAAGTACAGCAAGAAAGGTGATGCTTACGGATATTTCAGACTCCCTGTCACCGGCGACCTGACTGTAGGCGAAAATTATCACCTCGTGATTTCTTCAGAAGTAGGGGACAAGGACGGCATTACACTGCAGCACGGATATGAAATAGACTTTACCGCTGTTGATGCAAGTGAAGATGCGGGCGATTTGACTGTTATTGACGGGCTTGATGATGTAACGCCTTACTCTTATAATGAAGATCAAAGCGTTGGTGTTACAAAAGTAACTGCCGGTGCAGGCGGCTCAAGTATGAAACTTATAGGAACGAACTCTCTTAAAGTGGATTACACCTTGCAGAGCGACCTTGACGTCCCCGGTGAAGTGATGATTTCACGCAGCGAAGGCACAACAGAAACTGTTACTCCGTCTGACCTACTGTCAGTGAGAGTGTATGGCGACCTTACTGCAAATGAACTTTACGCACAGTTTACTTCCGAAACTGCTGTAAAATACGTAAAAATCGCTACACTTGACTTCCTCGGTTGGGAAAATATTGACGTTGCTCTTACGGACCTTGAAGGTAGTGCGCCTTACGAACTTTCAGGTTTCAAAATCGTTGAGACTCCGAGCCTTATGAGTAAAGCCGGTGTTGTTTATATTGACAATGTGGCTAAGCACAAAGACGCAGGTGTGGAAAACGTTGAAGTAAGCAATATCACTATCCACCCGAACCCTGCATCTGAATACATTATTGCAAACGGTGATGCACTTGTCAAGTCACTCGAACTCACTTCTATGAACGGACAACTCGTGATGAAGGCTTCAGGAAACGTGCTTAACGTGTCTGAAACTCCTGCCGGGGCTTACTTGGTGAAAGTAACTATGGTTTCAGGTATTACAACTGTCAAAAAAGTTATCATTCAACATAATTGATTTTAAAAATGAAAAAGACATTATTAATTCTCTCAGCACTTTGCACCGCTATGTTCGGTGCAAGTGCTACTGAACTTTCAATACAGCCGGCTGTGGAAATTGTTGCTCCTAACGTGGCACATCACCCGGTGCTTAGTCCTGACGGTAGCAAACTGCTTTTCTCCACTCAGGACCATTCAGGACTGTATTCCTTCGATATGCAGTCAAAGACTGTTTCACTCCTCGATGAAGGACTCGCTGCAGGATTTGAACCGGTCTTTTCTGCCGACAGCAAGACGGTATTTTATCAAACAGCAACAATGGAAGACGGACTTCTGGTCCGTGACGTTCGTCGTGCTAAAATCTCTGACGGTAAAGTAAAACAGTTAAAAAAGGCTTCAAGAGAAGATGAAAACGTAAATGAATACGCTTCAAATACTTACGTTACCACTACTCTTAAAAGCATAGTGATAGTCATTGACGGAAAAAAGACTGAGATTGCGCCTATTGAAGACGCACATTCTTACTTATGGCCGTCTCTGAGCCCTGACGGAAAGCGTGTACTTTTCAATGAACCGTTCAAAGGCGTTTTCTACTGCAATCTTGATGGCAGCGGACTTACAAAGGTGTCAAGCCGAGGTGATTATCCTTGCTGGCTTTCCGATGACGTTGTCCTCGCTGTTGACACTCGTGATGACGGCTATGTGGTAACTTCTTCCGTTCTTCACTTGTACGACCTCATCGGACTGTCTTCCGCAACTTTGACCCAAGACGACACAAAGGTGGCTGAACTTACCACTTGTCCTGCTACCGGCGACGTAGTTTACTCAACTATAGAAGGAAAATTATATCGCACTAACATTAAAATAATACGATAACGGTTTCTTATCATGAAAAAAATAATTTTTGCTTTACTCGCTGTCCTGCTTATCGCCGCTCCGGCGCAGGCTAAGCGTATGAGCGACCTTAAAATTTACATAAATCCTGGTCACGGCGGCTATGACAGTGATGACCGTCCTATCACTCTTTACCCTTGGCCTTCGGATTCCACGAACTACTGGGAATCAAAAAGTAATCTCTACAAGGGTCTGCACTTGTACCATATTCTGGACTCTCTCGGTGCTACTCCTTACCTTTCAAGAATAAAGAACACCACTGCCGACGACCGTTCACTTTCAGGAATTGCAGCAGAGGCAAATCGCCTCGGTGTTGACCTCTTTTTCTCAATCCACTCTAATGCAGGCGAGGCTTCAAACTATCCGTTGATGCTTTATCGCGAAAACGAAATCGGTGTTCCACGCTACCCGGAAAATGTGACACTAAGTCATCTCCTGTGGCAAAACCTACATTCAAACAAACTTCCCGTGTGGACTCGTGATGAAGAGTATATCTCCGGTGACCTTACCTTCTACCAGAATATGTGGCAAGGCGGTCTTGGCGTGCTTCGTACACTTTATGTAGTGGGACTTCTTTCCGAAGGAGGTATGCACGAACACCGTCCTGAAGCGTACAGACTTATGAACGACGACTATTGGTGGCTTGAAGCATGGCACTTTGCACGCACCATTATGGAGTATTTTAACACTGAGGACCGTTTCGTCACAGGTAATGTGGCAGGTATTGTTTACGATGACCATAACTTACGCGAAATGGATATGCCTGCCAAATTCACCAAGTACGGTAAAGATATTTACGCACCTCTTAACGGCGCTACCGTTCTTCTTACGGACTTGGCTGGAAACACTGTGCAAAAACGTACTACTGATGCGCAGTACAATGGTGTATTCGTTTTCCGTAACGTCACTCCGGGCGATTATATGCTTAAAGTGTCAAAAGACGGATACTATTCCGAAGAATACCCTGTTACCGTAACCGCTAACGAAGTTACTTACAACGATGCTCCGCTGAATATGATTCGTACCGGCAATCTTGCCGTAGAATCATTCTCTCCGGCTCCTGAGGCGGGAGAGGCGGTAAGTTGTGCATCTACTATTGACTTTGCTTTTAACTACGATATCGATACGGAATCATTCGAAAAAGCATTTTCCATCACTCCTGCTGTTGACGGATATTTCAAATATTCTGATTCTTACCATAAGGCTTCGTATATCGCAAACCTTTCACTTGACCGCGATACCGAATACACCGTAAAACTTGCCAAGACTGTTCATCACTGCGATAAACACTCCGACAATACCGGTCTTGCGGAAGATTTCATTGCCAAGTTTACTACTCAGAGCCGTGACCGCCTTGAGATGCTCAGCCATTATCCCGCAGACGGTGGCGCAATCCACTATGAAGACCCTACGCTTGAAGTTCGCTTTGACAAGACTATTGCGGCATCTTCAATAGGTTCGCTTTACACGGTTAAGGATGAAAATGGAAATACTCTCGCAGTGAATGCTCGTTCTTGCCGTTACAACACTCTTTCAAACGGTTTTGGTAATATGATTATCGTTCTTAATAATGACCTTGAATACGGTAAAGTCTATACATTCTCTCTCTCCGGAGAACTGCGTGATAAGGAAAATCTGCCGATGAATAAAGACGTTACCATCACCTTTACCGCTACAAATGAAGGTGGCGAAAAGGAAGGTGAAGTAATGGAAACTTTTGATAAAACTTCTATCTTCAACGGTAATATAGAACAGTCAGCGGGTCTTGTTTCCAAGCCGCTCTATGCAAGACTTACAAACAAAAAACTTTATGGTACGGCTTCCGGCAGTTTCTCTTATAAGTTTACAGACTTCCGTAATGGTGTAGCGGTTTGGGACTATGCCGGTACGGAATCACAGCACTATTACGACGGTGATATCGTAGGCATTCATATCAACGGTGACTTGAACGACCACGAAGTATATCTCGGATTTACAGCCGGTACGGACACAAAATATTTCAAAGTGGCAAATCTTGATTTCCGCGGTTGGAAATACGCTGAGGTGAAACTTGACGGTTTGCTGTACGACACCCCATACTCATTCTGCGGTGTGAAACTCGAGCAGGTTGACAGCCCTATTACTCAAAACGGCTCATTCCAGCTTGATAATATGCTCCGTAAGCCCGGTACGGGAGGAGTGGAAGTTGTTGAAGCCGGAGATAAATATTCTGTAAGCGTTGACGGAAAAGTTATTACACTGAAAGGTATTGACAGAATATCATCAGTGGAAGTTTACAATGTCTCAGGACAACTCGTCTATAAAGGCACTTCTGCAAAAGTGGATTTAAGCAATCAAACATCAGCAGTGTACTTGCTCCGCATTATCGCCAATGGCAATGTATATGCTTCAAAAGTAAAAATCTGAAATAACAGATAAGTCGTAAATACTCGATATTAATTGATACACTCTACTGTAAAAGTCGTGTTAAACGGCACTTTTTGCAGTAGAGTGTTTTTTCGGTGCATCTGCCACAGACCGATGACAGTACTGTCGATCATCGCATGGCGCTTAGCTTATACGGCGCTTCCCAAAGACAGCGCCTCGCCGAGACTCTTTGCCTGCGTATTTTCTTTACCGGTACGCAACTGAAATCCTCCGACTTACTTTGTAGCCGTATTCAAATTTTTTTTGTAATTTTGGTGCTGAATAAGTGATATCAAATAATGCAGAAAAAAACTATCTGGGACTTGAATCGTCCTTCAACGGAAGAATATCGCACTCAGGAGAAATTACCATTAGTGCTTGTTCTTGATAATATACGCAGTCTTAACAATGTAGGCTCAATGTTTCGTACATCTGACGCCTTTGCTGTCAATCATATTTGTCTGTGCGGAATTACAGCAACACCGCCTTCTCCTGAAATTCATAAAACAGCACTCGGTGCAGAGGATTCCGTAGCTTGGCAGTATTTTGAAAACACACTTGATGCTATTACGGCTCTGAAAGAAGACGGATACACCGTATGTTGCCTGGAACAAGTGAAAGATAGCATATCGCTTGAAAAATTTACTGTCAGGAAAGGTGATAAATATGCTGTAATTGTGGGACATGAAGTGAACGGTGTAGATCCGGCAGTTGTAAATGCTTCAGACGTGTGCATAGAAATTCCTCAGCGAGGAACAAAACATTCACTTAACGTATCCGTGTCTGCAGGTATGGCTTTGTGGCACATTTTTCAGCAGATGATTACTAACTAAAAACATACAAAGACTGTCATGAAAACGATTTGCAAACTTCTTTTTACTTTTCTGTTAGCAGTTAATTTTTCGGCTGCGGCACAAGTAGAGTATTCCGATTCCGTCTTACGCCGATATGCGGCTGAAATGCTTATGGTGGGATTTAAAGGAGACAGCATTTCGGACACCTCTGATGCCGCACGGTACGTCAGAGACTTACACGTGGGAGGAGTTATCCTCTTCGATGTTGACCTTACGGGCAGCAAAGAACTCGGTTCAAGAAATATCACTGATAAAGAACGTCTTAAACGTCTTACAATGGATTTACAAGCATACGGCGACGGAAAACTCCTGATAGCACTTGACCAGGAAGGTGGACGCGTGGCAAGACTTAAGCCGCAGTACGGATATTTGCCCACTGTCAGCCATAAGTTCTTAGGCGATACTGATAATACTGACACAACGTACCACTATGCACTACAGATGGCACAGGAAGAAGCATATTCCGGCGTTAACTTAAATCTTGCTCCCGATATAGATGTCAATATTGATGAGAATTGTCCGGTAATCGGCAAGTTGAACAGGAGTTTTTCAAGCGACACTATTGTAGTAGCAAAAAATGCAGAGCAATTCATAGATGCACATCATTCTTGCGGAGTATATTGCGCGGTAAAGCATTTCCCCGGACATGGCAGCAGCAGTGCCGATTCACATTACGGACTGACTGACGTGACAAGCACTTGGCTGCCCTGTGAACTATATCCGTATCAATATCTAATCAGTGCGGGAAAACTTGATGCCATAATGACAGCACATATTTTTAACAGAAATATTGATGCAAACTATCCTGCCACTCTTTCATACTCCACTCTTACAGGCTTGCTGAGAAATAAACTCGGCTTTCAAGGGCTGATTTTGACCGATGATATGTATATGCAAGGCATTGTGGATAATTATTCCATAGAAGATGCGGTAACACTCGCTATAAATGCCGGTGCGGACGTTCTCGTTATGGGAAATAATATCACCACAGGGTTTGAAGCAGACCGCCCGTTCGCAGTAGTGGAAATGATAATTAAAGCTGTCAAAGAAGGTAAAATAAGTCCGGAGCGACTAAAGGAGTCTTACGATAGAATACGTGCATTTAAGGCTTCTCACAATTAATATCAATATATCGGCTGTGGTAGATTTAACAGACCGCACGTCGCCGACGTGCGAGTGGGGGAGGATGGCATAGTGTCACCGCATGGCGCACTTCGTGCTTATACGGTGTTACTTACAGCTGAGCCTCGCCGAGGCTCTCCGATGGCGCACCTTCTTCAGCACCGGACACTGTCCGACTCTTCCGACTGGTCCGACTGGTCCGACTCGTCTCCGAGGCTCTTTGATGGTGTAACTTCTTCAGTATCAAGTGAAAAGGGTTGCAATGGCAAAAAGGGCAAAAAAGCGGCAAAGTCAGAACGAGGATAATACAATAATTGTCTTCGACGTGCGAATCCTCTATATATGACTTATAGAGATATGATGAGTATTTTAGATTAAAAAAATGGAGTTACACCTCATTGATGTAACTCCATTTTTTATGTGGGGAAATAATGTTATTTTACTACTACTCTGCGTGCAAAGTTGTCGATAACGACGATGTAAAGTCCTTTTGCTAATTTAACGGTAGTATTGCCTGCTGCAAGTTCGCCTGAGTATTCGGTAATGCCGTTAACGGAATAAACATTGACGTGTTGACCTGCTACGGAGTTTTCAATCACGAGTTCACCATTGAGGCTGTATGCGTCCCAAGTGTGGTAATCAGCAACTTCTTCAATACCTGAAGTGTAATCGGAAATTTCAACAAGGTCAATATTAGCGCGTTTACCTGTAGTTTGTTTCAGTCTGATACGTCCGGCACCTTCTTTGTTGACAGTGTAAGAGTATTTTTCGTATTCGTTGGTCAATGTTGCTGTGCCTGCTGCAGTCCAAGTTGCTCCGCCGTCCATAGAGTATTCTACGGAGATAACAGCACCATTATCGGAACCGAAATTCCTTGCGTAGAATGATACTTCACCGAGACCTTTTGCTTTGTCTTCATTCATTGATAATGAGGAAGATGAAGTTTTACCGAAGCGGATTGCCTGATTACCGCTGTAAAGATATGCCTTTGTAGTTTCAGTGCCTGCGTCAGACAAATACCATTCTACGACATCTCCTTGTAGAACGCCGGTTGAGTAGCAAGATATTGAGTTTGACTCGAAGTCTTCAGCAAATGCTGTGATAGAACGAGTAACTTTACCTTTGATAGTTACGCTTTCTGATTTGTAAGTGCCTGCTTCGGCTACAAGTTCTGTAGTGTAGTTACCTGTTGTCTGACCCATAAGGCGGAGGTAAATTCTATCTTCTCCGGGGAGGAGTACGGCAGCGGTTGACCAGTTTGTCTTATCTGTAGAAACTTGGAACGGCTCTGTTACGGATACTACAACGTTTTCGGAAATATTTTCTATTTCAACGAGGAGTTCTGCTACTTCAGACGGTTCGCCTGCAACGGCTGTGAAGTAAAGTTCACCATCGTATAGGAATTGGATAGATGGAGCGGGTGCGGCAGTAGTCACATTGATTACTTCGGATTTCAAATCACCGTAAGCGAGGTAATAAGAGTAATCAGTGGAAGGAGTAAGACCTGTCACTGTGTGTTTTTCAGCAGATGCTTTAACGTCAACAGGATAGCCCGGAAGCAATGAGCCGTTAACGTTTACATATAGCTTATATGTAGCGTCACCTGAAATGTTAACCCAGTTTGCTATGAAAGAGTCTTCAGTCACTTCTGATGCTTCACCTGCAGGAATACCATTTACGGCAGTAGCTGTAAGAGTTACATTAACTGTTTCGTCACCTGAGGTAAGGGTGAGTGTTGCAGTTGAAGTTTCAGCAACTGTAGGGAGATACTTGATGTTGATAGTGGCAGTTCCGTTGTTAACGGCGTCAGCAGTAAGTGTAGTCACATCTTTATTGAATGTGCTGCTGCCTGTCAATGATACAGTTACATTTTCTTTAAGTCCGCGACCTGCTACGTTCATAGCGTAAGTCTTGGCAACACCTACGGCAGTCAAGCCTATATTTACGGTAGAACCATCGGAAGGAGTTGCGATGATGCCTTCTTCTTCACCGCCCGGATACCATGCAACGCCTTTCTTTGTACCCCAAATGTATTCAACGAGTTCAGGGTGGTCAATGAACGGGTTACGGTTTTTCTGATAGCTTGATACAGCCTCGTTACGGTCTGTTTCCTTTTTGCTTACGGCATCTTGACGGTGCCACTTGAGAAGAAGATTTAATGCCCAGTTAGAGAAACACGGGTATGCATTGTTTGCAAGCATATCGCTCTTCCAGGAAGCAATTCTGTCGTTGTAGCAAGTAGCCATATAGAAGTAAGAACGAGCGAAGTCGCCCTTGTATTCGTCAACAGGTTCAAATACTGTGCCTGAATAACCGCTGAATGTACATTTACCGAGTTTGCCGAGTGCGTCAACGCCCCCTTTTGAAGGAAGTGTAGTACCGTTGGCACATTCGCCGTAAGGGTAATTAGAGCGTTGTCCGTTCACCTTACCGTCGGTAGGATAGATATGGTAAGCATCGCTGTACATAGGTTTTGCATCGTTGAACCAGCTTTTGGGGAAGGAGTGTTCACGGTTGTAGCAGTCGCCTACGTAAGAGTAGTTACCGCACTTTTCGCCGGTAGTTGACCAGTGTTTTGTGGAATACATATCCCAAATCTTGTTTTCGCCGGGATAGACATCGGAAGTCTTATAGACTGTCCACAATCCATCGTATGACACGGTGGTATGTTCTGTGATTGTCTGATAAAGTGCTGTAAGAAGTGCTTGACCTGTCTTACCTTCGCACTTTGAGTAATAGCCGTCAGGTTCAGCGGCATTTGCTATCTGAAAACCGTTAGCGGCAACGATAGCAACGACTAAAAGTGTTAATCGTCTTAATAAATTCATGGTTAAAATATATTTGTTAGAGTTTAGTTTTCTTTTTACTCAACTACTTCATAAAAGCCGGTAACCTCAGTACTGCATTCTCCAAGAATACCGCTGCTCTGAAGCACTCCGGTGTAAACTTTAATATAAGTGAATGATTGAATTGATGCCGGATTCATATTCTCATCAACAATGTTTGCAGGGTCAAGATAAGACATTGATGAAGCATTGGGATAAGAATCTGCGTATCCGTAGTATGATTTTAAGATATACATTTCTTTGTCGCTGTCGTAGGTGCTGTTGTTCGGAAGTCGGTGTCCGGTAAATGTCACTGTCTGAGGATTTTCTGTATCCCATAGAGGAAAATACGGCTGCGTGTGATATTCCGTTATTCGTGTCACATAGCCGGTGACACCGTCAGACGTCTTATACGGGATATAAGTATCGTCATCGTAGTTTTCGCCGGGACGGGTGTAGGTCACTGTGATATTTTTAGTTTCCTTGAAGTGTTCGCCGCAGATTGTGTACCACGTCTTTCCGTCTGATGAAATCTGTACGATGCCCGGTTCTGCACTTGATGCGATGGCATTTCCCGCTACTTGGAATTTGCCGGTGACCGGTTTTTCGGTCTTAACTGTTACGTAGCCGCCGAAACTGCCTAAGGTAACTAATTTGTCATTGTTAAGGGCGTAGTTTGCTCTGCTTAGCACTGTAGCGTAACTGTCACCGGATTTACATTCCGGATATACATTTACGAATTGTCCCGGAGCAGGATTATATTCAATAACCTGTACCGCAATTTTTTTAAGTGCTGACTTTTTATCTTCATTTCCACTGCTTTCACAAGATGATAGAAATAGAGTTAAACAAGTGATTACGCAGTAGTAAAAAATATGCTTATTTATCATACTAAAAATTAGAACGTTAGAACGACAAAATTAATACAAATTTACTGTATGAAAAAATATTCTGCGTTAAAAATTTTTCTCTGTACCTCTGGGCGGGGTTTGGAACACGGCTATTTCATTTAAAGTGGAAGAAATTGATGCGGTTTTATAAATGAAAGCAAGTAAAGGTTACATCATAAGTGAGCCTCGGCGAGGTCCCCTATGATGTGACTTCTTCAGTGTCAGGAGAAAGGGCGGCAAGGGCTAAAAAGGCTTAAAGGACTACAAGGATTGACTGATGAATTTCTAAACGAATATGAGGCTATGCTTTTCGCACAGCCTCATACCGCAAAGATTTGATTTGTTAATTACTCAGTATATATTATATTGCTATAATATTCTTTTTACAGTCCGCACATCTCCGATGTGCGAGTGGGGAGGGTGGCTATCATGTCACCGCATGGCGCACTTCGTGCTTATACGGTGTTACTTACAGTCGAGCCTCTCCGAGGCTCCCCGATGTCGTACCTTCTTCAGTACCGGACACTGTCCGGACAGGTCTGACTCTTCCTTTAAGCCGATTACTTCTTCATATTGTCATTCACTTTGACTTTTTCAGCATTTGGCACTGAAGTGTTCTTGGTGTTTGTGAAACTGAAAATACGTTCTGCATCACTCGGGTTATCAGAAATTGTACGTTTGATTGCCGGATTGCCGAGAACTGTTTCATTTGATGCAGACTTGCCGGTGTATGTCCAACTCCAGCCTGTTTCCATCACTGTCCAGTCGCCCGGTGTTAATGCTATCTTGCGGCTTAC
>JALEMF010000004.1 GCA_022768005.1 Bacteroidales bacterium | reverse complement strand
TTTCGGCTGCAACTATAAGTCACATCAGCCCGGACGAGTGATTCGGTACAATAAGCGTTTCGCCAAGGATAGCGATTATTGCTCTTTGAGGTCGCTTATAAAAACTGGTGACTTGTATAATGCCAAGTTTGCTTACCATATAGTACCAGTAGAGTACGATGCCTTTGACAGTGAAACTTTTGAGGCAGACCCGATGGAGTTCTACGTGGTATGCACTGACGTCAAAACGGGTAAAGCCGTTTACCATAATTGCAAAGTTGGCGGACACGAATTCTTTGAATGGGTGCGTGCTTCCGCATCTATGCCGATGGTGTCAAACGTAGTGACTATTGACGGCTACAATCTCCTTGACGGTGGCATGGCGGATTCTATACCTCTGGAATTCTTTGAGGGTATAGGCTACGATAAGAACGTGGTGATTTTAACTCAGCCTGCGGGATATGTCAAGAAGCCTTCATCTGTAATGCCGCTGATACGTCTGAGTATGCGCAAGTATCCCGCTGTGGTCAATGCTATGGAGAGCCGCCACACAATGTACAACGATGAGCTTAAATACGTTGCGGAAAGGGAGGCTGCAGGCGATGCTCTTGTTATCCGTCCCGAAGGTCCTATTCCTATAGGTCACGTATGCCATAACCCGGAACAAATGCAGCGTGCCTACGATATGGGACGCACCACAGGTGAGAAGTGGATTGACAGAATTATAGAGTTCTGGAAAAAGTAATATATGAATTCGGCAATCCGGAATTAGAAATTCGGGATTGGAAATCGGGAAATCATTCTCTAAAATTATAACCCTCTAACCTATAAAACCACAGGCACAAATAGAAGTTCCGCTTCCGGAAAATGCTTTTTAAGATACTGTGCAACGTACCTTTTAGTATCTTGTGCAATTATCTTGTCACTATCAAGGTGAGTGCTGTAAAGAACGTATTTTACGGGAATATTTCTGTGTTCCAATGCCTCTAATGAGAGAATTGTGTGGTTAATAGAACCGAGTTTGGAGTTAGTAACGAGTGCAACGGGAAGTTTACGGCTTGACACGTAATCTATGGTCATGTAGTCGTCTGTAATGGGCACCATTAATCCGCCCGCACCTTCTATGAGGACAACATCGTAGCGAGATGCAAGTATTTCCGATGAACGGTCAACGATGCTCAAGTCAATCTGCCTGCCGTCTTTCTGCGCTGCTAATTGGGCAGATGCAGGGTAAGTGAAGATTATAGGAGCCGTAGTATGGTCCAAATCCTCGGGAAGAAGAGAAATACCCATGAGTTCTCTGTGGCGAGTAATATCTTCCGAGAAATCCACGTTACCTGTCTGTATAAACTTTTGTGTGACGACGCTTTTGCCTTGTGCCATAAATTGCTTTGCAAGCCAAGCGGTAGCGTACGTCTTGCCTGCATCGGTGTCAATACCTGTAACGAATATTTTTTCTCCGTTCATAATTTTCTGATTATTAAGTATATATACTTATAGGTCAAACGCGGTGACATATCGAGTCGCTTAATCAATTCCGTCATTTGGGAGTATGAGAGAGGAGTGGAATTAAGTGCGTTTACTCCTGTATCTTTTATATGTTTTAATAGCAATTTTCCGTTTTCAAAAGTGCATACGTCACTGTCTTCCACGGTCAGTTCAGTCTTCAAGGTTTCAGGCAGCATAGCCGTGTATTGTGAAAGTGTGTAATAGTCCAGTGTACGACCTGCTACGTCTGCAATCTCTGCGTAATTACCCGATACGAAAGTTGAAATTGCAGCAACGCCGCCCGTTCTCAGCACTCTGTTCAGATTAAAGAAAAATCTGCGCGGCGATTCGAACCATTGTATTGTAGATGAAGATATTACGGTATCAAACGTATTATCTTCCACTGCCGACAAGTATTCTTCAGCATCGGCAGAAACAACTTTTATTTTATCTCCGCCTTCGATATCTCTTATAGTGGCTTCTATATCTTCGTAAGGCGCAATATCCACGAGCGTAAGGCGTGATAAGTTTACCCTGTCGGTATAAGTCTTTGTCATCAAACCTGTCCCGGCTCCTATCTCAAGTATATCTTTATTATTAACATCTTGAAAACGAGTCCAATACGAATATAGTGTCTCAGCAATTTTCTTCTGCACGTATGCAGAGCCCTCGTAGCTGCCTTTGCTGCGAGAAAAGCTTTTAGCGATAAGCGTTTTATCCGGTATTTCCGTATCTATAATCCTTTGGAAGTCCGGAAGGTGAGCATCGTCGGTGCGCTTTATCATAAATCCTTCCCACGCTTTTTCCTGATTTACCGGAGGGATAATAGCATCATTGGCAGCAATAAAGACCTTATCCCACATCTTATTCGGAGAGTTGCTCCTAAGGGTTGCATACGCTGCAAGGTCATCTTTAAGCGACTGCACATCTCGCTCGGGAAGGTGCGACATAAAGTATCCCCGAAGTGGAGAACGCCCTGCTGCCGATGAATAAAATCTCCGCATATTTTCCGCTGAAATAGAGCGTAATGTTATGGCGAATACGTGTTTAGGAATACCTGTCAGGTTATCCACAGGCGTTACTGTCCCGTTGACCGCTATTCTGAGTGATTCTCTGTCAGATATCAGCGAGTCTGCCGATACCACTCCGTAGGACCATGCAATGACTGCGGTAGTCTTATATCGTGAGAGCAAATCGGCATAAATGCGTGGAGTATCCGCATCAGGTATTCCCCATGCAAGTACTATGTCGCTACCCGCCTTTTTCAGGTGCAGAAATGGAGTAGAGTCCATTCCCCAGCCGAGGAAAATGAGAATCAGCGAGGTATTACCGTCTGTATTATTTATTTTTTGAAAATACATTTAAGTGCGTTGTCTAACTTGTCAAGGTCCGCATCTGTCATAGATGCAGAAAGGCTGAAACGAATACGTTCCGTGCCTGCCGGAACTGTTGGAGTACGGATAGGGAGTGCTACGATGCCTTGTTCACGCAGTTTGTGTGAAATTTCCACAGCAAGTGTCGGGTCACCAACGATAAGTGCCTGTATATGACTATCGGAACAGCAATCGGCAGAGTATTTTGCCAATATATCGTGTAATTTGCCCGATAAATGCTTTAGATGCTCACGCTCTGCGTCCATCGTTGCCATTTTTTCAACCATCAGGCGGCTCCACTCTGCTTGGAGCGGTGAAATGGCAGTAGAGAAAATAAAACTGCGAGACTTATTAATCAGGTAATCCTTTATTTCCTGCGATACTGCTGCAAATGCTCCATAAGAAGCAAGTGCCTTGCCGAACGTACCTATAATCACGTCTATTTCTTCAGGTGCGCTGCTGCTCATGGAAAGTCCTCTGCCGCCTTGTCCCTCAGCGCCGAAAGAGTGCGCTTCGTCAACGTAAAGGAGTACGTTCCCGTACTTCCTTTTAATAGCGATAAGAGTTTCAATATCCGCAGCGTCTCCGTCCATACTGTAGCGGCTTTCCACTATTACGAGAACACGCTTTGCCGCAGGCATCTGTGCCACGAGCCGTTCAAGTTCCGCAAAGTCATTGTGAGGAAATCTCTGGAACTTGGCTCTGGAGAGGATAATACCGTCTATAATGGAAGCGTGGACGAGTTTGTCTGCTACTATCACTGTGTCCCTGTCGGCTAATGCGGATACTACACCGGTGTTTGCGTGATAACCGCTGTTAAAGAGCAATGCAGGGCGATGAAATATTTCGGATAAACGAGTTTCAAGTGCTTCGTACGGCTTCTGACAAGCGGAGAGGAGACGCGATGCAACAGAGGTCATCGGCATTGTCAGCAGGCTCTGATTGTCCTTCACAAAGTCATTAAGACAATATTTACTAAGCCCGAGGTAATCGTTGCTTGAAAGGTCAATAAGTCCGGAATCAAGTCTGTCATCAGGGCATTTACGGAAGTTACCCGTGCTTCTGAGTGAATCCAGCGTCTTAGAGTATTCCATATCAGAGAGTTTTAACGATTTCGAGCATCTGAGCGATTAGGAAGGTCAGGTCTGAATCCGAAATAATATACGGTGGCATAATATAGACGTTTCTACCGAATGGTCGTACCCATATACCTCGCTCTACACACTGCTTTTGGAACGCACCTACATCTACCGGCTCTTTCATTTCAACTACACCGATAGCACCAAGCGTTCTTACGTCTTTCACGTTATCATAAGTCTTTGCAGGCACAAGTTTCTCGGTCATAATGCGATTTATATTCCCTATTACGGCTGCCATGTCCTGCTCGTTAAGTATCTTTATGGACTCTATCGCTATGGCGCAAGCAAGAGGATTTCCCATAAACGTTGGTCCGTGCATAAGCACTCCGGCTTCACCTTTTGAAATAGTGTCGGCAACGTCTTTAGTGGTAAGGACTGCGCTTGATGTAAGGTAACCTGCAGTAAGCCCTTTACCAATAGTCATAATGTCCGGCTCTACTCCTGCGTATTCCCAAGCAAACTTTTTACCTGTCCTCCAGAAACCTGTGGCAATCTCGTCAAAGATAAGGTAAACACCGTACTCATCGCATAGTTTTCTCGCTTCTGCGAGGTACTGAGGGTGGTAGAACCACATTCCTCCGGCACCTTGTACTACAGGTTCGAGAATCATAGCGGCTATTTCATCGTGATGCTGTTTGAGACATTCACGGAGTGGGTTCATTATTGTCCCGTCCCATTGGTCTGTGGGACGGATAGACGGCTGTGGGACAAAGTAGCGAATTGGCAATGCCGTGCCGAATGCACCGTGCATACCTGTTACGGGGTCGCACACACTCATAGCATTCCAAGTGTCACCGTGGTAGCCTGAGCGGATAGTGACAAAGTTCGTTTTCTTATGGCTGCCTGTCTTTGATACTGCTGCTTGAACTGCCATTTTCATAGCCACTTCGATTGCAACAGAACCGCTGTCGGCATAAAAAATATTATTCATTGACGGTGGTGCCATAGCAAGCAGCAATTTTCCGAGTTCTATCGCCGGTTCATGTGTAAAGCCGCCGAACATGACGTGTGACATCTTGCTTAGTTGTCGGTCAATAGCGGCATTAATTCTTTCATTATTGTAGCCGTGTATTTCAGCCCACCAGGAAGACATTCCGTCAACGAGGTCTGTGCCGTCGGCAAGATATATATGTACGCCTTTAGCGTGGTCAACTTTATATGTAGGAAGCGGATTTATTGTAGAAGTATATGGGTGCCACAAGTGTTCTCTATCCCATTGGTCATGAACATTGTTTGCATCGCTTTTAATTGTATCTATTGACATTGGTATAGTATATTGCGTTTGATTAGACAAAGTTACTGCTTTTTAAGTTAATAGTCAAATAAAATGGCGAGGCAACTACTGTCACCCCGCCACTTTTAGCAATATTTGATATTTAACTATTCGTAAACGAATGTCATATCGTCGATGTACATTACAGAGTTACCGCCTACGAAGTAGTCACCGTCTTTACTTGCCGAGCAAACTATCATCAAGTTCGATGGGATAACGTTTGTCTTCTTGTAGTCAAGAGGTATAGTTACTTCGATAAGTCCTTCGCCTGAAGTTGCTTCAGTGAAGATTTTTTCACCATAAGCGATTACGTTGCTTGCGTTCTTGTCAAATAATTGACGTGTTGAAGCCTTAGTCTTAACGATTACAGGGAATGAGTAACTGTTATAACTTTGAGTAGTTCCGTCAAGGAGTGCAAGGTAGATAATACCTTTATCCTTATCACCTTTTGCCACGCCGGGGACGTCACTGCTTGTGTATGCTACTGTACCCGGAGTGTATTTAACGTATACTTTAAGTGCAGCCGGACGTGATGTGAACGGACGACCCCAACCGAGGACACCGTCTGTACCTTCTGTATTGAGGTATTTACCTACGAAGGCATTTCCTGCTGCGAACTTACCGATAGAACCGATACCCACGAATTGTGATTGAAGTTTCGCAGAGTAATTACCACCATGCTTGATTGCAGATTCCGGTTGAGTGATATTCTTGTTCATTGTAGCGGAACCGTGGTTACCTGAATCCCAGAACATTGAGGATTCGTCTGCTGCGAGGAGATAAGCCTTACCTGAGGTGTTCCAGGTCTCGAAGTCACCGTTAGGAATAGTAGCTGCCGCCTGTGTAGTAAACAATTTGACGTCTGATGATTCATAGCCGTCGCACGCTGTAGCATATTCATATTTAGTACCCGGAGTCAAGCCTGTTACTTGTGCCGAGAACGTATTACCTGACACTGATGCTGCAACTGTTGTCCATGAACTTTCACCTGCTTTACGATACTTGAATACAGGATTTGTTGCATCGGATTTCAAGAGGTTACCGCGGAGTGTGACAGATGTAGGCCATACTTCGTAGTCGATAGTGGCGTTTGCGGAAACTGATGCGTTAGAAACGAGTATCTTAAGGTCTTTTGAAGTGAACTTGCCGTTTTTGTCTGTAGCCTTGAATTTAAACACGTGTTCTCCTTCAGCAAGTGTAGCGGTGAGTATCTCCTCAAAGTTCACTTTAAGTGTAGAAAGGTCGTTTTCCGCATCGTAAGTGTAGATAAAGTCAAGACCCTTGGCATCAAGACTGTTCTTGATATCGTCAGTCATATTAAGAAGGTCAACATCGTTGCCTGAGATTGCAAGCAATGGAGCTAAATCGTCTGACGCAAGGATTACGGACTTGAGTCCGGTAGCACCTGCCACGATTACTGAATAGCGACCTACGTTACCTGCTTCGCCTACAATCTGTTGGTCAATATCAAAGTTGTAACCTGAGATTTGCGGAGCGGAAACGATAGTGATTTCGTCTTTAATAACCACTTCAGTATCATCAACCTCAATAGTAAGGTATCCGCCGCCTGATGATGATGAAGACGGTGTGTACTGAACGTTGAGTACGTACTGGTGTGCCGGCTGAACATTCTCAATAACGCCTTCCTTAACGAATGCATTACCTTTGAAGTCCTTACCTTCAAGTTTCCAAGCAAGGTTTTTGTCCGTAGAAGGCATCATGAATGAACCTACACGGCTGTCTTTACCCTCAAATGTAAGTGAACCGCGGTCATGGCTCACAGTCATCTTATATTCACTGAGTGCATCATCTACTGATGCTGCATACTTAACTGATGCGAGTACGTTAGCGATTTTACATTGTAGATTAACAGTGACATCGCCTGATGTTACCGTAAATTCCTGGCGACCTTTGTAATAACGTGCGTCCCACGATGCAGAAACCGAGTCACCTGCCCATGCTTCTGCGATGTAGCGTCCGCCTACAAGTTTAATTCCGTCGGCAGGAACGTTGTTAATGCCTTCGTACTTGCGTACAAGACCTTTTTCGCTTGAAATCCATACAATGCAAGACGAAGCGAGGTCTTCACTTGCGTCACGTGACACTACTTTTACGTCAGAACTGATGGCGGTGTTAATAAACACTCTGCCTTCACCTCTAAAATCGTCTTTTTCTTCAGAGCAACTGCTCAGAAGTGTGATTACCGGCATTGCCAATAAAGCACCGTAAAATAATATCTTTTTCATAACGCTTATTGTACTACAAAGGTTAATGTTTTGACTACTTGAACGTTATTAGCATCGGTAGCAGTAAGTTTGAACTTGTGTGTACCTTGATAAATGTTCAAGAGCGGTACGAACTGTGTGATGTTGAATACGATGTCTTTCTGTCCGATTACTTTATCTCCTACAGGGAAACCGAAACTGTCACGAAGGGCTTCTTCAAGTGAACCCGGATATGCGAGGTCAAAGTTGGCTGCAAGTCCTACTCCTTGAAGCATTTCGTCTGTAAGATCGTTTGAAATGATTTCCACGATAAGGTGTGCGAGTCCTGCTTCACTATGAATATTAACAATGTAATTTACGCCTTCTGCAGGTGTGTTTACTTCGTCAAAACTCAAGGTTTCACTGGTGAATGTGATAGGGTCAACACTTGGTTCAGGGTCGGGACCGGGGCCGGGTTCCGGATCAGGATCTTTCGGGTCTTCTTTACCAGGACGGTCACCCGGAATAACGTCTTCACCCGTAGTAACATCATTGTTAAGGTCTTCAACGACTACGTCAGTGTCAACATTGATGCCTTCACCCGGATTGATAGTACCTGTTTCATCAGGAGTAACAGGCTGGGTACCTTTGAGTTTGTAAGTGATGATACGGTGTTGTCCTGCTTCTACGTCAGTGTAAGTGTTGACAACAGTTTCATAGTAACCGCTTACAGTACCGGTGAGAGTTGCAACAAGAGTAGAACTGCCTTCGATTGCTTCAAAGTATCCTGAGCGAGTTTCGTCTTTAGTAAAGATAAGTGAGCCCTCATCGTTCGCTACTACAACCACCTTAACATCGGCGCCGAGGTAAGGAACAATGCTTGAGTCAAACTTGATGCTGACTTTGATGTTAGAGAGTACGCACTTGATAACGCCTATGTCCGTGATTTTGGAATCTTGGATTGAGAACGTCTTTGTTCCGAGGAAATAAGGCTTGTCCCATGCTGCTTTTTCTACATTGTGGGACTTAACGGTGATTTTGTAGTCACCTACAGGGAGTGTGAATATTTCCGGCATTTCAGAATATTTCCACTCTGCTGAAACGGAATTTTTTGCATCATAGATAGTGACGATGTAGTCAGATAAGTCAACGGCAAGACGTGATATTACTTGCTCGGCATTTGAAACTTCAACTCCCATTGAAGTCAACGATACCTGACCATTCTTGTCACTATTCGGCTGCGGATTCCAACCCTCGTTGCAAGACGAAAGGGTTATCGCAGCAAATATGAAAGTAATTAAGGATAATATCTTAGTTTTCATAAATTTTGTGAATTTAGTAGTTAAGGGTAACGTCATCAATGTAAAGTTGTGACCCGAGGTACTTGCCATCGCTTAGATTTCCGAAACCCGGCTTACTAAGGTTATCGTCACTGATTGTCTGGCATGCGGAATTACCTGATGAACGGAATATTACGCAGATTGTGGCTGCTTTCGCTGCATCTTCTTTGTAAGTCAACGGGATTGTCACGCTTGTGTAAGAACCTGTTGCTGACAGGTCCTTAGTGCCTGATGCAATAACGTTTCCGCTTGCATCTTTGACCCATGCTTCGGCATAGCCGTAGTCTGCAGAGTTCTTTGCAGTGTACTTGTAGTTGAATTTAAGTGCATCGGGACGGCTGTTAAAACTTACTCCGTAGTTTACGCTCTCGCTCTTGGACGCAGGAGAACTGCCTAAGTGCAGAGAACCTACGGTGATGTTTTTACAGTTGCTGATAGAGCCGGCAGCGGAGTTATCACCACCCCAACCGACCGTACTGATAACGGCTGCGTAAGTTCCGCTTGCTTTATCGGTAGTGCGGTCTGTGCCTGAGATAGCGCAGTATGCACAGCCGTTACGGTTAAATGCGTTTGTACTGCTACCACCTTCGGAGGTTGTAAGTTTGTTCATCGTACCCCAGATTGAACTTGAAGAACTGCCGAGGTAAGATACCCACCAATACTTTGATTTGCCTGAGACGATTTCCCAAGTTTCCATATCGGCGTTTGCGAGTTGAGAACCTTTTTCAGTAGTAACTGTTACGGACTTTGATTTTTTGCCACCTGCTTCTGCATACATAGTGTAAGTGGTGCTAGGATTGAGTCCTGTTGCTACAATCAGGTTACCCTTTACGGTAGTAGTTGCTTCACTGAAGTTTGTACCGTCAGTAGAGACAAAAAGTTTTGCGGAGGCTGCCACTTCAGCATTTCTACCATCTGAAGAAGTAAGTCTTACTGCAGCGCGCTTAGAAAAAGTGTTTGCCGTAGATGCCTCTACGTCAATGTTCGGTGTTTCGCGAGTTACGTTAACGGTTTCGCTTTCGTATGCTCCGTAAGCAGCGCGGATAGTAAAGGTGCTTACGTTTGTCGGCACTTCAAGTACTACCTTATATGTATTTGCAGCAGTTTCTGCGACTGACTTGATAGCAAGTGTTGTCCAAGTGCCGCGTTCGTTCTTGTAAGAGAATACTACGTTATCCTTAAGGTTAACACCATTGTAAGAGACTGTCAAGTTAAGTTCTGTAGCACCAGCAGCGAGAGTAGCGCTTTGTGTGATAGCAAGTTGTATTTGTTTTTTTTCAACTTTAAGAACTGTAGTTTCAGTCGTTTTACCGAAGAGGTCTGTAACTGTCACTTCAAATGTTGAAACAGGATTTTCTGCTACGTATCCTATTTTTCCGATAACGTTTGTGAAGTCAATTATAGCCCATTTATCTACCTGCTTGTAAAGTCCTTTTACGTTCAGTCCTAATGCGTTAAGGATTGTTTGGTACTCGGCGGATGCACCTACGAGGTTAAGTTCTGCAGGCCAACCTTGTTGGAGAAGAGACTTTGAAGTAGTCTTGAGGGTAACAGCGCTGATGCCGGCAAGAGCCTTGACATTCATCTTTAATGCCTGTGAAGGTACTGCTCCGTCAACGAAAGACTGTGCAACGCCGTTTTCAAATCCTTCTGGGAGAACTACAGGCGGTTCTACGGAAGATATATCCTGACTAAGGTCAATAGTGACATCTTCCTGCTCGATAGAGTCATCGAATGTGATTACGAGGAATGCTTTGCCTGAACTGTTAGTCAAGTTGAAGTTAACTCTGTAGTGGTGTTTTGCTTCTGCATTGAATGCTGCAGGATTAACTGTCTCGGTAGTGCCGTTAGGCTTAGTGTAAGTAACAGCTACTTGTACAGAACCCGGTGTTACATACACGGGACGGGTCTCGGTAGGTGCATAATAGATGCCATTACCTGAAACTGAGGTAACAGTAGCACTGTAAGAGTCCATATATGACTTGAAACTATCAGAGTAAGTCACTGTCACCATAGAGTTTGCAAGACTTGCAGTGAGAGATACCGGAGTTTCCTTGTTTTCTCTGACAGTCAAGGATGTAGAACCATAGTAATACGGCTTCTCAAATCCTTCGTCTGAAGAATTGCCGTAAAACGCTTCGAGAGTATAATTACCGATTTTGAATTTCTCTTCTGAAGAGAAGTCGGCAACTTTAGCCCATGACTTCATAAAAGTGCCGTCTGACGATGTAAGTCGCAGTCCGAGGTCGTCAACGGTGATATCACCGGCTGCTCTTCCTCCGCCATTACTTGCAGATAACACTTCAGAGTCAAGATTAACGACAGGATAGAAAGTACCTTCACCTTTTCCCGTCAATATGCCATTACTGTCACCACAACTTGCTAATAGCAATGATGCTGACATAATGCCATAAAACATCGTTTTTTTCATAACTCTTTTCGTTAATTATATTAATTATTTTGTATTTCCGTTCTGATAGTTTGCGCTTTTCGCAAAGGCACATACTCGTGCAAAATTACGATTTTTTTTTCTTAAATCATTCACTTATTGACATTTTTCTTCTCTTTGGCCAATTTTTTTCTACTTTTCGGCGAGTATTAAATTGCAGAATGGATATTTATAACACGAAGAAAGGGTGAAAGGAATACGATATTTCACCCTTTAAAACTTGTCCCATTGTCCCACTGTCTCACGTCTGTCTCGTGGGACAAACGAGACAAGGACTGATTTAATTATTAACCCATCTGCCAACAGTTGATTTTGATACTCCGAGTTGCTCTGCCGCCTTCCTTATTGACAAATG
>JALEMF010000129.1 GCA_022768005.1 Bacteroidales bacterium | reverse complement strand
ACGATGTCAACGTCTTCTTTGAAGACCGCTGACGAGTTCATTTGAAACGCCGCCCGAGCCGACAGGTTCGGTAGCGTTTCGACCGAGTTAAAATTAAGCGAGTCCATAACATTGTAGTTTTTGCTACAAAGTTATGGACTCGATATGCTTCCGTAAAAGACAAGAATTAGTCTATGCCGAAATCAAAGACTCCGCTATAACCGCCAGTACCGTAAGATGTAAACATTATGCAGTATTCTCCTGGAGTAGCTGTTATTTCCATTTCATATATACCATTATCAATTTTAGTTGTTTTGATTTCTATATCTTCTACTTCTTCAGCCATAGTTGAAGATGTGCCGAAAGGCTTAAACTTCATGGTAGTTAAATATCTCTTACCTTTCTTTACATCAAATCGAGCAACGCCAAAATCAGTAATAGAATATGATGGAGAAAACATATAATGTGACGCAGCATTATTAACATTTACAGCACCAAAAACAAATTTGAATTTGGCAGTGCCATTAAATCTATTTTGACTTTGTGCACCGGAATATTCTAATCGAGCAGTTCTGTTAAACACTCCCGAGATTTTTATGTTTTTATATTTAATTGGATTAACGGCAGCTTCTGTATCTCCCTTTATCATATATAATCCAATTGAATGTTCTTGTGCATAACAACCCAATGTGCAAGCACAAATAGCGAAAATAAGTAGTATAAAATTTTTCATATTGTGAATGTGGTGATTAATACCTGCGAAGGTAAGCATTTCAGTTGATTATGAGTAACGATTAGGAAATTAATTTATAGGAATACTTCGCAATCATTAACTAAAAAATGCAACAGTTGCTGATTTTGCGGATTTGTCCCCGGGAATCGGGAGTTTGAGGATAGAATAGAAAGATTGAAAAAAACTTGAAAATTTCAGTATCAAATATACTCAAATAACTAATAATCAAACGTTTGACAAAGGATTTACTAAATTCCGGAAATAGTGTATATTTCTATTCGTGACGCATTAATTCCTGCAACATTCAACTCATCTCCGGTTATAGATACATTGCAATAGTTATCAAGCGACTTTTTTGTTACTAAAATTGCAGAAGTACCTCCTTCGCTCGGCACATAACCCATTCCGTAGTATGCCATACCTTGTTTTTGCTTAGTACCCGTACTTCAATGTAATTATCATCATCTTTGTTAACCCGGACATTACCTGTGCAATTCAGATTTTTACGATTATCTGATAGTGTTCCGGCAGGGTATGTTGCGATATTTTTTGGAGAAAAAATTTTGTAAGTCCAATCAGGTGAATCAATCTGCATCAATTTCAGATGTCCTCCGGTTAAGTTAAGCACTCTGTGCTGATGCAGATTGCGTAAGTTGACCCGAAAATGTTTCAGAAAATTTCAATACTTAAAAATGATGAATTTTAACATAAAAAATCATTATTTCTGAGTATTGTGTAAAAATCAGCCTATAAGTAATTTTGCGCTGAAAAAATATAACGATTATTTGTATAAAATGGAACTTAACAGATTATTAACAATCAGTGCAATTACCATAGCTTCTTTAGCTACAATTAATGCACAGGAAGTAACCAAGAAATCAAGAGTCAGTTTAGGCGGATATGGTGAAATTGCCTATACACGAAATTTCTTCAGCGATCACGTAAGCAGATACAGTCAGCCTGAAGAGCATAAAGATGACCCAAGTCACGGACGTTTTGATATTCCTCACGCTGTAATCTATCTCGGGTACAATTTTGGAAAAGGATGGACATTCAGCACTGAAATTGAATTCGAACACGGAGGCACTGGAGTTGCTTATGAAAAAGAAGATGAAGAAGGCGGCGAATGGGAACAAGAGACTGAGAAAGGCGGTGAAGTAGAGCTTGAACAGTTCTGGATCCAAAAATCATTCAGCAGAGCACTTAACTTAAGAATGGGACATATCGTAGTTCCCGTTGGACTCAACAACGCACACCACGAGCCTCTGAATTTCTTTACCGTTTATCGTCCTGAGGGAGAAAACACGATTATGCCTTCAACCTGGCACCAAACAGGAGCAAGCCTTTGGGGTTACATTGGCAAATTCAAATACGAAGCACAATTCCTTGCCGGTCTTAACGCTGACCACTTCACAAATACCGGCTGGGTAAATAAGGGCAACTCATCTCCTATGGAATTCGAAATTGCAAACAAGTACGCTGTTGCACTTCGTGTAGATAACTACTCTATACCGGGTCTACGTCTTGGATTTAGCGGTTACTACGGACACTCAATGGGGAACAGTTACCCTAATAATTCAAAAGGCGTTGATGCTACTTACAGCGGTAAAGTTGTAATCGGCTCTTTCGACTTCACCTACAATGCTCACAACTGGCTCATCAGAGGTCAGGCTGATTATGGCTACTTAGGTGATGCAGAGCAACTTAAATATCTTTACAACCGTCTTAACAACAAGTCTCCGTACAAACACTCTGCATTTGTCAGCAAAAACGCTTACGCAGTAGGTATTGAAGCCGGCTACGATATCTTCGCTCATTTCACAAAACTCCACAAGGACGAACAGAAAATGTATCTTTTCGGAAGATACGAACAGTACAATCCGTATGCATCACAGACTAAGGGAACTGCATACAACTACACTGAAATCAAGAGAATGGCTGTGGGTATAAACTATATGCCTATAAAGCAAATTGTGATTAAGGGTGAATACTCTCACAGATTCCTCAGAAGCGTTTACAATGACGAACCGTCTGTTAGCATCGGCGTGGCATATCAAGGTTGGTTCCTTTGATGAATTGAAATTAAATAAATCTCATAATAAATAATAAAATGAAAAAGAAATTTTACATTCTATCACTACTCCTTTCCGGAGCAACAATGTTTTCTTCTTGCGGCGACAATAACAATAATGGCGGAGATGATTCTCGCTATAAAGACAGAAGTTTCGGTAGTACCGCAATCAGCGATTGTAAAACAGTGGTAAACACACTTACAGATGCCAATGAAGTAATCGGTTCCGCAAACCTCTCAAGTGAACAGGAAAAATACTTACGTAACACTCTTGTCAATGTGGTAAACAACGTTATTGTTCCTACATATACAAACCTTGCAAATGATGTCGAAAAACTTGAATCGAAACTTCACGATCTTAATGTCAGCACTATCACACAGAGTGATATAAACAATGCCTGTCAGCATTTCAAAGATGCTCGTAAACACTGGGAACAAAGCGAAGCTTTCCTTGGCGGTGCAGCATCTGACTTTGACATTGACCCGACTATTGACTCATGGCCTCTTAACAGAACTTTGCTCCACAGTTATTTCATCAATGGTATGTCAGACGAAGCACTTGAGGACCAAACAATTCTTGGTTTCCACGCTCTTGAATTTATTCTCTTCCGTAATGGACAACCTCGTAGCGTATCAGAACTTCAGGGTTATGATACCTATAAAAACTTTACAGATATCAAAGGTTCTGACGAGCTTACATACGCTCAAACGATTTGTACACTTCTCAAACAACGTTGTTTCCAACTTCAAGTGGCTTGGGAAGGCGAAACTGCAGCAAATGCTTCACGTCTTCAACTCGTAAAGGAAGCTAAACTTTCTTACACTACTATTAAAGGCCTCAGCTATGGTGAAAATCTTACTAAGGCAGGCATCTCTGGCAGCAAGAGCACATTCCCTACTCTTAAATCTGCTATTGCACAAGTTCTTTCTGATGACGAAGGTAGCTGCGCAGCTATCGCAGACGAAGTAGGTACTGCTAAAATAGCAAACCCATTCTCTGCCGGTGATATTTCATACGTTGAATCTCCATACAGCTACAATTCAATCACAGACTTCTGCGATAATATCCGCAGTATCAGAAACGTTTGGCTCGGCAGCATTGATGGCAAAGCCGCTGAAAACAGTTTCCATGGCTTCTTCGTGCGTGTTAACAAGAACAATGTAAATACAACTGTTGAAAACGCATACGAAAGTACAATTTCTTCAATCGGAAATATGCCAAGTCCTTTCGTTAAATACGTAAGCACAATTTGGAATATTAAATTTGAAGATGATGAAGATTGGGACTAATTTGCATAAACACATAATATCATGAACAACAAATTACTAAAATTGGCTATTGCCTCACTTATTTGCCTTCCTGCTTTATCTTCATGCTCTGATGATAATCTTAACGGCAATCTCGGAGACCTTGAAGAAGGTAATTCCGAATTTGGCAAGGGCAATGATACTTTCAGTGCTGAAGAATGGTACTCCGGCGGTGTTCTCGGTACTACCAAGAATGCAAGTTATTCAGCTTCAGCCCCGGCAGTAGAAAATGTAGCCGGAATGGATGAAAGTTTCAAGAAAGGCGAAGACTTCTTTGAACACGCTTATACTATTACTGAAAACCCGCGTAAAGGTCTTGGTCCTGCTTGGGTTAGAAACAGTTGTATTGCATGCCACCCATCATACGGTCATGGTAAACGTCAAGACAGTTATAACGCCAACACTATCGGCAACGGCTATCTTCTCGTTATCTACCACCCTACTGCAGGTGTTGATGCTCTCGGCAATTCATACGCTGCAAACAGCTACATCACCGAAGTGACAGGTATGCCGCAAACTCAGGCTATGCACCCGTTCAAAGCACCTATTGATGAGTCTAAAATCTCTATTCAATGGAAGAACGTAACTTCAATGCCAAGCGGGTTACCAATGCAATTCGCTGACGGAGAACAATATTCACTCATTTATCCTGAAGTCACCATTCCTCAATCAGCATTTAACACTGACCCTAAGCCGGACAACTATGAAGTACGTCTTGAATCAACTATCGGTATTTACGGTACTGGTCTTCTTGATGCTATTGACCAAGATGATATGAAAGCGGAATACCAAAAACAAGCAAAGTACGGTGTCAAACTTAATCCCGGCATCTGGAATACGGGCGCTAATGATTGGGCTTCAACTGCTTGGTACACGCTTGCTGACGGACAAAAGAAAGTGAAAAAGTTCACTTACGCAATGACTCGCGCATCACTTCAAGATGGTCCGGGTGCTAATGCAATTTGGAATATCACAAACGTTACTCGTTCAGACCGTCACTACTTCTATTCCACATCTGCGTGGGCAAGAGCTATGGCTAAAGATCAGAATGTGATTGACTACATCAGTAAAAACGGTGCTGATGTCACGTCTATTCTTCACCCGTATTACGGCACTAACAGCGAAGAAATTGCTGCTAATATTGAAAAGCTTCTCGGTATTTCCAAAGGTACTCAAAAAGATCTTTTTGAACAGTACTTTGTAAACGGTGCTCCTTACAATGGCGAGGAAGAAATGAGCGATAAAGACTACTATGACTTTATGGTATGGCATAGAGGTCTCGCTGTTCCTGCCGCTCGTGACCTTAACAAAGCAGAAGTCAAAAGAGGTAAACAAGTCTTTATGTCTATAGGCTGCGCTAATTGCCACAAACCTTCTTGGAAAACAGGAGATGACAACTATTGGGTTGACAACAGCATCAAAGCATACGCTAAGGCTGAAGGGCTTAATGCTAACAACATATTGCCTAAATACCCTAACCAGACTATTTGGCCATACACAGACTTGGTTCAACACCAACTCCACATGGCTAACGATATCCGTACAGGTTGGTGTCGTACTACTCCTCTTTGGGGGCGTGGATTGTCACTGCGCCTCACAGGTGCTGATGACCGCTTACACGATTGTAGAGCAAGAAGTGTTGTGGAAGCAATTATGTGGCATGGCTATTCTCAAGAATCCGACGCATACAACGAAGCCGTTAAATTCTATAACTTGAGTAAAGAAGACCGCGATGCCGTTGTAGCATTCATTGAAGCAATCTAATGAAAATAATTAAGAACATCATTGCAATCCTGTGCATACTTATTATAGTATGCATGGGATTTGCTACTTTTATAGAAGCGACGAACGGTACTCCATTCGTACAAGAACATATCTACGGTTCGTGGTGGCTTATCACCATCTGGATAATAGCAGCCATAGCGAGTATCATATATTTTATTTCAAGAAAAATCAAGAAGTCAAGCACAATTTTCCTTCATGTGTCTTTCTTGATTATACTTATAGGAGCATTACTGACACACTGCTTTTCCTCACAAGGATTTGTCAGACTTCGCACGGGAAGAGAAGTATCTGAATACACAGACGTCAATAATCAAGTTCATCAATTACCATTCAGCATCACTTTGGATCGATTTGAAATAGAAAACTATGCCGGAACAAATACTGCTTCCGATTACTTTTCGTTCCTCATCATTCGCAATAACGGTAAAGAGTTTTCAACACGTGTATCAATGAACAAAATTTTTTCATATAAGGGAATCAGATTATACCAATCTGCGTACGATGAGGACTTCTGCGGCACTGCTCTATCACTTAATTCGGATCCTATAGGAATTCCGGTTACATACACCGGATATGCCCTACTCTTTATCTCAATGATATGGCTTTTAGTTGATTCAAAAGGCACTTTCAGGAAAGCCCTTAGCACACAATTATCAAAAGGCTTTACGCTTGCGGCTCTAATCCTCATGTCTTCACTGACATTTAATACTAAAGCAGCAACAACGGTATCACCGGAGTTAGCAAACAAATTCCGCGAACTATATATCCTTTATAATGGAAGAATATGTCCGATGGAAACGTTTGCCATTGACTTCGTAAAACAAGTTGATAAAGATGGTAATTATGACGAATACACCCCGGAACAATTACTATTGGGATTTACCCTTTGGGAAAATGAATGGGCTTTAGAACCCTGTATCGGCGAGAAAGGCAGTATTATTGATTATAACAGAATTCTGAAAATCTTTCCTCACAATTACGACAACACTGTCACCTGGGTATCTCCTTCTGACAAGCCGCTCAAAGGAATGACTACGGAGCAATGCTTGTATATACAAAACGTACTGCCATTACTGAAAGAAGCGGTCACTGCAGGAGACAATACGCTGGCAAATAAAATCGTAGATAAAATGATTGTCTATCAGCAAAAATATGGTGGCAACTCACTGCCATCTAACTTACAACGAAATGCTGAACACATAAATAATACTGTTCACTTCGCTACAATTCTCTCAATGAGTTGCCTGACAATCGGACTGTTACTATTGATTATATATATCGTATCACTCGTCAAAAGCAGAGATATCTTAAATCTCAAACTGCATATTTTTGTTAACGTAATTACGTATATTGTCACACTGATGTTGATAGCAAGCTTTGTAATCCGCTGGATTATTTGCAACAGAGCGCCACTGACGAACGGATATGAGACAATGATGTTCGTGGCAATGTTAGTAATGATTATAACAAGCATTACTAAGAATAAACTACAAATAGTATTACCATTCGGATTTCTCAGTTCCGGCTTTTTTCTTTTAGTATCCCACATCAATGAGATGTCGTCAGCGATAGGAAATGCAATGCCAGTACTGAACTCACCATTACTGAGCATTCACGTATCAATGATAATGCTTGCGTATGCCCTTTTATCACTCACATTTATCAGCAGCACCACAGCACTGTTTATTAATATAAAGCACAAATATCCGGAGCAGACGGTATCATTAAGGCAGTTTAATACCATAATGCTATACCCTGCACTGACTACGCTGACAATAGGAATATTTGTAGGAGCAATATGGGCAAACGTATCATGGGGAACATATTGGAGTTGGGACCCGAAAGAAGTGTGGGCGCTGATAACACTATTAGTATATTCAGCACCGGTACACGGACAGTCCTTCAAATCATTTTCCAACCCTACATTTTACAATGCCTACTTTGCCATAGCATTCATCACAGTCCTGATGACATTCTTCGGAGTCAACTATTTCTTAGGAGGTATGCACTCGTATGCGTAGTGAGTGTTGCCATCAAAAATTTGGCGAAGTGCCTTATAGCATTCCGCCAAATTCATCTTTTTATGTATTAAGGTTTATTCAATCCGCAAAAAAATTCTGGATTATCAACAATTAATTATCAGAAATCATTATTTCAGCATAGGAAAGTTTTATCTTTGATTTGCTCAACAATTTACGGCAATTCGCTCAACAAAAATTAAAATTTTCAATATTATTTTGCATTATTTTTTGTGTATTACAAAATTAAACGTAAATTTGTAATCGTAATTACACTCTCTTCCTAAGAGATGTTGTTTTTGCTCAACAATTTTCAGAATCACAAAGACTTTATTATCATACGGTTAGCTTTATCTACAGCTACTGTATCAAGAGATGCAAGATAGATGCGAGTCGTACTTTCCGAGTCGTGTCCCATTCCCTCACTGATAACTGATATCGGCACATTTTTACTTCTTGCGATACTTGCCCATGCGTGTCGTGCCACATATAGGGTTAGAGGTGCAGACAATCCTAATTTTACTCCTATTATTTTAAGACAATTATTAATATTATGAGCTGCGTATAGGTACTGCGTACGTTCATCAGCATCTTTTTGCGGCTTTATGACGGGCAATAGATAGAGCGACTGTGAAGTATCGTATTTATCCACAATCTCTTGCATACACTTTTCCCATTTGATTAAGAGCAGTCGTCCCGTCTTACGTCTGCGATAGGATAAGACACCATTCTGAAGGTCACGCTTTCGCAGAAATGACATATCTACGAAAGACATTCCGCGGGTGTAAAATGAGAATAAAAACATATCTCGCGCGAAGTCAATATTAGGATTTCCGGATAAGTCCATTTCCTTAATTTTCTTGACGATTTTAATCGATACAGCTCGCTTTATTGTCTTGTCAACACCCGTATAAACGTGCTTAAATGGATACCGCTGACCTGTCAATCCTTTTTCTACAGCACGATTATAAACGGCACGGGCATTACGCATATAGAATGAAGAACTGTTAGGGCTTACACCCCTTGCACGCAAATATGCCTCGTATGCCATCATCATATCCGAATCCAGCTCATCAAATGCCAAGTCTTTGTATTCTCTAAAACGTTCTAAACTTGATAGCGTTGCTGTATATGTTTCCGAAGTTCGTATCTTGCCAAGCGTTTTCAGATTTGCTATAACACTTTTCATAAACGAGAAGAAACTTTTACCTGCTGATAAAATATTAAACTCTTCTATTATATCGTCGGAGGTATATTCCTTATTTTTGTTTTCAAAGTCTGAAATAATAGATTGAAAAACCTTTATATCACACTGAATTTTATCATTAATATCGGAAAGATAATATTCTCTTTTCTCATTTTTCTCATTGCCGACAGGTAATATTGCTTCCGAAATATCACTATTCCACTCGTCCTTATATAAACTATAGCCCGTCTTTTGCTGACGGGCTACGCGATTATGAATTATTTGATAATAAATTATTCCTTGTTCGCCATCTGACATAGATGGTCGAAACTTAATCTTTATTTTTGCCATACCACAATTATGTATTTTTGTAAACACAAAAATACATAATTGTAGGTTTTATATTACCTGATTTTCACAATTTCCGGGATTAACGCTTTTACATTTATAGGCAAACTGTTTTCTGACAATTTCAATGAAATATCTTTATCACTGAACACTATTAATACTTCGTTGTCGCTGATGACATCTGTTTTTCTCACAACGAGAACCTTAGCTCCGGATATCTTAGGTGAATAAAAGGTACTTTCACCTCGCCACATTGCCGGATTGTCTTTTCTCATCGCAAACACACGAGACACGTAGTCTTTTAATCCCTGTTCGTCTGAATTATTTGCCTTAATGTGACCGGAAGTGCGTGCTATATTATCTTTTTGTCCGCCTTCTGTGTTCTTTGACAAATCTCCGAATTCATCTCCGTAATATAGAGTAACAGGACCTGAATATCCGGCAAGAATAGCAAAGCGCAACATTAGTTTTTCATAAAAATTGTCGGCTGAAATATGGTCTGCTACTCTGTAGCCGTCATGGTTCGACAAAAACAAATTAGGCATAACATCATCATTAAGGTAGCCACGGGACATAGGGTTGGAATATATGGTGATTACATCTTTCCATCCATTTTCAAGTCCTTCGCTATCAAGCATTTGCATCTTTCCACTGATAAGTTCCTTACCCTGAAAATCAAAAGCACTGATAAGTCCTCCGTCACGATAGACTCCATTATTAACGACACTTGCATCGCCCCAGTCTTCACCTACCATATAGCCGAGAATACCCCACTCTTCACCTGCATTTCTTCTTTTCTCGCAGCATTTTTCTACGGCATCTCGGATTTCAATCCAATAGTTATGCCCGCCTTGCATTGGCTGATAAGCTTGATCCAAACGCCAGCCGTCAACGCCGTATTTTTCAATCCAATAAGTTGCCACCTCCTTTATATATTCAAGACTGCCGGGATAAGAAACATTACCCTTACCACCATCTTCACGATCGCACCCGGTAACAGTTACATCTAAACTATTTCCCTTAGGCGACGGCTTTGTCACACCGCCATGGTGACCGAATACGCCATCAAGAAAGACGTACAAACCTCTTTTGTGAGCTTCATCAACAAGTTCTTGAAATTCAGCATCAGTACCGAAATGAGGATCAATCTTGAAATAGTCATTAGTAAAATAGCCCGTGGCTTGAAGTTTTTCGCCACCGCTTGCCTCGCTACTATCAAAAATCGGCGTCAGCCAAATCGCATTCACATTAAGACTCTTAATATAATCAAGAGAATTAATAATACCGCGCAAATTTCCATTCTTAGTATGACCGTCAGGACCCCATAGAGCCTTATACCCCTCAGCACCGCCCTCACCATGCTGAAACGAAGCCACCATAATCTGATAAATTGCAAGATTTCTCTGATCGGGAGCCGGCTTTACAGCCTTAGCATTAAAGCCCAAAAATCCACCGAGAAAAACAATAATTGCCAACCAAAACTTTTTCATATCACATTCAAAAATTAATATTACTTTTTTTGCAAAGATAATAATTATAGACCAAACGTGCAAAAGCATTTTGGGTGGAAGAATGTTTAGGAAAATTTCTTATCCTGTTGGATAAATATAATATTCAAATAGATCTATTCATACAAGACATAATGCACATAAATTTCTCATTTACAACACACTATTACTAAAATATAATAGTATTCATAAGACATTATGTTTGTTATCATAGACGTACCAGGATTAACGTTGGTTCACTATAATTTTCTCAAAGATAAACTTACCTTTTTTAATCTACATGTGGGAAATAGCTTAAAGTACTTCACTATCTCTATTGTATCTATCTAATTAGGTATATATAGTGTCCCTTGTCTACTGATTGTGTTTTAGAGTCTAAACAAAAGGCTATTACTATAACGTAGATATGTCGTTTCATTTTATTTTAGGAAATTTATTAAATATTAAAGGAATCCATTTATCTACAATATTTTTTTGAGAAGATGGATATATTAATGTTGCTGTATATAAAAATGGAGGATTAATGTTATAATCCATATATGCTTTTGTGTAATAAACATCTCCATCGTAAGTGTAACCTGATTGAACAAAATAATTATCTTTTGATAAATCGTAAACCGGATCGCCATTACCAATTTCAGAGGTTGTCCATTGATGGTATAATTCAAGTTCTTGATCTTTACAATACATTGCATATAATCTTATTTGACCAGTTTCATCGAAAAACATAGGACCACCGTCATCATCCTCTCCTTTATAGGTCAAAACCGAAGGAACAGAAATATACCCCTCACCAAGTCTAAATTGAGTATAGGTCATGTTATAACTAATATCCTTAGTTGGAGCCTTATCTAAACGCATATTCTCGTTGAACTCCTCCTTTTGTGATTCGTAGGTGATGATCGCACAACTATCAATCACTTCAACTGATTCTTTGCGATTAGTTTTATGAACATTATTTTCTTTGCTGACAAAGAATCCTATTATCCACAGAATAACGATCCCAATGATAATAATCCAAGCCCCTAATTTTGATGACTTCTTTTGGATTTTTGTTTTAGAAGGTGTTCGGTCTATTTTTTTTCTATGTGTTGAGTTTTTTTTTATCGTAGGTTGTACGTTTTGCGTCTTATTAACATTCTTACTTGATGCCCATTGCTTTATTTGGGTTGCATTAGGTCGTTTTTGTACATCGGCGCAAAAACACTCCTGCATAAGAGTGTTTAATTGAGAAGAGTATCCGCAAATTGAAGGCATACCACCCCCAT
>JALEMF010000117.1 GCA_022768005.1 Bacteroidales bacterium | reverse complement strand
GTCAACGAAAGATGTTTCGGCTAATGCGTCTGCCACAACTGTTTCTTGATCGTCAACATAACGCTTTACAATATAAGTGAGAGCAGTTGCATCAAGGTATGCTCCATGGATGCCTTTTTCAGGAGCGTTCCAGGTGATAGTGAATTTATTATCTGTTTTGCTTAAAGCCAAGTCTGTCACAGCCTCAGGAGTTTCTTTACCTACGAAAGTTGAAGCAGATGCTTTTGCACTTAATTCACCTTCGTACTCTATTTCTACGGAGTATGTCACAGTGCCTTCAGTGACCGTATTATCCACGTATGATATGTAATCGCCGGCGTTGCCTCTGTCTGATTTGATTAATTCATCGCTTTCACCGCGGTAGATTTTGTATTTAACTTCGCCGCTGATAGGTGCGCCGCTGATAGATACTTCAGGGATAGTGAAGCCTACGGTTACTGATGCAGAGCCGTCGGCTGCAGGAAGCAATGTTAAGTCTTTAACTGCAGCAGGGACATTTGATGAGCCTGCGTTGTACAATCTTGTTTTATAAAGATATAACGGGTATTCTTCGCCAAGGAAATAAAGTTTGTAATTACCGTCTGCAGGGACATTAAATTCTATAGATTTAACTTCGGCGTTGTTTTGTGAAGAGTATGTAATATTTTCGTATGCAGCGAGTACTGTGTAAGTCTCAACGTTGTCACCTTGACCGACTCCGATTGATAGTTTACTTTTCTCTGAACTATTGTACGCAGCCGGTGCAGTTTCCAACTTATAAAGTGTACCGGCTTTTAATTCTACTTCCGGTGTTACGAGGTAATCGGAATAATAAGGCTTGGTAATATTGTAATTGTTCATATACGGATATTTGCCGTAATTATTGAACGTCCAGGCAGTGTAATCACTGTGGTCGTACTTAATACTTGTTTGAGTGCATTGGTCAAACACTGTTCTGTCCATAAGGTCCAAAACAACTTCCAAGTCTTGCGCCGATACTGATGCCGCAAACATTGAGGCAAAAGCGAGAAGAGTAGCGTAGAAATGTTTCATAATAAATATAAATAAATTTGGTTTGAAAAAAGCGGGGAGGCACTCCGTATGCAACCCCGCTCTATGAAATTAAAAGCAGGATAATAATTTTCTTAATCCCGCATTAGGTGTTAATGCTTATTTGTGTACAGGACGGATTTGGATACCTCCGGCTTTAGAGAAGTAATTCATTTCCGGCGTTTTGAACTTGTTGCCTGCACCGCGAGTGAAACGAAGTGTTACTGCGTTGTCAATCATTTTTTTGCCTTCGTAGTTAACACGAACGTCAGAGTTACCTGTCATATAGTAGCCAGGTTCGATAGCAGCGCGCGGAGCACCTTTATAACCTTGGAATCCGCAAGCAGGAAGGTAGATAGAGTTTCCGTTAGGACCGGTAACTGTGAAACCGTAAGTTTCTTCAGTCCAAGTACATTTTTCCAAGAGTTCTTTCATTTCGTCTTCAGTAGGGAGACGCCAGCCGTCACCTAAGATAGCTTTAGCAGCATCGTATTGAGTGTCGGAAATTTGGTCACCGATTTCTACGGTTTTATCTGTTAGTGGGTCGTACCATTTGTAGTTGTATTTGTGGCTGTATTGTTTTTCCATCAATTCGCCCCAGCAGATGAAGTCACCTGTTTCTGAAGCGCTCTTTGCACCGAGGTTGCAGTTGGCCCATTTAACTGAAAGACCGAGATCTACCATTTCAGGAGCAGTGTAAGAAGGTAATTCTTCTTCAGGTACAGGACCATATACGGCACGGATAGAGAACCCTACTTCAGGGTAGTCGTAGCCGTTAGCAGAGTGATTTGTAGCATCGATATTTGCACGATAGTTACGACATTCTTGAGTAATATCAGATTGTTCGTATTCGCTCGAAGTCCAGTAGAAGCAGCCGAGTTGATCGTGAGTGTGTTCAGCATCAACCATATTACCTGCTGCAGGAAGGAAAATGCTGTTACCATTGATGCGAGAAGTGATCTTTGCACCGGTTACGCCGTTCATACCAGTCCACTCAAATTCACAGTTATTGATAAGTTCAGTCCATTCGTCGCGAGTAGGAACACGCCATTGATTGCCCCATTTAACGTGAGCAACGTCATAGTTAGTACCTGTGAATGTAGCACCGAGTTTTAAGTATTCTTCCCATTGGTCGTGGTCTTCACCATCGTTGTCGTAGTACCATTGGTAGTTTTTAAGAGTGTATTCAGTTTTCGGTTCTATTTCACCGTAAGCGTAAAAGTTACCATATTCCCAAGGGTTTGAAGCACCAATGTTGTAAGAAGCCCATTTAACTGAAAGACCGAGATCTACCATTTTGTCAGCATCTGAAGGGTCTTCTGATTGGTCAGCAAAAGTAATGCGAGATACGTCAGCCACATTCTTTACTTCTGAAGAACCGTCTTTGTATTCGATTTTCATTACTTTTGTTTGCGCATTAACTGTGAAAATACCAACAGTAGCGATAAGTATTGAGGATAAAAATTTATTCATCGTTATAGTACTAATTTAAATGTTGTTTTATTGATTTTAACTATGTAAACGCCTTTTTGGAAACGTGAGCGATCTATGCTGAATGTGTCGGCAATAGTAGCGTTTAATAATAATTTGCCGTCGATTGAGAAGATTGTGAGGTTGCTGCCTTCTTCTGCATTCTCAATAACGAGGGCACTTTCTGTGACGCGAACAGTCACTGCGTTTGCTTCAACTTCGCTGACAGAACCGAGATCAACGAAGTCAATGAACTCGATTTCATCAAAATCAAGTGTCACTGCGTCTTGACCTGTAGCCGTGATTGTGACTCCGGTAGTGGTGTATGCCACTTGCGGGTTGGCTGTAAATTGCAGCAGGATTGCGTCACCTCCTACAGGCTTTACCCTGACTGCATCAGGCTCTGCCGCTGTGGCGAATCCGCATACACTAACCAACATTGTCAAAATGAGTAATAATTTCTTCATAATTGGTTTGTAAAAATTTGTTGTTTATTTGTTTATATTTATACCTATGGAGTAGGTGTGATTATTTTGTGATGAGCTTTCTTATTTTGCTTAAATCATAAAAATATGTTGCAAATTTATGATGTTGTGTGGAATTTTGCAAGTGTTTTGTATTTTATTTTTTCAGATTGTAATATAATTTTTTAAAAAAGAGAAATTCGAGATTGTCTGATATTACATTTTTGTTACAGGATACATTGTATATTGTTATAATTATGCATAAGTACTGCAAGAAAGTCGCGGGAGAAAATTCTGCAAATTATTCATTTGGCTTTTCGTTCCGAAAAAATGGTTATAATTACACGAATTTTGATACATCGGTATTGTAAATTTCTTAGTAAATTTGCAATAGTAAAAAATAGATCAAAACGAATTGTTATTATGGATATTATTAAAGATAAAGAGTTTGGTGGTGAAAGACCGCTTTTTGAATCACACAATCTGCGTCTTGAAAATGTGATTATCCGTGAAGGTGAATCGGCAATTAAGGAATGTAGCAATATTGAGGCGTTTAATTGTCGATTTGAGGGTAATTATCCCTTTTGGCACGTGCATGGCTTCAGCATTGAAAAGTGTTTTTTCGATGTCGGCGGTCGTTCCGCATTGTGGTACAGTGACCACCTTAAGATGAAGGATACTGTAATTGATGCTCCCAAGATGTTCCGTGAAATGACTGATTTGGAACTTGACAATGTCACTCTTAATGATGCTGATGAGGTGTTTTGGCGTTGCAAGAATATCAAGATAAAAAATCTTGTTCTTCATGGAGGTACATATCCGTTTATGTTCAGCGATAATATCCGTATTGACGGACTTAAAAGTGATAGCAAATACGTTTTCCAATACGTTAAAAACGTTGAAATTCATAATGCTAAAATTACTACTAAGGACGCTTTCTGGGAAGTGGAGAACGTCACTGTTTACAATTCTGTACTAAATGGTGAGTATCTCGGTTGGCACTCAAAGAATCTCCGTCTTGTGAATTGTCACATAACAGGTGAGCAACCGTTATGTTACGCACATGACTTGATATTGGAAAATTGTACTTTCGGCGCAGATTGTGACAGAGCGTTTGAATACAGTACTCTGAATGCGGATATAAAGGGAGCAATCACTAATATCAAGAATCCTATGTCAGGCAGAATTGTTGCAGATGAAATCGGCTCGGTCACGATTGATAAGAATATCAAGGCTCCTGCTGACTGCGTTATAGAAGTGCGTAATAAATAATAAGGTATAAAAAACTATCTGCTTTAAGCCTTTATTCATAGTAATCCAATCCCGGTAACAATCCAATCACACATTATGTAAGAAGGGGCTGCGTCGGTAGATGCAACCCCTTCAATTTTTCTTTATCAGGCTTTTAAAGTGCAAGAAGTTCGTTGATTTTAGC
>JALEMF010000115.1 GCA_022768005.1 Bacteroidales bacterium | reverse complement strand
ATCTATACTCCGGAGTTATCCCGAACAATGACGTACCGGAACTGAAATCACTTCTTTCACATCACATTTCCGAGTGGAAAGATTCAGTAGTGAACGACTTTGAAAAATCTCTATTTCCTAATCACCCGGAAATAGAAAATGTAAAAAATATGCTATTTGATTTAGGCGCAGTCTATGCATCAATGACCGGCTCGGGTGCAGCGGTGTTCGGCATTTTTGAAGATGAAGCCACTGCAAAAAAAGCATCACAGCTGTTCAAGAATCTAAAAACGCATATTATGCACAGTTCTTCCATTTAATAATATATATAGCACAGTGAGTAAAAATGCGACATCTTCAAGGAAATCGAAAACATTCAGCTGTAAGCAACACCGTATAAGCACGCAGTGCGCCATGCGGTGACAGAATATCCACCATCACTCGCACCTCGGTGAGGTGCGGTCCGTAGTACTTCTACTTTAAATGAACGAGCAGTACGCATTATGTAACATTATTTACATCACTTTGGCAAAGTTTTTGCTGTTAATGACAACAAAAAGGATTTAGATTATGAGTAACAAGCATAAAAACGTGAAAATGGAAAATCACGAAGAAAAAGAAAATACAAAAGACGTATTAGAGCAAGAAGAAGCCGCTGTAGAAGATACTATTGCGGAAGAAGTTGCTAAAGAAAATACCGAGCTAAGCGAACTTGACAAACTTAAGGCGGACGTTGAAGCTCGTGAAAAGCAAATTGAGGATCAAAAGAAAGAATACCTGTTCTTGATGGCTGAATTTGACAATTTCCGCAAAAGGACTATGCGTGAACGTACCGAGCTTATAAAAAACGCTGCGGAATCAACACTTAAAGGCATATTACCTATCGTAGATGACTTCGAGCGCGGTCTTGCGGCAATGAAAGATGATGAAAACGCAAAGACACTTAAAGAAGGCGTTGAACTTATTTATAATAAACTTGTAAAATACTTGGAACAAAGCGGTGTTAAAGCGATGGAAACGTCTGGAAAGAAATTTGATACTGAATTCCACGAAGCGGTAGCTATGGTTCCTGCTACAGATGAAAAGATGAAAGGATGTATTCTTGACACTGTAGAAAAAGGTTATATGTACAACGATAAAGTGCTGCGCCACGCAAAAGTGGTTGTATGCCAATAATTTTCATATATGGCAAAGAGAGATTATTACGAAGTGCTTGGTGTGGATAAGAAAGCCACACTTGATGAAATAAAAAAGGCATATAGAAAACTTGCCGTTAAGTACCACCCTGATAAAAATCCTGGTGATAAGGATGCGGAAGAAAAGTTTAAGGAAGCTGCTGAAGCGTACAGTGTGCTGAGCGATAATGAAAAGCGTGCAAGGTATGACCAATACGGCAGTGCAGACGGACCACAAGGTTTCGGTAGCGGTTTCAGCGGATTCGGTGGCAGCGGATTCGGTGGTTTCTCCGTAGAGGATATAGAAGACCTCTTCGGAGACGTAATCGGTTTCAGCAGCCGTAGAAGAAGCCGAGGCGGAGCTCGCCAAAGCGTAAAGCGAGGCAATGACTTGAGAGTGAAAGTAAAACTCACCCTTGAAGAAATCGCCAACGGCACTACCAAAACTCTCAAAATTCCTACTACCGTTAAATGTAGCCACTGTAACGGAACTGGGGCTGAAAACGGCACAGCGATAGACACTTGCCCGGACTGTCACGGCACAGGCGTCAAACAGTCCGTGGTAAACACTCCATTCGGACAGATGATGAATCAAACCGCCTGCCCTACTTGTCAAGGCGAAGGAAAAGTTGTGAAGAAAGCGTGTCCGTTCTGTAACGGTGAAGGCGTAGTACGCCAGGAAAGCGTAGTAACATTCACAATTCCTGCCGGTGTAGAAAACAACAATATTGTACCAATTCACGGTAAAGGTAATGCACCTCGCAGAGGTGGCGCAAACGGCATAAATGGTGACTTGCAGGTAGTAATCGAAGAAATTCCACATGAAAGTCTTATCCGTGACGGCAAAGACGTGGTATATAACTTGATGCTTGACTTGCCTACAGCCGTATTAGGCGGAGCGGTAGAAGTTCCTACCCTCAGCGGTCGTGCAAGGCTCAACATACCTGCCGGCACACAATCCGGTAAAATACTCCGTATGCGAGGCAAAGGTATCGGCAACAGATACGATGCAGGAGATGAACTCATCAACATTATGGTATATATTCCGGAAAAACTTAATGATGAGCAAAAGAAAATGTTTGAAAGCCTTAAAGGTCAGCCGGGCATCACACCGGACAAAACCACTGCCACAAACATCTTCAGCAGATTAAAACACATATTTGACTAATAAATAGCAAAAATAATAAAAGAAGCAGGAGGAAAGCGTAAAAAGTTTTCCTCCTGCTTTTATTGTGTTATCAGATTAGAAAAATTTAAATCTTTTCTTTACGTGTTCCTTGAGGCGATACGAGAATATATACGCCGTGAGGAAGAGCGTCTGTCATCTCGGCGCGATGCAATCCTGTTCCTACTTTAACACCTTGCATATTATATACATCATAAAGTGTTTCAGCATCTTCATCGTCAACGGTAATTTCATCAACACCGGAGTATCCGTTGATGTTCAAGAAATCCCTCCATTCGTCAGCAGCCTTATATTTTTCTACCGATTCTTCAAGGACTGTCAGGGTGCATTTTGCTTTATCAATACCCCTAAAAGCATTATTTCCACAAATAGGGGGATTAGGTGCTGCACTTACAATATCTATCAACGCATTGCTATCCGTGAAAGCACACTTAGGAATCTTTGTCACCTTCTCACCGATAGATAGTTTTACAAGATTGTCACAGCCTTTAAAAACCGGAGCATCAGACGTTCCCATAGACGTACATTTCTCAGCATTGAATGTTACCTCTGTCAAGCCTGTACAATCTAAGAAGGCACTATTGCCAATGGTAGTTACAGAATTTGGAATTACTACCGAGGTAAGTCCTGTACAACCGGAGAATGCACCATTGTAGATATTCTCAACTGAGTATGGAATCTCTATAGAAGTCAACCCGGTACAACCCTCAAAAGCATATTGTCCTATAGTTGTCACAGAACTTGGTATCGTAATAGCCGACAAACCTGTACAGCCATTAAATACATAATTGTAGATTGTAGTTACTGAGTTTGGAATCTCTATTGAAGTCAACCCGGTACAGCCCTCAAAAGCATTATCGCTAATATATCTCACAGAGTTTGGTATCGTAACTGAGGTCAATCCCATGCAACCCTTGAAAGCACTCTTATCAATTTGTGTCACCGAGTTAGGAATTTCGATCGAAGTCAAGCCGACACAACCTTCAAAAGCTCTACTACCAATGCTTGTCACAGAATTACCAATTGTTACTGAATTTAAACTTGCGCAACCGGAGAAAGCATACTGCGGAATAAATTTAACTTTTTCACCGATAATTAGTATTTTCAAATTGTCTAAACCTTTAAAAACAGGGGCATCATACGCTCCCATCGAACTACAGTTCTCGGCATTGAAAAATACCTCAGTCAAGCCTGTACAACCGGAGAATACACCATCGTAGATCCTCTCAACTGAGTTTGGAATCTCTATAGAAGTCAACCCGGTACAATTGTAGAAAGCATCAGTATAGATACCAACAACTGAGTTACCAAGCGTCACCTCAGTCAAGCCGGTACAACCCGAGAAAGCACGATGATAGATGTTTGTCACCGAGTTTGGTATAGTCACCGAGGTCAAACCGGTGCAATCTTTAAAAGCACTAGTTGGAATACCTGTCACTTTTTCGCCGATTGTTAAATTTGTCAGATTTTCACATTCATTAAAAATAGGCCAGTCCGAACTACACCTCTCTGCATTAAATGTTGCCGACGTTAAACTATTGCACCCTTTGAAAGCACCATTACCAATTTGTTGCACTAAATTTGGAATCGTAACACTCGTCAAACTTGAGCAGCCATTGAAAGCAGAGCTTCCTATGCTTGTCAAAGAATTACCTAAAGTTAGCGTATTCAAACTCGTGCAACCTGAAAAGGCATTATCTCCGATACTTGTCACAGAGTCTCCGATTTTCACTGTTGCCAAATCAGAGCAACCTGAGAAAGCACCTCCACCGATAAGTTTAACCGAATTTGGGATTATAAGAGATTTCAACTTAACGCAGTTGTAGAAACTATTACTTTCAATAGATTCTACATTATTGCCGATCGTTACAGAAGTCAAGCCTTTACAATAATTAAATATATAACGCGGAATTGCTGTAACGTCATCACCGATAATAACTGTTGATAGATTATCACAGTCTTTAAAAATAGCAAATTGTTCACCTTCCAATGAAGTATAACAACTCTTGGCATTATAAAATACCTCAGTCAAGTTTGTACATCCTGAGAAAGCATTATTAGATAAATAATTTAAAGAATTAGGTATTGACACGCTCGGCAAACTCGTGCAGCCAAGGAATGCATAAGCATCAATCGTCGTTACAGAATTAGGTATTGTGACGCTCTTCAAACCGGTGCAACCTAAAAAAGCAGTTTTACCTATTCTAGTTACGGAGTTGGGAATTTCTACAGATGTCAAACTTGTGC
>JALEMF010000100.1 GCA_022768005.1 Bacteroidales bacterium | reverse complement strand
AGTCTTGCAGCGATGGCACAGGAACCGTTTTTCCAGTATCCTACGCCACCTGAAAGTATTGAGGGCTTTTATCCCAGATGTAACTATATAGTAGAGCATTTTTGGGATAGATGTGATATGAAATCAGCATTTTCATCAAAGGCGAAATTCAAGAATGCTTTTAAGGATTACGTTTCTTTTACCATTTATGCAGGTAAAGACACCGTCTTTGCTTCAATAGATAATTTGATTAAAGCAGTTGAAAAACAGCCTAAAAACCTGTTAACACTCAGTCAAATAGCAGAGGAATGTCTTTATAGTGACTCTACTTCCACATACAGCGAGGAATTGTATTATCCATTTGTGAAAGCAGTGGCACAATCTAAGAAAATATCATCAGCGGAGAAGGCTCGTTTTGTACATCAAGAGAGAATTTTGGCGCATACGCAAGTTGGAATGATTGTTCCGGACTTGGTGTTTACTATGGCAGACGATACAAAGTCTTCTTTAGGAAAATATAAAGGTGTAAGAACAATTCTGATGTTTGCTGACCCTGACTGCGATGATTGCAGAATGCTTTTCGTAAGGCTTTCCGCTGACTTTAACTTAAAGACATTGCTAGAAAAAAATCAAGTGGCGTTAATTATTATCACGCCGTCTGAGCCAAGCGATGAGTGGAAACTTGCAGTAAAGGATTTTCCGGCATCTTGGGTTGTAGGAGCATCGGAAGATGCTGAAAATGTGTTTGACTTGGAAAGTCTGCCTGCAACTTATTATCTGAATGCTGAGCAAAAGATAATGTCAAAGACTATAGATTCAAGCAGGTTATTGGAAATTTTCCGAGTGCTAAATATGTCTCAAAACAATAATTAATATGAAAGTTGCAGCATTAATTTCCGGTGGAGTTGACAGTGCGGTTGCAGTGCATAGATTGGTAGAGCAGGGGCATGATGTCCACTTGTTCTATATCCGAATCGGACTTGATACTGATGAGGGGGATTGCTCTGCGGAGGAAGATATAGAAATGTGCCAATTAATAGCGGCACGCTACGGCTTGCCTTTTGATGTGGTATCTTTGCATCAAGAGTACTGGGATAACGTAATGGAATACGCTCTGAAAACCGTACGCCAAGGTTTGACTCCGAACCCGGATATGATGTGCAACAGAATGATTAAATTCGGCTTCTTTGAAAAACGTTGGGGGCACGAATTTGATAAGACTGCCACAGGGCATTACGCTACTACAACGGTGATTGACGATAAAGTATTCTTGTCAACCGGCGTGGATAAAGTGAAGGACCAGACGGACTTTCTTGCTCAGATTGATTACGACCAGTTATCTCACCTTATGTTCCCGATAGGTGATTTACCAAAGTCAAAGGTGAGAGAAATTGCGGCGGAAACTCGTATGCCGAATGCTTACCGAAAGGATAGTCAGGGAATTTGCTTCCTCGGTAAGATAAACTATAACGACTTTATAAAACGTCATTTAGGTACTAAGAAAGGCCCGATTATTGAAATTGAAACCGGTAAAAAAATCGGTGAACATAATGGTTTTTGGTTTCACACGATAGGTCAGCGTAAAGGGCTTGGACTTAGTGGCGGACCATGGTACGTGGTTAAGAAAAATGTACGCGATAATGTGATATACGTTTCAAACGGTTATGACACTGAAAAACAGTACGGTCACCTTATCCATCTTGACGAAATGCACTTTATCACCCTTAATCCATGGGCTGAAAAGTGCGACAATGTCAAGATTACATTTAAGAACAGGCACACACCGGAATTTTTCAAGGCTACGTTGACTCATCTCGGTGATAGAGAGTATATTATAGAATCCGAAAAACCTATTCAAGGAATTGCACCGGGACAGTTTGCCGTTATTTACGATGAAAATTCTCACTTATGCTACGGTAGCGGTGTGATAACAGGACAAAACGTGGATAAATTAAGACGAAATGAATAGCGACAGAGTGAGATTGAAGGTGATGGGTATCTCTTACAGTCAGATACAATCCGGAGCGTATGCCCTGATTCTTGAAGAGGTTGGCGGTCCGAGGCGTATCCCTGTGGTGATAGGACCAGATGCCGCTCAGTCAATAGCTATCAAACTTGAAGGTATTATACCGCCAAGACCGTTAACTCACGATTTATTCGTGAGTTTCGCACGTGCATTTGGAGTGAAACTTCAAGAAGTTTTTATATATAAATTCGAAGACGGAATTTTCTCATCAGAGTTGACACTTACTGACGGAGAACGTGAAGTGGTGCTCGATTCGCGCACTTCTGATGCAATAGCTATTGCACTGCGTACAAAGACTCCGATTTATACTACTAAAGAGATTATCGAGCAGACCGGATTTATTATGGAAATAATTAATTCCGAAAAGCCCGAGGAGAGTGTTGAAAGCAGTGCTGATGAAGAGGAATTTCCATTTCAGGAACCCAAAATAGAAAATTATACCATTGAAGAGCTGGAGCGAACACTTGCACACCTGATAGAAATTGAAGACTATGAGCAGGCGGCAAAAGTGAACGAAGTGCTTAACGAAAAGAGAAAAAAAATCGATAATAACGAATAAATTTTGGTTCTATTCAAAATAATTTCCGAATATTAACTATATTTGCAGAATAATATACTAATACATTTATTCAAATGGCAGAAAAAGTAGAAACAGAAGGCGAAGAAAAAAAAGGTCTTAACTTTATTGAAGAAATCGTTTATGAAGACCTTAAAGCAGGTAAGAACGGTGGTAGATTGAGTACCCGTTTCCCGCCTGAGCCTAATGGCTATTTACATATAGGACATGCAAAGGCTATCTGCATGGACTTTGGTGTTGCTGAAAAGTTCGGCGGTACATGTAACTTACGTTTTGATGACACGAACCCTGTAAAGGAAGATGTGGAGTACGTGGATTCTATCCGCGAAGATATTCATTGGCTCGGTTTTGACTGGGGCGACAGAGAATACTATGCTTCAGACTATTTTCCGAAACTCTTTGACTTGGCTGTAAGACTCATCAAAGAGGGTAAGGCATACGTTGATGATCAGACTTCAGAGCAAATAGCTCAGCAAAAAGGTACTCCTACAACTCCGGGTACTGAAAGTCCGTTCCGTAACCGTACTCCGGAAGAAAACCTTGATTTGTTCCTCAGAATGAACGAAGGCGAATTCGAAGAAGGCTCACGCGTGCTTCGTGCAAAGATTGATATGGCATCTTCCAATATGCACTTCCGCGACCCTATTATGTACCGTATCATCAAGCACCCGCACCACAGAACAGGTACTAAGTGGAAAGTGTATCCGATGTACGACTTTGCACACGGACAAAGTGACTACTTCGAAGGCGTTACTCACTCTATCTGTACGCTTGAATTCGTTCCTCACCGTCCGCTTTACGACTATTTCGTGAACGAGCTTGCTGATGACACTTATCGTCCGAGACAGCTTGAATTTAACCGCTTGAACCTCACATACACCGTGATGAGTAAGCGTAAACTTTTACAACTTGTGAAAGAAGGTCTCGTTGCCGGCTGGGACGACCCTCGTATGCCGACTATCTCAGGTATGCGTCGTCGCGGTTTTACTGCTAAGTCTATTCGTAACTTTATCAATATGATAGGTTACACCAAGTTCGAAGCACTTAACAGTGTTAGCCTCCTTGAGCATGCAGTTCGTGAGGACTTGAATGCTATTTCCACCAGAGTAATGGCTGTGATGAACCCTGTCAAAGTAATTATCACAAATTACCCTGAAAATAAAGTGGAAATGGTGGAAATGGAAAACAATCCTGAAAATCCTGAAGAAGGAATGCACCAAATGCCGTTCTCTCGCGAGATATACATTGAGAGAGAAGACTTTATGGAAAATCCGCCTAAAAAGTATTTCCGTCTTGCTCCGGATGCAGAAGTGCGCTTGAAAGGTGCTTACATTGTAAAATGCACCGGTGTGAAGAAAGATGCAGCCGGCAATGTTGAAGAAATTTACTGTACTTACGATCCTGAGACAAGAAGCGGGCTCCCCGGTTCTGCCAAGAAAGTGAAGGGTACACTTCACTGGGTGTCAGTGCAGCACGCAGTAGATGCAGAGGCACGTTTGTACGACCGTCTGTTCAATGTTGAAAATCCTGCTGCCGATGAACGTGATTTCCACGAGATGCTTAATCCAGACTCACTTAAAGTGGTAAAAGGAATTAAAGTAGAGCCGTTTATCGCACAAAATGCAGAAAAGGGCAGACACTTCCAGTTCCAACGTATCGGATATTTCACTCCGGACTATGACAGCACGTCTGAAAAACTTATTTTCAACCGTTCTATCAGCTTGAAAGACAGTTGGGAAAAAGAGAAAAAGAAATAATTTTAGAATTCAATATCAGAAAAGGTTGCGCCATTAGTGGTTGCAACCTTTTTTGTATATATACATTTGGTTCAGAAGCCGACTCGGCATTTGAATTGATGGAACGGGGAATTAAAAAGTATTAAAGTGGCGTTACAAGTAACATCTCTTGGTAAGAGATGTTACTGATGTTGCAAATGTATAAATTAT
>JALEMF010000079.1 GCA_022768005.1 Bacteroidales bacterium | reverse complement strand
AAACTTGCACAGAATACTATTGATATGTACCGTGAACGCCATAATGATTCTATTCCTCGTAAGGTAAGTTATACTCTTTGGAGCGGCGAATTTGTGGAAACTCAAGGTGCTACTATTGCACAGATATTCTATATGCTTGGTGTTGAGCCGATCCGTGACTTTTTCGGTCGTGTCACGGATGTCCGTCTTATTCCGTCGGAAAAGTTGGGTCGTCCGAGAATTGATGTTGTAGTTCAGACGAGCGGACAGTTAAGAGACCTTGCGGCTTCTCGCTTGTTCCTTATAACTCGTGCTGTGGAAATGGCTGCCAAGGCTGATGATAAGTACGAAAACTATGTGGCGCAAGGTGTTGTTGATGCTGAAAAGGTGCTTGTAGAAAAAGGTCTGTCTCCTAAAGATGCACGCCATGCCTCCACTTATCGTGTGTTCGGAGGACTTAACGGCGGATATGGAACAGGTATTACGGGTATGGTTCAGAGCGGCGATGCGTGGGACGATAAAAAGGATATTGCCGAAGTGTATATGAACAATATGGGGGCGTTCTACGGCACTCAGGAAGAATGGGAAAACGTTCAGAAACTTGCTTTTGAGGCTGCTTTGACGAATACTGATGCAGTAATTCAACCTCGACAGAGCAATACGTGGGGCGCACTCAGTCTTGACCACGTCTATGAATTTATGGGAGGACTTAATCTTGCGGTGAAGACTGTCACAGGTAAAGAACCTGATGCCTATTTCAGCGATTATCGTAATCACAACAAGATGCGTATGCAGGAATTAAAGGAGGCTATCGGTGTTGAAAGTCGTACCACTATTTTTAATCCTGCGTATATTCAGGAGAAAATGAAAGGTGAGGCATCTTCTGCAGCCGGTTTTTCAGAAATTGTACAAAATATTTACGGCTGGGACGTTATGCGTGATGAGGCTATTGACCAAGAGACGTGGAACGAGGTGTATGACGTTTACGTCAAGGATAAGTTCAACCTCGGTACTCGGAATTTCTTTGAAAGCAAAAGTCCGGCTGCACTTCAGGAGATGACTGCTTCTATGCTTGAAGCGGCTCGCCGTGATATGTGGCACGCAAGTTCCGAGCAGATTAATACTCTTGCCAAACTTCATACCGAGCTTGTGGAAAAATATTCTCCGGCTTGCTCTGAGTCTGTTTGCAATAATAGTCGTTTGCGCCAATTCATTACGTCGCATCTTGACAAGTCTGCTGCTGAAAAATACAATCAGAGTATCCGTGAAGTTCGTCAAGCTGCTGCAGGCGGAGATAAGAGCGTAGTGATGAAAAAAGATGAAACTAACACGGACTCGCAGAAGGAAATGATACTTAACGGTGTTATTATCGGTGCAATTTTCATAGCGATAGCCGTAGGACTTATATTTGTGGTTCGTCGTCGCAGAAAGGATAGAGAGGAATGATAAGATGAATATATTGCTTATAGTAATATTATTTTTAGTGCTGTTCGTGTATTCTCTGAAGGAGACTTTCGGCACATTCAGGCAGATAATGATATGGGCTGCCGTGTGTGCACTGTCTGTGCTTGTATTCGGGAACGAAGCAATATCATTGTCAAAAAGTGAAATTGCTGCATGGCTCGCGGATAAGAGTCTTATGAAAGATATAGGCGTGCTTGTCTCGCTGGAAGTGATTGCGAATATTGCCTTTTGTGTCATACTCGTTGTGATAGGAAATGCTGCTCCGGTGAGCAGAAAAAGTGTGGTGCTTAACACAGTGCTTAAATATTTCCCGGGAATATGTATTTTCCCTGCGCTCTTTTATCTGCTTACACTGACTATATTTGCACTTCCCGGAGTGGATTTTGACTTAATAAAATACTCTTTCAGTATGGTAGTCTTTGTATGCTTGCCTTTGTTCAGTTTTTTTTTGAAGTTTATCCTTCCTGAAAAAGAAATTCGCACTGAGATACTTTTTATTTCAAGTGCTGTCCTGGCAATGGCGGCTACGCTGTTAAGTATGGGATAATGTGTTATGAACATATATTTAAGTAGAAACTATTTTATTAGTAATTTGGGCCCAAGGGGGATTGTCCGTGGCGG
>JALEMF010000022.1 GCA_022768005.1 Bacteroidales bacterium | reverse complement strand
CGAGTTACAATAGTCTTACCGTCCTCACTGACAGCAGGATAGTAACCTGCGCCCTGCATAGTGGTCAGAGAAGTGTAACTGCGAGTTTTTACATTAACAATACCGAGACCGTCGTAACTCTCGGAGGTGACAAGTAAATTGCCGTCAGGCATAAACTCAGGGTGATAAACCGGCTGATTTACCTTAACCTGCTGAATGCTGACAACCTTTACTTGCTGTGCAGCGGCATTAAGTCCTAATGCCACAGCCACCAATAGTAATAATTTCTTCATTTTTGGATTGTTAGTATTTAATATTATTTTTATGCAAAAAACGTTTCTATAAAGCATACAAAGATAATAAAATTCAACCATTAATGTGCGCCACTGCATAAAATCCCCCTATTTTGTAACTTTATTAAGTATTCTTTCGAAATATTTCCGAAAATAGAGTGCATATAAATAGAAAAAAAGGTGGCAAGCACAATCGCTCACCACCCTTAGACATTAACCGTCAAGCGAATTACTTAACAATCACTTTGAAATTGTCAACACAGAAGTATGCCGGAGTATTCATTCCATAATTACCTGAATCAGATGATTCCATTTGGAAATAAATAGAATTAACTTCGCCGAGTGAAGTCAAATCAACAGTTTGCCAAGTGTCAAGAATATCTTTACCCTTAGCAAGAGTAACTTTAACAGTACCGGCTTTTTTACCGTCTTTTACACCATTGATGTAAAGGTAAAGATAGTCGTTATCACCAAAAGCGACAGCAGGATAACTACCTTTCTTAAGTGCGTAGTAAGTCCAAGTAGAGTTTGTAACGGCTATTGATTGTGGAGCAAAAGTCTTATTACCTGAGTTGTAAGTAATCTCAAGTGCCGGAACATCAGGTTTTTGTAAGCCCATTTCACCATAAGAATCCCAATAAGCGAGCATATATGGTTTACCGGAATTTAAGCCTTTACCTGTGATAGCGCCCCACTGGTGATCAACCCAGTCACCTGCTTCACTTCTATCTTCAACATCAGAAGACATTGAAGGGCAGAAACCACCCCAAGAATAATACTTTGTACCACCCCACTCTGTAACAGTGACAGAATGGCTGAATGAAAAACCTGAATAGTAAAGTTGACCTGAATTTTCATTCATAACGTCAGCCCATGCAGAAGTTTTACTATCCATAGTGATAGAAGGGTCATTAAATGACACAACAAAAGCCTTGTCGTCGTCATCGCTACATGAAGTGAAACCCATAGACACAGCCAAAAGAAGCGCTGCGCTTGCAAGAGATTTGATAGATTTCATAAAATACGTATGATTACTTTCTATTTATGTATCACCAAGATGAAGTCGGCACTGCAGTCACATGGCAACACATTACATTATTTATACATTAAATTAAAATTCACAGGCTTGCGCCGAAACAATACGCATATACGCGTTGAAGCCAAAGTATTTTTTCTCATCAAAAAAAATACGTCAACCGGAAAATACATTACACATAAGAGAAAAGCGGCAGAGGAAATTCCACATCACTGCACAAAAAGATTAATCTTACTCGTCCGCGCAAGTATTCACAGATAACGCAAAATGGCAAGTTTTCTGACTCGTCCTTAATCGTCGTGACGCCTTCCCGGATTGTGGACTCCGGTGACATTATGCCGCGACTATTACCAAGACTTACAGCAGCGGGACTGTTCAGGATTTACACCTGATTCCGATTTAAGTCATCACTATCCTCTACTGAATAGCGAGTTATATGACACCATTTTCAGTACAAAGTTACAAATTATTATTGAAATAATAAAATTTGGCACGATTTTGGCGTAACAAGTACACGAAAGATGAATGATAAATTAAAAATATGTTTACACAACGGCGAATTTACTTAAAATAGTCTAAAATGTAAATTTTTGTTTGCAAATTCAGAAATTCAGTGTAAATTTGCGGCTGAAAAGTTAAACGTTAACTTAATTTATTATAGAATTTAACATTTGACGAATATGAATAACATTGTAAAAACATCACTCGTAGCAGGCACTGTAGCCGTGCTTTGTTCAGTTTCAACCTTTTGTCTGTTAGGAACGACAAATGCCTTGGAAAGCAAATATCCGCTATTTACAGAAGGCGGAAACTATGTACAGAACGTAAAGCAATCACCGGAAGAAGCAGCAGTTGACTTTGTATCAGCAGCAGAATCCACGGTAAACGGAGTTGTGAGCATCAAACAGTACGCAACCGCCCGTCAAAACTCATATTCATTCTCATCACCATTCGATGACCCTCTGTTCGAATACTTCTTCGGAGGTCAACCGCGTCAACAACAACGTCGCCAACAAGCAGAGCCGGAGCAGCGCCAGACAGGTCTCGGCTCAGGTGTAATCATCAGTGCTGACGGATACATCGTCACAAACAATCACGTGATAGACGGAGCGGAAAGACTTGAAGTAACACTTAATGATAACCGCACTTTTAATGCAAAGGTAATCGGTTCTGATGCTACAACGGACCTTGCACTACTAAAGATAGACGCAAAAGACCTTCACGTAATTCCACTCGGCGACTCTGATAAAATCAAGGTGGGAGAATGGGTACTTGCAGTTGGTAATCCATTCGGATTTACATCAACAGTTACTAAGGGCATCGTAAGTGCTAAAGCAAGAAATATTTCTTCAATGACTCAAAGCGGAAACGCAGGCATTGAATCATATATCCAGACAGATGCCGCTGTAAACCCGGGCAACTCAGGTGGCGCACTTGTAAACTTGAAAGGTGAACTCGTGGGTATCAATACCGCCATTTACAGCCAGACAGGTTCATTCACCGGCTATTCTTTCGCTATACCTACATCTATTGTTAAGAAAGTTATCACAGACCTTAAGCAATACGGCATCGTACAACGTGCAGTCCTCGGTATCAGATTCGGAGAACTCACAGCCGAACTTGCAAAAGAAAAAGGCGTAACAGCCGTTAACAGCGGACTTTACGTAGGCAAAGTGGAAGACCGCAGTGCAGCAATGGAAGCAGGTATTAAGGAAGGTGACGTTATAGTAGCCATTGACGGAAATGCTACAAATAATTCCGCACAACTCCAGGAAATCATAGCAAGACATCGTCCGGGCGACAAAGTAAAAGTAACTTATTACCGTAACAACAAGAAGGAAGAAGTCACTGTAACACTCCGAAACACTCTGGGAAACACAGAAGTAACTCGCTCCGGTGACGTTCTTGAACTCGGCTGCGCATTCAAGGCAGTATCAAAAGAGACACTTGCTCAACTTGAAATCTCAAACGGTGTACAAGTAGCAGGACTTAAGGACGGTAAATTCAAAGAAGCCGGAATCAAAGAAGGCTTTATCATTACCGACATTAACAACAGTGCCGTAAACAGTGCAGATGACGTAGAAAAGATTTATCAAACCATTATGAAAAGCGGCCCTGAATACGATAAAGTAATGTTCATCACAGGCATATATCCTACAGGCAGAAAAGTATATTACGCTGTGGATATAGCTCAAAAGTGATAGAATTTCAGACATAGAACAAACAGCATAAGTAAAAAGCATGGTGCCACTGTGAAGTAGCGCCATGCTTTTTATATATACTATAATAAAAAAAATTTGTACCTTTACGACCTCAAACAGAATACATAGAAAAATGACAAGTCAAGATAGGGAAAAAGAAATATTCAAGGTAACAATTACCGGCAGTATCGTCAACGCCCTGCTGGTGGTAGCAAAATTCATAGCCGGATTTGCAGGACACAGTGCGGCAATGCTTGCAGATGCCGTACACTCACTTTCTGATTTTATAACGGACATCATCGTAATCATTTTCGTAAAAATATCCGCCAAGCCGGAAGATGCCGAGCATAATTACGGACACGGGAAATACGAGACTCTTGCCACTGTGATAATCGGTCTAATGCTGTTTATTGTAGGTTTCGGTATTCTGTACAACAGTGCTTCCTCCATCATTGCTGTAATCCACGGAGCAGTATTACCCGCACCCGGATACCTTGCACTTGTCGCAGCCGTTATCTCCATAATAATGAAAGAATTGCTTTACCAATACACTATATACAAAGGTAAAACATTGGATTCAAGTGCCGTAATTGCAAATGCTTGGCACCATAGGAGCGATGCACTTTCATCTATCGGTACGGCAATAGGTATCGGAGGTGCTATTATGCTCGGTGACAGTTGGCGAATATTAGACCCTATCGCGGCGGTAATAGTAAGTTTCTTCATTTTGAAAGTGGCTTATACACTTACAAAGTCCGGAGTTGATGACCTGCTTGAACGTTCTCTGCCACCGGAAATTGATAAAGAAATTATTGATACAATATTATCGTTCAAAAACGTCAGCGAACCGCACCATTTGCGCACAAGAAGAATCGGTAATCACTACGCTATAGACGTACATATCCGTATGGACGGAAATACAAACCTCTTTGAGGCTCACGCTACGGCAAGTGCCATTGAAAAGCGGCTTAGGGACAAATACGGCTACGAGACATACGTCAATATCCACATGGAACCTGTTAAAAACAAAATTTCTCAGTAATATGGGCTGTGGTTTTGAAAATAAAGTAAGCGACTATATTCGTGAACACAACCTTCTGAGCAAAGACGGAGGGTTCGTAATAGTAGCACTAAGTGGCGGAGCGGACTCAGTATCACTGCTTCTCGTTCTTAACGACCTCGGATACAACTGTATAGCAGCACACTGCAATTTTCACCTCAGAGGAGAAGAAAGCAATCGGGACCAAAAATTTGCCGAAGAACTGTGTAAAAAACACGGCATTAAATTGGAATTAATTCATTTTGACGTAGAAAAGCGCGTCAAGGAGACAAACGAGTCAGTAGAAATGGCGTGCCGCTCGCTGAGATACGATTGGTTCGAGGTGCTGAAAAAGAAATACGACGCCCAAGCATTGGCTACAGGCCATCATATCGGTGATAATATTGAGACTATGCTTCTCAACATAATCCGCGGAACAGGTATAGCCGGTGCTGCCGGAATATCTCCTAAAAATGCAAAAAGAGTAAGCCCGCTTCTATGCGTATCAAAAAGTGAAATACTTGCTTATCTGCAAGAGTGCGGGACAGGTTATGTCACAGACAGCACAAACATGAAGTCGGAGTTTAAAAGAAACATTATCCGAAACGAAATACTGCCTCAGATATCTTCATACTTCAGGGACTCGGAGATAACGTTGACAAAAACTGTCAGTAACCTCCGTGAAGACAACGATTTACTGCAAGAGTACATATCTTCACTGAAAGAAAAGATTATGACTGACGATACTGTGGATTTCACTGCCTTGATAAGCAAAACAGTTCACCACAAAGCAGTCCTGTACCACATTCTGAGTCAATACGGATTTAATCGCGAACAGACGGACAGCATTTTCAATGCACGCAATGAAACCGGAAAAATTTTCCGCTCAGGAAATTATTCTGCATGCACCGATAGAGGTAAACTTATCGTAAAGCCCGACACCAACGAAGTTCATGAAGAAGTTTATGTTGAAATGACTCCGGGCTGCAAAAACGAATATTTTGACATTACAGAAGTGCCGTCAATAAATATTGACTGCGGACCTGACGTCATTTACATTGACAGCAAAGCCCTTGAGGGCGATCCTCGCTGGACAATACGCTATTGGCGAGATGGCGACAAAATGTGTCCTTTCGGAATGAAGGGGAAAACAAAAAAAATCAGCGACATCTTCAGTAATGCCAAAATCCCGTCAATTTACAAGAAAAAAATACCCCTTCTGCTCCGTAATGACGAAATTATATGGGTGATAGGTGTTAAAGCATCAGACAAATTTCGCATAACTAACACCACTGAAAGGATTATTGAACTACGACAAAACTGCAATAAAAATAGTCAATAGCAGTAACCGTTTAAAATTCTTTATAAAATCTTGCCGACTGTCAAAATAAGCAAAATATGTTGTAAAACATATTTTCACATAACCTTCTATTACACAAGTATTTATGGCGCATTTTAGCGATTTACAATTTTGAATTAAGAAAAATTGAGATTACAAATGTAACTTTTCTCGCAAAAAACTCGTATATTTGGTAGAATTTTAAAAGACCGATACATATCAGCAGATGCAACAATCACTAATCATAATAAAACCTTCCGGTGTAGAACGCGGACTTGTTGGAAAAATCATTGACAGATTTCAGCAAAAAGGACTTATCATAGCAGGACTGAAAATGATGATGTTAAACGAAGAAATACTCCGTGAACATTACGCACATCTCGTTGACCGTCCTTTTTTCCCTTCAATACTCAGTTCTATGATGGCATCACCTGTTGTGGTAATGTGCGTGAAAGGAAAAGATGCAGTGACAGTTGTACGCAGTATGGTAGGTGTTACTAATTCACGAAATGCCGCTCCGGGTACAATTCGCGGAGACTTCGGCATGAGTTCACAAGAAAACATAATCCATGCTTCGGACTCAGAAGAAAACGGAATCATTGAAACGAACCGTTTCTTCCGTCCTGAAGAAATTTTTGACTACAATCCCGTCATTTTGAGATATATATACTCTCAAGATGAACTCAAATAACAGATGAGACAATGCAGATTTTCAAAAACATAGCACTGATAGCAATTCTCGCAGGTTCAGGTCTTGTAGCCACAGCGCAAAAATATAAATTGCCTGACGCTCACAATGCAGCACACAGCGAACTTATTGCCAGTCAAGAAAATATATCAAACCAAGTAAAGGTAGAAAATACGCAGGAATTCCTTGATAACCTCTTCAAAGACGAAGAAGAGCCGGAAATAGATATATACACTGAAGGTTGGAACAGCAAGCGCGTAAATGCTTATGCAGGAGCAGTTGTTCCTCAAACTTGCGTCATTGACGTAAGTAATTTCTGTATGCCTTGTCCGGGATACTTAACTTCACAGTACGGTTATCGCCGCCGTTTCCGCAGAATACACAAAGGAGTTGACTTAAAGGTGCAAATCGGCGATACTATTCGCGCAGCATTTGACGGTAAAGTACGTTTGACGAACTTCGAACGCCGTGGTTACGGATATTACGTAATCGTACGTCACGAAAACGGACTTGAGACTGTATACGGTCACTTGTCAGGTTTTCTTGTAAAGCCGGACGAATACGTAAAAGCAGGTGACCCTATCGCACTCGGAGGTAACACCGGTCGTAGCACAGGTCCTCACTTGCATTTTGAAACACGTTTTATGGGTTATCCTATAAACCCGATGGCAATATTTGACTTTGCAAACCAGACAGTACACACGGATACATATACATTTGACAAAAACACATATCAATATCCGCGTAACTTTGACCCTGCTGCAAATGTTGAATATGCCAAGATGTATCAGCAACAGTACATCAAAAATAATCCTAATGCCGGCAAGTATGCTAAAGGTAAGTCAGGGAAAAGCAAGACATACACAGTACGCAAAGGCGATAGCCTGAGCAAAATTGCGTCTCGCAATGGTGTATCAGTAAAACAGTTGTGCCGTCTTAACGGAATTAAGACCACGACAAAGATTCGTCCGGGACAAAAATTAAAACTTAAATAAGACTCCCAAGAAAAAAATTTTATATTTTTCAAATCAGAAGTGCATCAAAAGTGATTTTGGTGCACTTCCATTATATAATAGGTGTAAAACTTTGCCAAAACGAAGTAAATTCGTAAATTTGAAGTCGGAAAAAAGAATATTAAAAATGAGATTTTCAGTTCAATACATTAATACAATAGCAAAGAAAGTGACTGCAATTATGATAATGGCAACCGGAGCACTCGTATTATCCGCAGAAGACACACTTTCCGAAGCCGAAATATTACTCAAGTCCGGAGATACTCAGACTGCTATTTCCATGCTGCAACGCATTGAGAAAAAAGTTCCTAAAAACGGAAAAGTAAATATGCTCTTAGGTGACTGCTATTCCGTACTTGATAGTGCTGCATTGGCTCGAAATGAGTACCGTAAAGCGCAAAAGAAAGGTGAAAATGCCGCATGGCTTTCATTCGCCAAACTCGCATTGACGGACTATCGTATCGATGATGCAGAGGAAGACCTGGAACTCTACCGCAAAGGACTGAAAAAGGGAAGAAAGACTTTGCCTGACGAGTCGGAAGACGTCTGCGCACAACTTGAAAAGACAAGGACTATGCTTGACAGAGTGGAAAAAATAGTCATCATAGACTCACTGAACGTTGATGCCGAAGACTTTTTCACTCACTATAAGTTATCGCCGGAATCCGGTTCTATTCTATCACCGGAATTATTGCCGAGCAATATAGAACGTGCATACCCTACCTCAGTTTATGCCACAGAGACCGGAAACAATCTAATGTGGGCGGCACCTGACTCTACACAGACTTTTCAACTCGTAACCACTTCAAAACTTTATGGCGGAGAATGGGAAACACCGGCACCTGTTAGCGGTGATTTAGGACAAGGCGGTGATGCGAACTATCCTTTTTTACTTCAAGACGGCATAACACTTTACTTTGCAAATAATAGTGACAACTCGCTCGGAGGATACGACATTTACATTTCCCGAAAGGGAGAAAACGAATATTTGCAGCCACAAAATATCGGTATGCCTTTTAATTCACCTTACAACGACTACCTGCTCGCAATAGACGAAACCACAGGCGTAGGCTGGTGGGCTACTGACAGGAACAAGATTCCGGGAAAAGTGACAATCTACATTTATATTCCGTCTGAAATGCGCATTAACTACGATGTTGATGACCCTAACCTCGCATCTTACGCAAAGATAAATTCAATCCGCGACACGTGGCAAGAAGATGCTGATTACTCTGATATCCTAAACAAAATCGCATCTATAAAGCCGAAAGTGGCTAAAAAAGCAGAAGATGAGTTTGCTATCGGAATACCAGGAGCAGGTGTATATACAACACTTGAAGATTTCAAGTCACAAGAAGCAAAAAGTATTATGACACAGTATCTTAGCGATAAACGTGCCATTGTACAAGCTCAGGAAAAACTTGACCAACTGCGACAAAGATACGGCAACGGAGAAAAAAATCTTGCTAATGAAATCAATGCGTGGGAAAAGCGTATTGCAAATATGAAATTGAATCTAAAGGATACCAAAAATCAAGTAGTAAAATGCGAACAGGAATTTAATCGCTGATACAACAAAACATAAACCAGAATTATATGTCACTCTTCCTTATATCTTTAGCCATACTTATTGTCGGATACATAATCTACGGCAAACTAACTGAAAAAATTTTCGGAATAGACCCGAACAGACCTACCCCTGCTATCACAAGACGTGATGACGTGGATTACACACCGATTTCGTCATGGAGAGTATTCCTGATTCAATTTCTGAACATAGCAGGTCTCGGTCCTATTTTCGGTGCGATAATGGGCGTGATGTTCGGACCGGCAGCATTCCTGTGGATAGTATTCGGGACAATCTTTGCAGGAGCGGTGCATGATTACCTTTCCGCAATGGTCTGCGTCCGTGCCGGAGGAATTTCATTACCGGAAATTGTGGGTCACGAACTTGGGAACGGGATAAAACAAGTGATGCGAGGATTTTCCATAGTATTATTAATCCTTGTAGGCGTGGTGTTCGTAATCACACCGGCAGACATCATATCCGGCATAACACCGGAATGGATGGATAAAAACTTCTGGATACTCATCATATTCATCTATTATATATTAGCAACTCTTCTCCCTATAGACAAACTTATCGGCAACTTCTATCCGATATTCGGCTGCGCACTTCTGTTTATGGCAATAGGACTAATGGGAGTGATGATATTCGGAGACGTGACAATACCTGCCACTCTGACCGAAGGACTGCAAAACCGCTATCCGGCAGACCAGGCAGCCTCCCACCCTATCTTCCCGATGATGTTCGTTTCAATAGCATGCGGAGCAATATCCGGGTTCCACGCCACACAATCACCGATGATGGCTCGTTGCATCACAAATGAAAAACTCGGTCGCCCGATTTTCTTCGGTGCAATGGTGGCAGAAGGAATTGTAGCACTGATATGGGCGGCAGCAGCAATCACATTCACAGGGGGATACGAAGGACTCGCATCATATATGTCAGAACACTCGGCAGGTCAACTCGTTCGCGACGTATCATTTAACTGGCTCGGTACAATGGGCGGATTACTCGCAGTACTTGGAGTAGTGATAGCCCCAATCACCACCGGAGACACAGCACTCAGAAGCGCACGACTGATAGCAGCGGATTTTCTTAAACTTAACCAGAAAAAGATATCACGCCGACTGATAATATCAGTACCGCTGTTTATCATCGCATACATCGTCATGCAACACGATTTCAACATCTTATGGAGATACTTTGCGTGGAGCAACCAGACACTTGCTGTATTCACATTATGGGCGGTAACGGTATATCTGGCAAGAAAGAGAAAATACTGGCTGATTTCAATAGTTCCGGCACTATTTATGACAACCGTCAGCGTATCTTACCTTCTGATAGCTCCATCGCCGGAAGGTTTCGGGCTGAGCCACACATTAGCATACTCCTGCGGCATCGCAACAGCGGCAATTTTACTATTACTATTTCTCATTTACCGAAAAAGACTACTTTCAAACGATTGTAAAAAAGAATTTGACTACTAAAAATCATGAATATACTTGAAGAAATAAAAGACGCCAAGAAATACAATTTACATTCTCACACGGAATTCTGTGACGGCAGAGCGCAAATGATAGCATTTGCAGAGAAAGCCGTAAAATCGAATTTTGATGTTTACGGTTTTTCACCCCACTCCCCGGTGCCTATTATTTCTTCTTGTAATATGCTGAAAGATAATGCTGAAAGATACCTCAATCAGGTAAAGGAAATTCAGCATCAGTATTCATCTGCAAAGACACGTTTTTTCGCCGGTATGGAAATAGATTTTCTCGGCAAAGAATGGGGACCGTCTCACCCGTATTTTGACACGCTCAATCTTGATTACAGAATCGGCTCGGTGCATTTTATTCCGGACTTTACAGGCGAACTCATTGACGTTGACGGCCATTACGACAGATTTATGCAAAAGATGCACGACAATTTTCGCAATGATATACGCTACGTTGTAGAAACGTTTTACGCCCATTCTATTGAAATGGTAAACGCCGGAGGATTTGATATCATAGGTCACTTTGACAAAATCGGCGACAATTCTTCTCATTTCAAACCCGGTATTGAAGATGAGCCTTGGTATCAGTCACTCGTCAACGAACTTATTGACGTCATCATTGCCAAAAAGCCTATTGTGGAAATAAACACGAAAGTGTATGCTCAGCGCGGTCGCCTTTTCCCTTCTGAAAGATATTGGGATAAACTGATTCAAGGCGGAGTAAACATAATAGTCAGCAGTGACGCTCACGTCCCTGCACTTATTGACGCATCACTTGACGATGTAAAGGGATTGCTGGCTAAACATTATCAGTAAGTTCCGAATAAATAGTCTGTGCTGTAAGCATAGGAGCATCTGACGTGCCAAGCAGAGAACGCAACTCCTCGTAATCCCTAATCATTGCTTCACGCTTTTCGCCACCGAGCCATATATCATTAAGGTTTTCAGATATATTTTTAACCGTGCAAAGGTGCAAAAGCAGTTCCTTGACGATATCACGGTTCGCGATAAGGTTCGGAAGCGATACGAACTTCACCTTTAGAATATGCTTGAACACATTATAGACGAACTTGGAACCAACTGCACGATACACAACCACTTGAGGTGTGCCTAAAAGTGCAGTTTCAAGGGTAGCCGTACCACTTGTAACGAGTGCTGCACAAGCATAATTCATCAGTTCAAACGTCTGTCCCGTTATTCTCTTTACTTCCGGAGCAATCTCATCGTAAATACTGCTGTCAATACCGGGAGCGGCGGCAATAACAGTCAAGTGAACCCCCTTAAGATTTTCAGCAGCCTTCACCATATATGGCAAATTAGACTTGATTTCAGAGATTCTGCTTCCCGGCACAAGTGCCAGGACAGGTTCGGAACTTAGATCATTTTTGCTTCTGAAATCTTCTTCTGAAATTATATGAGAAAGTTTTTCATCGACCTCATTCAGAGTAGGATTTCCAACGTACATAATTTGCATACCATGCTTACGATAAAAATCCACTTCAAACGGGAGTATTGAAAATACTTGACGGACATACTTCCTTATATCCTTAACACGATGCTCCTTCCACGCCCACACCTTCGGGGAAATATAATAATAGACGGGAATATTTAAGCCGTAAGCATACTTCGCAATGCGCAAGTTAAAAGACGGATAATCAATGAGTATCAACGCATCAGGCATAAGTGCTTTCAGCGACGATTTTGCTTTACTTAAATTTCCAAGAACAGACTTCAGGTGAAGTAACACATCTACAAAGCCCATATATGCCATTGACTTATAATGTACTATCGGTGCTACTCCGGTAGCCTCAGCCATCATATCACCGCCGAGAAAAGCGAATTCTGCCTGTGAATCCACTGCACGAAGCGACTTAATCAACTGTGATGCATGCAAATCGCCTGACGCCTCGCCTGCTATAAGAAAATACTTCATACCAAGAGAAAAATTATTCCGGCATAGTCACCATAAGCAACTCGCCGTTGCCATCAACAGTCACATTATCCACGAAGGCTGAAACTAAAATAGCATGCCCCCTGCCCAAATCTTCCTTACATTCATTAGCTTGAATAGTAAAGTCAGCATCAATGCTCATGAGGATTGTGAAACAATCACGCTGCGATAAATCAATATTTCTGACACCGGAAATGCGTATCTTTTTCACATTAAAACAATTACAATTCACAAGCAACTCAGTGTCCTTACAGACTTCCACCGGCTGTAAGTGAATATTTCTGTCGGCAGAGTAATTAATAGCGTCACACGCAAGTTCCGTGTGAAGTTCACGAAGTTTTCCGTTTTTATCTCTGCGATTGTAGTCAAAAATACGATATGTGATATCCGACGTCTGCTGAACTTCAATGAGCAAATTTCCTGCACCGATAGCATGAACAGTGCCGGGCTCAATGAGATAAATTTCACCAACTTTAGGGTGAAAACAGTTTATCACATTCACAAGACTACCGTCTTCCACCATTCTCCTATATTCATCAAAAGAAATATCTCGATTAAATCCGGCATGTATCTGAGCATCTCCCTCAGAGTCAACGACGTACCACATCTCGGTTTTACCGTGAGAATGATGCCTCGTAAGAGCAAGTTCCTCCCCCGGGTGAACTTGAAACGAAAGTTTATCTCTCGTATCAAGAATTTTAATCAAAATCGGGAACTCATTTCCGAACTTTTGATAAGTCTCCTTACCTACAATTTTCTCACCGTACTTTGCAAGCAACTGAGATAGAGGCAAGCCTGAATCAGGTCCGCCGATTACAGATGATTCATGTTCCTTAATGCCGGAAATCTCCCAACACTCACCGATATCATTACTCGGAAGCGTGATATTCTTGTATTCAGAGATTTTAGAGCCTCCCCAAATTACATTTTTGAGATAATAATCGAATTTATATAGCGACAATACCATTTATTCTGCTAAATAAGTGAAGTAAGCGCAATCAATGATTGCATGGTTTGTATCTAAGTTCATATTTTCATTACTGTCGGCGAAATAAATGTTCACAACGTGTTCACCGGGGGTAAGAAGTACATGAACAGGATTTGTTATGCCCCAGTCATTCCAGTTAGCAACTCCTCGTGTAGGCATTACAAAAACACCTTTGAAGTTATCAACTCTGACGGTGCGGATAGCGCATTTATTTTCAGTGTTAACCGGACCATTTCCGTTTGCGTATCTGAGTGTAACTGAATAATTACCTTCTTTTTCAATATTGACTCTACAACTTATCGGCTTTGTATTATGGTCAACCTCTACAAATCCATTGCCATAGTAACCCTCAAGTTTTTCTTTCGGCTGATAAGAGACTTCAGGTGACACCATCTCTGATTTTTCACCCGGCATTTGCACCATTATCGGCTTAACAGTGTTACGAGGCTCGGAAGCAAAAGACTCTACCCCATCTGTAGATACGCCAATAACCTGGTATTCGCCATCGGATACAATATCGTACTTGGTCTGACGAGTTTCGGCAATTCGTTTTCCATTTCTCAGCACTACATAATGACCGATGTACTCGATAGGATTCCAATGCAGTTCCCCGTTCTCAATCCAAGCGATGGGAGTAATCGGGGCTTTTACATTCGGTGTGCGATTAACTTTAAGCGGATTTATTTCATTATCCGCCATCACAATCTTAATATCGTATTCACCTTTCAACTTTTTGGCACTGATTACCGGAGCCTGTTCCTTACCATTAACGGTGAAAGACTTTATTTTGTCACCATAGCCCTCAACGGTAATATTCAATTTTGCTCCGCGGTACGGAAAACCTTTCAGTGTTCTTGATGCAGACATAATTTTAGGCACAAATGGCTTGAAGTTCAACTGATTATCATCAAATTGAATACCGAAAAGTATTCTATAAGTCAGTGCAAGATTTCCGGACAAACACCAGAGCATATTTGAAGAATTGAGTTCCGTGTAAATATCACCATTATCCAGGTTGAAATTTTCCTTATTAGTGCAGAAAAGTGCAGCAGGGCGGAAAATAGAACCGATAGCGAGCATTGTCCCTTCCTCATTGCCGACTTTAGCATTAGCCAAAGCCCAATAAGCGGCAACGAAAGGCCAAAGCGCATTGTTATGGTACGACGGCATATCACTTATCTGCGGGAAGAAGATTGCAGGACCGAAAGGTGTGTTAGGATTTTTTTCAGTGATAGATTCAGCCCTTTGCTCAGATGCGATACCGTACAAAATGGCAAGAGATTCACCGAGTGTTTCCGCTCTCGGATTCATAATAGGATAGTTACGACCGTAAAAATACATACCATAATATCCTTTATCGTCAAGCCACAATTTTTCATTAATATTCTTCACGAGATTATCCCGCAAGTTACCATAATAAGATATTCCTGATTTATCACCGAGAATGTTTGCTATTTTAACGACAACGTCAAGTGCTGTGGCATGAACCACATTAGTACCCAATGCCTCAGTGCCATAAACATCAACTGTCTGCATCCACTTGGGGTGACTCTGTTCGCGCCAATCGATAAATGAAGTTTCTCCTTTCATAAGACCGCTTGGAGAAAGTACAACCTCAATATCATCTGCAATGGATTTTTTTATCACATCATAAATATATTCAAGCCACTTCTTATCACCGGTGACTTTATACACTTCGTATGCTGCAATAGCCCATACCATACGATCCGAACTTACAGGCCATGCGCCACCGGAACCGGTGTCTTGAATAATCTTGCCGGCACGGTTAACCTTCTTCATTAGTGAAATACGAGAAGCCTCAGGCTGAAGATATGCCATAGACAAAATAATAGAATAACTCACGTCACGAGTCCATACCCCCGCCCATTCCTTACCGGTACGAAGAGTAGTGTCCGGCTCAACGGCATTCACCATTTCGTCAAGTGCCATATTATAGATGGCAGTATGGAGTTTATTCGGAGTTACTAACTGCGGATAACTTGAAATATCATTTTTCAAAGTCCATTCCTTCTCAATAGGCATTTTATAGTGAGGACGAGCGGAATAATTTGAAACGATATGACGAGCATCAATAGCGTATGCCTTAAATTCACCCTGGATTATAGAGTCTGCAGTCCACTTATAAGCATCAGTGCTCACAAATTCCTGTGCTAAACACTGATTGGCACAAAAGAATGAAGCCGCAGCAATAAGTAAATTTCTTAATTTCATTATGCTATTAAAAATTTGACAATATTTTTTTCAAAGTTACGAATTTTTTCCGATGTCGCAAAAATTATCAGTATTACCGCTTGTAAATGAACACGGCTCTTCCATTTAATGTAGAATATATCGATATATTTTTAAGAAAACAAGTAAAGGTAACATCATTAGGGAGCCTCGCCGAGGCTCGGCTGTAAAAAACACCCGGTAAACAAACTTCCGATATATTCGCACTTGGGAGGTGAGCGGTCTATGATAGATATTTAGTGATGACATTCAGATTTTTTTACAGACCGAACGCAAAAAAGTCAGAAGTCACTATGATGCGACTTCTGACTTTTGCTATATCAGAAATTAATTTTCCATTTTAGGAATTGGTGGCGGAGTTGGTTCTGAATCTTTATTATTGTTCTCACCATCGGCTGTTTTTTCTCCTGACTCACGTGAGGCAAGAATTTCATCAGTTCTTGAGGTCCACTGTCTCTTACCGAAAATTTTTTCAGCATCTTCAGCAAAGATGACCTCGTTCTTCAATAGCGTATCCGCAAGTTTAGCGTGCCCATCAGCGTATTGTTTCAAAATGTCTTTTGCACGCTGATATTGTTCTTGGATAATACGAGAAACTTCCTTATCAATAATTTCCGCTCTGTCTTCACTATACGGCTTTGAGAACATATAGTCCTGACCGGTAGAATCATAGTAACAAACATTTGGCAGCAAGTTACTCATGCCGTAATAAACCACCATTGCGTACGCCTGCTTGGTGACTCTTTCAAGGTCGTTCGCAGCACCTGTGGAAACTGTTCCGATAAACATTTCTTCAGCGGCACGTCCGGCAAGGAGTGAACATATATCGTCAAGGATAGCCTGTTGTGGCACAATCTGACGTTCTTCCGGAAGATACCAGGCAGCACCGAGAGCCTTACCACGCGGCACTATAGTAACTTTAATCAGCGGATTAGCGTATTCAAGATGCCAAGATACGGTAGCATGACCGGCTTCATGAATAGCGATAGATTTCTTTTCCTCGTCAGTAGTGATTTTAGAACGTTTTTCAAGTCCGCCGATAATTCTATCTACTGCATCTGTAAAGTCCTTACGCTGTACTGAGGACTTATTGCGGCGAGCGGCAATAAGTGCGGCTTCATTACATACATTTGCAATATCCGCACCGGAGAAACCGGGAGTCTGACGAGCGAGGAGTTCCAAATCCACAGTATCATCAATTTTGACATTACGCAAGTGGACTTTGAATATCTCAATTCTGTCATGCAGATCAGGAAGTTCAACATAAATCTGACGGTCAAAACGTCCTGCACGGAGAAGTGCCTTATCAAGGATATCAGCACGGTTCGTAGCGGCAAGAATTATGACACCGCTGTTAGTACCGAAGCCGTCCATTTCAGTAAGCAACTGATTCAAAGTGCTTTCACGCTCATCATTAGAGTTCATACCGGCATTTTTACTTCTCGCACGACCTACGGCATCAATTTCATCAATAAACACGATGCACGGTGCTTTTTCTTTTGCTTGACGGAACAAGTCTCTCACACGTGAAGCACCTACACCTACGAACATTTCAACGAAGTTACTGCCGGACATTGAGAAGAAAGGCACATTAGCCTCACCTGCCACAGCACGTGCAAGAAGTGTTTTACCTGTACCCGGAGGACCTACGAGCAGTGCACCCTTAGGTATTTTACCGCCGAGTTCAGTATATCGTCCGGGATTCTTAAGAAAATCCACGATTTCCTCAACTTCCGTTTTAGCCTCGGCGAGTCCAGCCACATCATTAAAAGTGACCTTTGAAGAATTATCCTTATCATATACCTCTGCATTGGATTTTCCGACACTGAAAACACCGCCGCCCGGTCCGCCACCGGTACTCATTTTTCTCATAATATATATAAAAATTACAATCATGAGAATAATAGGACCATACGACCATATAAGATTAGAATAATCTTTTTCTTCCATATAGCTGACGTCACCCGTGAAAGTGCCGTCAGATTGCCACTTATCAATCTTGTCTTTAATACCGTCAATAGACGGACCTTTAGTATTGACCTTGTATTTTTGAGTTTTGCTGATTTGCTCCTTCGTAAATATTGAGTCAGCGAGGTTCTTGGTAAGTTCGGCTTCAACTTTCAGCGTATTGTTATACACCACAATGCTCTTGACACCTTTACGCGAAACGTAAGATTCAAATTCGGTCCAAGAAACAGGTTTGTTTATTGAATTATCATCAATAAAAAACGAGCCGGCAATAACAATCGCAAAAAGGATACCGTACATCCAAAGCAGACTGAACCCACCCTTATTGTTACTTGATTTGTTATCGTTTTTCTTCTTAAAATCCATATTGGAATAATTTTAAATGTAATAGTGATGAAAAATAGGTGTACGTAATATTTTTTAATCCAAATCAGGCACTTTAGTAATCACGGCGTCACACCAAAGTTCTTCAAGATTATAGTGATCGCGAACTTCTTTGTAAAACACGTGCACCAATATATCTCCATAGTCAATTACTATCCATTCAGCATTACGGTAACCATCATAGTTGTACGGCTTAACTCCGCCATGCTCGAGTACATAGTCTCTGATGCTGTCTGCTATAGAAGTAACTTGCATTGTGGAACTGCCTTCACATACTATAAACTCATGGGCGGCAGCTGTTTCAATAGCAGATAAGTCAAGGATTACTATTCCTTTACCTTTTTTTTCTTGGATTCCTTCAATTATAAGTTTTGATATATCCTTATTGTCTTTAATACTTGTTTTGTTATTACTGTTTGTAATCATTTATTTAATTAAGTTTCCTCTATTTATAACAATTATATAAAGCTATTGTTAAATTAAAAATGGTTAAATAAAAAGTTTTTCAATCTTATGGAGCAGTCCTGAAAGAGAAAATACCACTACATGGTCACCTTCCTGAAGTTGTGTATTACCTTCTACAAGCATACCTTTTCCATTCCTTACAAGACCGGCTATTGTCATCTCTCGGTACAGTTTTAAGTCTTTCACCTGAGCCTTAGTGACTTTTGAGCCGGCATGAACTTCGAATTCCGCCACTTCCGCATCAGCAAGCGACATACACTTGGAGTTTTGCTCATCTGTATCGAGCAAGTATTGAAATATCTTACTTGATGCAAGGAGTTTCTTATTAATAATCGTGCCTATATTCAGTCCTTCCGCTTCTGAGATAAACTGGATATTTTCCACTTCCGCAATAGTCTTGGGAACTCCGAATTCTTTTGCTGTCATACATGCAAGGATGTTTGTCTCGGAACTTTCCGTCAATGCTATAAATGCGTCACAATCCTCTATCCCCTCGTCGACCAGAAAATCGTTTGAACGAGCATCACCACAGACGATGTCACACCCTTGGCACTTTTCCGGAAGACGTCGACAACGTTCTATATCGTTATCAATAATCTTTATAGAATATTGGTCACCGGCAAGGTTTGCAAGTCGGATTGCTATTCTGCCACCACCCATTATTATCACTTTGTGAACCTTCGTCTGCTTTTTACCGCATAAGTCACGAAGTTCGTCAAGGTGGTCCGAAGTGGTCATAAAATACAGTATGTCACCGAAACTTATCCTATCGTCACCTCGCGGGATAAGTGTCTCATGGCGACGCTTGATGGCTGAAACGTGAAAATTATGATGAGAATACGTCAACTCCCTTAGCGGCATACCGATAATAGATGCGTTATCCCTCACTTTGACACCTACAAGGATTAACTCCCCATCGTGAAGTTCAAACCAGTTTCTCACCCAAGTATGCCTGAGCGCGGATTGGATTTCAAGTGCCGCAAGATACTCAGGATAAATAGTATGATTAACGCCTATTTTCTCAAAGAATTTTTCATTTTCCTGACGCATATACTCGTAGTTGTCAATACGCGCCACAGTTTTTTTAGCGCCAAGTGCTTTTGCTATTGCACATGCAGTGACATTTTCCGTCTCGTACGGCGTAACAGCGATAAAGAGGTCACACTTAGCAGCCCCGGCTTCTCGGAGTACATCGAATGATGTGGGATTTCCTACAGTAGTCATCAGATTATAGTTTGCATCAAGTGATGCAAGTTTTTGATAATCCTTATCCACAAGCATTATATCTTGATTTTCACGTGAAAGGAGTTTCGCAAGATGCGACCCTACTTCACCGGCACCTCCAATAACTATTTTCATTTCTTTGCCACTTTAAGTAAAATATCTGCAATAGCATCTGTATCAAAACCGCATAGATGTCGCAGTTCCGCAACAGTGCCTTGAGCCACAAAATTGTCAGGAATACCAAGCCTTACCACTTTTCTGTTATAGTTATGGTCATTAAGCCATTCTACTACAGCCGAGCCGAGTCCGCCTATTATTGAAGCATCTTCTACTGTCACTATCGGGCAGCCGGAGTTTGCCACCTCTTCAAGGATTTTTTCATCAACAGGCTTCAGAAATATCATATCATAGTGTGCAACAGAAACTCCTTGTTCAGCCACTTTCGCTATCGCTTGCTGTGCATCGTATGCAATAGGACCTATAGTGATAAGCGCAACGTCTTTACCGGCACACAATTTTCTACCTTTGCCGATTTCCATTTCCGTCATAGGCTGACGCCAATCAATATTATGACCGGAACCGCGCGGATAACGGATTGCAAAAGGGCCGTCATTGCGTTTCTGAGCAGTAAACATCAAGTTTCTGAGCATCATCTCATTGCTTGGCGATGCAATCGTCATTCCAGGTACTGTACGCAGATATGCCAAGTCAAAACAGCCGTGATGCGTCACGCCGTCTTCGCCCACAAGACCAGCACGGTCAATACAAAACGTTACGGGAAGATGTTGAATAGCCACATCATGGATTATATGGTCGTATCCTCTCTGCAAGAAAGATGAATATATTGCGCAAAACGGTTGCCAGCCTTCTTTAGCCAGTCCTCCGGCAAAGGTTACGGCGTGACCTTCCGAAATACCTACGTCAAACACTCTGTCCGGCATTTCCTTCTGCATAACAGACATAGACGTGCCTGACGGCATAGCCGCAGTAATACCTATTATTTTGTCATTACTCCGGGCAAGTTCAGTGATAGTTTCGCCGAACACATCTTGAAACTTTGGTGGATGCGGCCCCGGCGCATCTTTTTGTCGTTCACCTGTTACAGGGTCAAATTTACCGGGTGCGTGCCATGTGACAGGATCCTCTTCAGCCGGAGCGAAACCCTTACCCTTCTTAGTGCAGATATGCAAAATCCTCGGGCCTTCCATATCCTTTATATCATTAAGCACTGACACGAGTTTGCCTACATCATGTCCGTCAAAAGGACCGAAGTACCTGATATTCAGTCCCTCAAAAATATTTTGCTGACCGGAAAACAAAGTCTTAAGCGCATTACCGAAACGTACCCACACACCCTTACTTCTATCGTCAATCAAGTGCATTTTGCGCAACAAGTGGTACAACTTGTAGCGAAAAGCATTATATCGGCGTGAAGTGGTCAAATGTGCAAGATAACTATTCATCGAACCGACATTGTGGTCAATGGACATATCGTTATCATTAAGGACAATGAGCAAATTATTTTTAACGTTTGCAGCATTGTTAATTCCCTCAAAGGCAAGTCCTCCACTTATAGAAGCATCACCGATGACAGCAACAACGTTTCTTCTCGGATTTTCTTTTTTCAGCACGGAAGAAATCGCCATTCCCAAAGCAGCCGAAATGGAATTCGAGGCATGTCCCGCCGAAAAAGTATCATATTCACTTTCAGAAGGATTAGGAAAACCGCTTAATCCGTTTAACTTCCTGTTTGTAAAAAACTTATCACGCCTGCCGGTAAGTAACTTATGTCCGTATGCCTGGTGTCCCACGTCCCACACGATTCTGTCGTATGGAGTGTTAAACACATAGTGCAGAGCCACCGTTATTTCCACAGCGCCCATGCCGGAAGCAAAGTGACCGGGATTAACGGAAAGGGAATCAATTAAAAATCGTCTTATATCAGCACAGACCTCAGGCAAATCGCTCACAGGCAATTTTCTAAGGTCCGCAGGTGAGTCTATATGGCTCAAAATGGGATACTTATCATTTGTCATCTCCGCCATGTTCTCTCTTGTATTTCTTATAAAGCGGGACAAAGACTATAATACCGGAAAAAACTATCATAAGGATTATCCACAGCGTTATTTGCGGAGTATTCATCAATATATACACCACCAAAAGCACCCATAGGAGCGCTATACACGCAAATCTGAATATTTCCGAGCCTGTCATACTTTATAACGAATCTAAATCGATGGCAAAAACGTTCTGCCACCATAATTTGCAAAGTTAATGAAAATTTTTGATTATATGAAATTTACTCGTACCTGATTGTAGATGCAGGAGATATTTTACTCACAATCATTGACGGAAGTATCAGCACAAACCACGCTACTATTATCGCACCGACGTTCAGCAGTGCCCAACTGCTTAAGTGGAACTCTACAGGAACGTAGCTCAGATAATACGCTTCTGGATTCAGCGGCAACAGATGGAATTCACTTTGCAGCCAAATCAACACAAGTCCTGTGGCATTACCAATCAGAAGTCCGAGACCTACAATTTTCATAGCTAAGAATATAAAGATCTTGCTTATCGCACCATTTTCCGCACCCAATGATTTCAATACTCCTATCATTCTCACTCGTTCCAAAATCAGGATAAACAGTGATGAAATCAACGTAAAAGCTGCAACAAGCGACATCAATATTATTATCACCACCACATTAGTGTCAAGGAGGTCAAGCCAGCCGAAATATGCGGCACCCGTAGCAAGTACATTATTCACTTGATAAATTTCATCTAAATTTCCGGCATAAAAGTTTTGAACAAGCGACTCCTGCAAATTGCCCGAAACTTCCGATATATCACTGAAATTGCAACCGGTAATTTCAAGATTCATAACTTGATTTTCTTCAGCATCAAGCACAGAACGCAATATTTCAGATGAACAAAATGCAATTCTCTTATCTCGTTCTCCAAAAGACGTATCATAAATAGCACCTACAGTGAAACGACGAGTTTTCACACTTCCTTTCACAAAAAAATGTGCAAACACCTTATCACCTATCCCAAGATTAAGTCGCTTAGCAGTAATTGAGGAAATAAGCACTGCCTTTTCGTCGCAGAGAACAGTATCGCTTGACTCTACTATGTAATGCGAAATATAATCATCAACTATTTGCTTATCAGCCACAAGTTCCAGCCCCACATAGTCATCTGTCGTCTTAAGCAGACACATGGAAGATAACTGCTCGGAAACTATTGCACCTTCAGGCAAGGCTCCATTTATCACCTCACTCAGAGAATCGGAATATGCGAAAAGCGGCGAATCCAAAGAGTCCTGAACGTACTTTGACACAGTGATTTGAGAATCAAAACCGATTACCTTATTTCGTATTTGATTCTGAAATCCTGACACGACGGCAAGTGTCAACAACATCACTACTATCGAAACTGAAATCCCGGCAATAGCAATAGTTACGCCCGGCGAACGCTGTTTTTTTCCGTTAGGCGTAAGTTGTATTCGTTTTGCTATCCAAAGAGAAAAATTCATCTGTCAAATAATTATCATTTACAATGCAAAATTACACAAAACTCACGGAAAATAGTTACATTTGCAGAAAACAAATAAATAAAACCGGAACTGATGAGCATAATTTCATATAACGACGTTGAAATCCTCCGAAAAGAATTGGTAGTTCTAAAGCACGTGACTATGTCCGTGGAAGCAGGTGAATTCATTTACCTTATCGGCAAAGTAGGCAGCGGCAAAAGCAGTCTTATGAAATCCATGTACGCTGAAATTCCGATTTACACGGGGACTGCAAATGTTCTTGACTACAACCTCGTGGATATCAACAAGAAAGATATCCCATTCCTCCGCAGAAAAATAGGAATAGTGTTTCAGGACTTCCAACTGCTCACTGACCGAAACGTGTACAGCAACCTCCGTTTCGTCCTTGAAGCCACAGGTTGGAAAAATCAAGAAGAGATTGACACACGCATCGAAGAAGTACTCACACAGGTAGGTATGCTGAACAAGTCATACAAGATGCCACACGAACTTTCAGGAGGAGAACAGCAACGAATAGTGATAGCACGTGCATTACTTAATAAGCCTGTACTGATTTTAGCCGACGAGCCAACGGGTAATCTTGACCCGGAAACAGGAGAACAAATCGTGGCACGGTTACACAAAATTGCATCTGAAGGTACAGCCGTGATTATGGCTACGCACAACTTGCAACTCGTAGAACAATTTCCCGCCAAAGTTATCGCTTGCGAAAATAAGCAAGTGAGGAGATTGTGAGAAAATAATAATCAACATTGACGAATAAGTACGTCTATAGGGGGGGGGGATTGTTGAAATTATCGGGAATAAGCAGTTATCAGCAAAGTCTATAATGGATTTTATCGGACTAAAAAGCAGAGACAATTTCATAAATCGCTATCTTAAACCCGCCATAAGCGAAGGCTATATCTGTTTACTATACCATGATTCACATCGTCACCCTAAACAAAAATATCTACTGACTGCAAAAGGAATATCTTTGTGGAATGAAATGATGGACATTCTATAGCACTACAAAATGATAATCCCGAATTTTTTCGTACATTTGTAGAAAAATTAATACACCGATGAAAATTGCTATTGCTACAGGTACACGTGCGGATTGGGGATTGCTTTCACCGATTGCTCAACTTCTTAAGGCTCAGAAAGATGTTGAAGTAGCGGTCATTGCCACTAATATGCACCTTGACCCGAGGTTCGGCAACACTATTGACGAAATAATCTCTGACGGTTTTATCCCTGCTGCTAAAGTCAAAATGAATATTGCAAGTAATTCCGAAGCGGATACTGCACGAAGTATGGCGAAATGTCTTTCCGGCATGGTTGATGCTTTTGAGTCAATAAAGCCGGACTGCATAATTATCCTCGGTGACAGGTACGAGATGCTTGCTACCGCTTCGGCGGCTACCGTAATGCGAATACCTATCATTCACATAGCCGGAGGTGAAATATCGGAAGGTGCTATTGACGACTGTATTCGCCATGCCATCACAAAACTGTCCGCTCTCCACCTCACTTCCACTGAAGAATACCGCCAACGTGTTATCGCTATGGGTGAACAGCCTGACAGAGTTATAAATACCGGCGCTATCGGCGTTTACAACATAATGCAGTTACCACTGATGAGCAAAGAGGAATTGGAGAAAAGCATCGGTTGCAAAATTAACAAAAGGACACTGCTGGTTACAATGCACCCGACTACTATTGACCCTACCCCTTCATCAACAGTGATGGGTGAACTGTTTAAGGCGCTTGATGCCCATGACGGTAATGTAATAATCACTTACCCAAACAATGATGCTCGCGGTGCTGAAATCATTTCACTCATAGATGATTATCAAAAGAGAAATAAGGATAAAGTGACTGTAATACCGTCATTAGGAAGACTTCGCTATCTGTCCGCACTTCAGTTCGCAGGCGCAGTGGCGGGAAATTCATCAAGCGGCATAGTGGAAGTGCCGTCAATGCATATACCCACGGTAAACATCGGCATAAGACAAAAAGGACGATTGGCATCAAAATCCGTGATAAACTGCGGAAACAGTGCTCAGGAAATCATTTCAGCCATTCGCTTTGCACTTTCTGAAGAAGGACAAGATACGGCTCGCAATGCAGAAAATCCGTATTACAAGCCAAATACACTTCACACGATTGTAAACAGCATCTTATCCGTTTCAATTAATGATATAAAGACAAAAAAGTTTTACGACATTCCACATACATTAATCCAATGAGCAAGACTCCACTTTACATAATTCCTGCTCGCGGCGGCAGCAAGGGCATACCTCGCAAAAATATTAAAAACTTTGCGGGTACTCCGCTTATACACTATTCCATTGACGTAGCAAGAAAACTCTCCGATGACAAGCATATCATTGTTTCCACTGATGATAACGAGATTGCAGACGTGGCAAGGCAGGCAGGTCTTGCAGTTAACTATATGCGCCCCGCAGACTTGGCTACCGATACAGCCGGCAGCAGAGAAGTGATGATAGATGCTATGGACTGGGCTGATAAAAACGGCATTGACTACGATATGATAGTCCTCTTGCAGCCTACGTCTCCGCTGAGGACAGTGGAAGATGTCAAAGGGTGTATTGATATTTACAACTGCGACCTTGATATGGTGGTAAGCGTGGTTGATGCACAATCAAATCCTTACTACAACTGCTTTGAGACAGACCCCGAGACTGGATTTCTGCATATATCCAAAGGCACGGGACTCTACACACGTCGTCAAGATGCACCCAAGGCATGGGAATACAATGGTGCGGTATATGTCATAAATCCAAAATCGCTAAGAGATAAGCCAATGGGCAAGTTCACTAAACGCATACCGTACGAAATGCCGCGAGACCGTTCCGTTGACCTTGATACTCTTACTGACTGGATTATAGCCGAAATGATTTACAAGCAAAATAATGCCGACAATGATTGAAGATAAACACATAATAAGCCATAAGGCAACAATATTTGACGCACTGTCAAAAATCAATTCTCTATCAGGAGGTGTGATGACACTCCTTGTGGTGAATGATGAAAATAAGTTGCAGGGCACCCTTACAGACGGTGACATAAGACGCGCTATTCTAAACGGTACAGGCACTGCAGACTGTGTAACTGCCGCTATGAACCGTAATTTCAATGCGCTTCAAGGCGATGACATTGACGTGGCACAAGTCCGTGAATACCGCCGTAAAGGCATTACACTTCTGCCTCACTTGAACTGTGACGGAACAATAAAAAGCGTACACGACTTGAGGCATACACGTTCAATCCTTCCCCTTGATGCCATCTTAATGGCAGGCGGAAAAGGAGAACGCCTCCGCCCTATGACTTTGACCACACCGAAACCGCTGCTTGAAATCTGCGGCAAAGCGATTATTGACTACAACGTAGAGGCATTAGCAGCTGTAGGAATTGAAAATATCACGGTAGCCACACGTTATCTGGCTGAAAAACTATATAAACACTTTGAAACTCCCGTAGCCGGAGTTCAAGTACGCTGCATCACTGAAGATGCTCCGATGGGCACTATCGGTGCAGCATCACTGATAAAACATAAAAAAGGCGGTAATACCCTTATCATGAACTCGGACCTTCTCACTTCAATTTCATTTGAAGACATGTACATCAAGCACATCTCCGAGCAGGCGGATATTACCATTGCCGCTATTCCCTACACCGTATCCGTGCCTTTTGCAATTCTCACGACAGACGGAAATGCCGTGACGGGACTTGAAGAAAAGCCTACGTACTCCTATTATGCCAACGCGGGCATTTACATTATTTCAAACCACTTGTTGAGCCAGTTGCCAACCGACTCTCCTACAGATGCCACTACACTGATTGAAAATGCTATCCGCGACAATTACAAAGTGGTATATTACCCTATTAACGGTACTTGGATTGACATTGGCGCTCCGGCAGACTTTGCACATGCTCAAGAACTGATGAGACACTTAAAAAATCTGAGCGTGTGATATTTTACAACATTTATAAAAAGTAATTCAGATTATGGCAGACTCAAACTTTATAGACTACGTAAAGATACTGTGCCGCTCGGGAAAAGGCGGAGCAGGCTCAAAGCATTTTTATCGTGCTAAATATATTCCTAAAGGCGGACCTGACGGAGGCGACGGAGGTCGCGGCGGTCATATAATCCTCAAAGGAAACAAAAATATGTGGACATTGCTACCACTGAAATTCCGTCGCCACATTTTTGCCGGAAACGGTGAAAGCGGCAGCGGTGGCAGAAGTTTCGGCAAAGACGGTGATGATGTTACAATAGAAGTGCCGTGCGGAACAGTAGTATTTGATTCGGAGACAGGCGAATACCTCTGTGAAGTGACCGAGCACGATGAAGAAATAAAACTTCTCCGCGGCGGTCGCGGTGGTCTTGGAAACTGGCATTTCAAATCCGCCACGAACCGTACACCTCGCTACGCTCAGCCCGGTGAACCGGCTATTGAAAAGAGCATCATCCTTGAACTTAAACTTCTCGCCGACGTAGGACTTGTTGGATTTCCTAACGCAGGAAAGTCAACATTACTTTCATCAGTATCGGCAGCACGTCCTAAGATTGCGGACTATCCTTTTACTACAATGGAACCGCAGTTAGGAATAGTAAGTTATCGTGACAGCCGCTCATTTGTAATGGCAGATATTCCTGGAATTATCGAAGGAGCAAGCGATGGTAAAGGTCTCGGACTCAGATTTTTGCGTCACATAGAGCGAAATGCGGTACTTCTCTTTATGGTTCCGGCAGACTCTAACGATATAGCAGCAGACTACGAAATTCTCCTCAACGAACTTGCGCACTTCAATCCGCAGCTTATGGATAAGCCTCGTATTCTCGCTATCTCAAAGAGCGATATGCTTGATGAGGAACTTACCGAGGCTATCAAGGAGACTCTTCCGGAAGGAGTACCTACCGTATTCATCTCAGCAGTTACCGGTCAAGGTATTACGGAACTTAAGGACTTGCTATGGAGCGCAATAACCGCTGAAAGCAACAAAATCGTGGTAAATCCTATCACCCACCGTCCTCTTGACGGTCATCACCGTGTACGCGAAGAAGATGAATTCATCTTTGAGCAAACCCCTGTCAATGAAGATGACTTGGAATACGATGACGACGACAACTACGAGGAATACGATTGGGACGACGAAGCCCTTTATGATGATGAACCGAAAGAATAACATAATTAAGGTCTTCAATTATAATATGGGTGAAGACATCATAGCCTTTTCCACACTTAGAGGGGAAGGCATTGATGCCGAATCGCCTTACGACGGTTTTTCAATATGTGATTATACAGGCGATGACGGCAAAAAAGTATCACTTTGCCGCCAATCGCTTTGTGATTATTTAGGCATACCTCCGCAAAACCTGATTATACCGCGACAAACTCACTCTGATACAGTCGCAGTCATTGATAACGTTCCGCAAGGAAATATCACCGGAGTGGATTCGCTAATCACACGCCTCACCGACATTGCCCTCGTCATAAATACCGCAGACTGCGTTCCCGTACTGCTCGCAGACACAACCACAGGACTAATCTCCGCTATCCATGCCGGTTGGCGAGGAATAGTTTCCGAAATAATTCCAAAGACAGTTACAAAAGCAAAGGAACTTGGAGCAAAACACTTCAAAGCCGTTATAGGTCCGGCTATATGCAGTGAATGTTTTGAGACAAGTGACGAGATTGCAGAAAAATTTCGTACAAAATTCGGTAACTGCGTTATCACCACGAACGAAATAACCGGCAAAAAACACGTTGATCTCGTACAATCAGCAAAAATACAACTTCTATACACCGGGATAAAAGAAGAAAACATAACTATATCCGGTAAATGCACCCGCTGCAATTACACTGAATTATTTTCAGCAAGAAAATCAGGCGTAAATTCCGGAAGAGTGGCAACAGTGATAATGCGTAAAAATAAATCTTAAAGCAGAGTATGAAAACACTGTTTAGTAAAATCGCAGACCTGTATATTGACGGTTTTAAGTCAATGACAGTAGGCAAAAAATTGTGGATATTGATTATTGTAAAATTAATTATTATCTTTGCGATACTAAAAGTGTTTTTCTTTCCGGATTTTCTTAATTCAACGTGCAAAGACGACGTAGAAAAAGCCGCAAAAGTACGTAAGGAAATTACGGATAAAAACAGAAATTATAAAACGACGCTAATAAATAATCATTTAACAACACACGCTATATGAACGACTTATTAAGTTTAGTTGACTGGTCAAGAGCCCAGTTTGCACTCACCGCAATGATGCATTGGATTTTCGTGCCGCTTACAATCGGGTTATCACTGATAGTAAGCGTAATGGAAAGTGTTTACTACAAAACACGCGAAGACAGTATGAAAAAAATCACTCAATTTTGGATGACTCTTTTCGCAATAAACTTTGCTTGTGGTGTAGCAACAGGTATTATTCTTGAATTCGAATTCGGTACAAACTGGTCGAACTACAGTTGGTTCGTAGGTGATATTTTCGGTGCCCCGTTAGCCATTGAAGGCATCTTTGCCTTTTTCCTTGAATCAACATTCTTTGCAGTGATGATGTTCGGGTGGAATAAGGTAGGACCTAAATTTCACCTTGCAGCAACGTGGCTGACAGCGATAGGCGTGTGCATATCAGCCCTTTGGATACTTATAGCAAATGCATGGATGCAAAATCCTGTAGGAATGGAATTTGATCCGGAACAAGCACGAAATGTGATGTCAAATTTCAGTGAGGTGGCATTATCCCCGACTGCTACTAACAAATTCTTACACACAGTGTTAAGCGGCTGGGTACTCGGCAGCGTATTCGTAATTGGAGTAAGTTGCTTCCTGCTGCTGCGCAAATCAAATGAAAAAGCTACAAGCACTTCTATCAAAATAGCAAGTATTATCGGACTTATAGGCATTATCCTCACAATGTGGACAGGCGACGGCTCTGCAGTACAGGTTTCAAAAGTGCAACCTATGAAACTTGCCGCTATGGAAGGCTTGTACAGAGGTGAAGCAGGCGGACAAAGTCTGGTAGGCTTCGGGATACTGAATCCAAACAAGACCATTGAAAACGATGAGACGGCTATGATATATTCTATTGATATTCCTAACGGACTCTCAATCCTCGCCAAGCACGACAGCAAAGCATTTGTTCCCGGCATAAATGACATTATCGATGGAATAGAACTTACTGAAAACGGGGATACAATTAAAAATCTATCGTACGCAGAGCGAATTGAATCCGGCAAAAAAGCCCATGAAGCACTACGCCGATATAATGCGGCGGTTGAAGCAAAAGACTTTGACGCCACAGAGCAAGCCGCTGCGGACTTGGAAGCAAACTTCAAGAACTTCGGCTACGGCTATTTTGACAATCCTGCACAGGCAGTGCCGAACGTACCATTGACATTCTACTCCTTCCGCATAATGGTGATAGGCGGAGGTTACCTTCTTCTGTTCTTCATAATTTCACTCGCCGGCGTATTCAAGTTCAAAGGACTATTTAAGAACAAGTTTGTACTACTGTCAGGAATACTCACAATACCGGTAGTGTGGATAGTAAGCGAAGCCGGCTGGGTAGTGGCTGAAGTAGGACGTCAACCGTGGGCAGTACAGGACCTTTTACCTGTAAGGGCAGCCGTATCCTCAGTATCAGCAGCCTCAGTTGAAACCACATTTTGGATTTTCGTAGTCCTGTTCAGCGGACTGTTCATAGCCGAAGTCAGCATAATGCTCCGAGAAATATTTAAAGCATCAAAAGAAGATATAACAAACCGTTAAGATATACAGATATGGAATTACATGACTTACAGACGTATTGGTGGATACTGATATCAATTATCGGCGCATTACTCGTATTCTTACTGTTCGTACAAGGAGGTCAAACACTGCTTTACAGAGCAAACGGAGTCACAATGCGCCAAATGATGATAAATTCCCTCGGTAGGAAATGGGAAATCACATTTACTACACTCGTCCTTTTCGGAGGTGCGTTTTTTGCAGCCTTTCCACTATTCTATTCCACAACATTCGGAGGAGCATACTGGCTATGGTCACTTATATTACTAAGTTTCGTAGTCCAAGCATTCAGTTATGAGTTCCGTCGCAAACCGGGCAACCTGTTCGGCAGACGTTTCTACGACATACTCCTGTTCATAAACGGCTGTGCAGGCTGCATATTACTCGGAGTGGCAGTAGGAACAATGTTTTTTGGAGCCGAATTTACCATAGCAAAAGGCAATATTGCAAATGCAGAGTCTCCAATGATTTCCACTTGGAGCAACACCCATGGAATCGAAGCCATATATTCACTCAAAAATCTCCTCGTAGGTTTCACGGTTCTCTATCTCGCCAGAACGCAAGCGGCATTTTACTTTATGAACAACCTTGACGGAGATCAAGTGATAATGTCAAGAAGTCGTCGTTCAATGATGATAAACGGCGGAATATTCGTAGTGTTATTCCTGATAATGATGTCATTCATCTTTGCGGCAACAGGCTACGAAGAACAGCCTGACGGCTCAATCATAGCAGTGAAATACAAATATTTCTACAATATGATAGATATGTGGTGGATAGGACTGATATTCCTGGCAGGCGTAACAACCGTAGTTTTCTCCATCATCTACACCATATTAACTCCGGAACATAACCGCCGCGGGATATGGTACTGCGGGATTGGTACTGTGCTGACAATTTTTGCATTGTTCTGCATTTTAGGACTGAACAACACAGCATATTATCCGTCACTCCTTGACGTAAACAGTTCACTGACAATAACAAACAGCTCTTCTTCACAATACACCCTCACCGTAATGTCTTACGCATCACTATTCGTCCCGGTAGTGCTCGCATACATTGGTTACGTATGGTACAAATTTGATTCCGAGCACATTACGCCTGAAGAAATGGACAAAGAAGACCACTTGTATTAATCGGATATAACACTATACTCACAATGGAAAAAATCAAGAGAATATTTTTGCCGTTAGCGGTAGTACTGATACTATTGCCCGTACTTGTATCTTGCGATGATGATGAACCATACTACTCACCGCTCGTAGGTACATGGGGAGTAACATCAGAGTCAAACATCTATCACGAATTCGAATTTTACTCCGACGGTACAGGATACTATCTCGAATACAATGGATGGGGACACTACGGCTACCCTACAAATCAAACACCATTTTTCTGGTACGTCAACTACGATGATTTACAGTTACGCTTCAGAAACGGCGACGTATGGAACTATGAGTACGAAGTGAGAGGTAACCGCCTGTTCCTATGGGATATGGATTACGGCGACGTATATCCTATGGAGTACCAATTAATATATTAATGCTTGAAAATAAGCAGATTAAGCAAGTTTAACAAAAAAATTCCGACAAATAGCCCCGAAACTGCAAAAAAATGACTAATTTTGCAGTTCGTAACAAATTGTGTATCGGTATGCGAAAGTTTATATCCATCATACTGCTATTTTCGGCAATAATTACCTTCAGCTCTTGCGGTGAATACCAAAAAGTGTTGAAAAGCAATGACTATACGTATAAATTCGAATTCGCAAAGAAAGCATTTGAAGAAAAAAAATACGCACAAGCCACTACATTGCTCAAAGACGTCGTAACAGTTTTCAAGGGGACCGACAAAGCGGAAGAATCTCTTTATCTTCTAGCTATGAGTTACTACGAAAACAAGGAATACTATGACGCTACCGCATATTTCCAGACTTACTACAATCGCTACCCTAAAGGCAAATACACGGAAATGGCTCGTTTCTTTGCCGGTTACGGTTACTACCTTGACTCACCGGATCCGCAACTTGACCAAACTTACACTGTCAAAGCAATAGAAGAACTTCAAGCATTCCTTGACCTTTTCCCAAAAAGCGACAAAGTGTCAATAGCACAAAGCGCAATATTTGAATTGCAGGACAAACTGACATTGAAGCAACTTCAAAATGCGCAACTCTACTACAACCTCGGCACATATATGGGTAATAACTATGAAGCGGCTATTATCACAGCACAAAACGCTATAAAGGAATACCCATACTCTAAATACAAAGAGGAACTTGAAATGCTAATTCTCAAATCACGCTACCAGATTGCATCTCTAAGCGTTGAAGAAAAAAAGGCCGACCGTTTCCGTGAGGTGATTGACGAATACTACAGTTTCATCAACAACTACCCTGACGGCCCTAACAGACAAGAGGCAGACAATATCCTCAAAATAGCACAAAAATACGTAAAAGACTAATATATTTTTAAGAACATGGACTATAAAAAGACAAACGCCCCACTTAACACTGTCACCCGTGATATGATAGCACTCTCGGCTGATACAGGCAACGTCTATGAGACTGTATGCATCATCGCTAAACGCGCTAACCAAATAGCACTCGAGATGAAGCATGACTTGGAACGCAAACTTCAAGAGTTCACAACTTCTACCGATAACCTCGAAGAAGTTACCGAAAACCGTGAACAAATTGAAATCTCTCGTTACTACGAAAGACTTCCAAAACCCACTCTTATCGCTACACAAGAGTATATCGAAGGCAAGATTTTCTATCGCAATCCTGCTAAAGATAAACAAAACAACCTTGAATAATACAAAAAGGCGCAATTTACGCTTGATATTTCAAAAATTAATCGTACCTTTGTGCCGCTTTAAATAATTTTATTTTATTAACACTACTAAAACTCCAAAAGAATGCACTTGAATTCTGAAGAAAAAGTAGAAATCTTTGAGAAATACGGTAAGGGTAAGACTGACACTGGCTCACCTGAAGCACAGATTGCATTGTTCTCGGTTCGTATTGCTCATTTGACTGAACACCTTAAGTCAAATCACAAAGATTATACAACTGCTCGCGCTCTTAAGCAACTCGTAGGTAAACGTCGTCGTCTCCTTGATTACCTTATCAAGAAAGATATCAACCGCTACCGTGCGATAATCGCTCAAAAAGAGTTAGGTATCAGAAAGTAATTGCCGCATAGCAGTTCTACTTGAAGATTACGATTTTAAAGAGGAAAGTTTCAACGCTTTCCTCTTTTGTTATATACAATAAAACTTTAACATTTATTGTAGAAATCACATTAAACATTTCAAGGGCATTTTAAAGCCTTTCTCCTAAAAAATCACTAATTTTGTAAAAGAATACACATAAAATAAACTTTTTAAAAATATAAGAATTATGGCAAACTGGTTTGAATGTAAAATAAAATTCGATAAAGTGCAAGAAAACGGTTCAGTAAAAAAAGTTACTGAAGCATACCTGGTAGATGCTCTGTCATTTACTGAAGCTGAAGCAAGAATTACAGAGGAAATGAAACCTTTCATCTCCGGAGAATTTTCAGTTTCTGCCGTAAAGCGCACAAAAATTGCTGAAATTTTCCGTGATGACACAGCAGATAAATGGTATCTTGCAAAAGTGGCATTTATCACTATTGACGAAAAGACGGCAGTAGAGAAAAAATCCGTTAGTACTATGCTCGTTGCAGGTGCAGACTTCAAAGGAGCATACGACAACTTCCTTGAAGGTATGAAATCCACTCTTGCGGACTACGAAATCCAGGCAATAAGCGAAACTATGATTATGGACGTTTACGACGCCAAATTAGGATAATTTAAATCGCACAATTATGACTATCGCTGACCACATAAAAGAATTACATCAAGAACTTGACCCTAAAGGTGTTCAACTTGTGGCAGTGTCAAAATTTCACCCGGTGGAAAAACTCATTGAGGCTTACGAAGCCGGGCAGCGTATTTTCGGAGAGAGCAGAGTGCAGGAACTTGTTGCAAAAAGACCTAATCTCCCCGCTGATACTCGCTGGCACTTTATAGGGCATTTGCAGACGAATAAGGTAAAGCAAATCATCGGAAATGTAGAACTAATAGAGAGCGTTGACACAATCCACTTGCTTGACGTCATCGACGAAGAGTCTGCAAAAAAAGGAGTAGTCACGAAAGTGTTAATGCAGCTTCACGTTGCGCAAGAAGAAACAAAGTTCGGCTTCTCCGTAGAGGAACTTCTGAACTACTTCACAGCACGACAATTTGAAAACTTGAAGGCAACGCATATTTGCGGTGTTATGGGTATGGCATCAAACACTGATGACACGGACCGTATCAGATGTGATTTCACGACAATCAAAAAGACATTTGACAAAATTCTCGCTTTATGCCCTGACTTGAGAGGATTCGACATCGTATCCATGGGTATGAGCGACGACCATAAAATAGCAATAGAATGTGGAAGTAACTTAGTGCGAATAGGCACTGACATCTTCGGACAAAGAGAATACTAACCCTACTGAATGGAAATAAATTAACCAAAATAACCCCCTTAAAATTTCACCTAATATGGAACAAGAACAAGCAGCAAAAAAAAGTTACGCGCTGCCTATTGCAATTATGTTTGCACTATTCTTCATGATTGCATTCGTAACAGGTTATCAAAACCCATTAGGCAAAGTCATTGAGACTATGAGCGACGGAAATCCCGTAATGTCTCAACTCGGCACTTTTGCAAACTTTATAGCATACGCATTTATGGGACTTCCTGCCGGAATCATACTTGAGCGCAAAGGTTACCGTTTCACAGCTCTCGCAGCAGTGACAGTCGGCTTTATCGGAGTAGCGGTAACATATTTTTCAGGCTATATCTGCGATGACAACACTCTTGCAGTGTCAATATACCTACTCGGTGCATTTATCGCAGGTTTCTCAATGTGTATGTTGAATACAGTAGTGAACCCAATGCTTAACAGCCTCGGTTCAACCCCGAATAAAGGAAACCAACTCGTACAATTCGGCGGTTCATGCAATTCACTCGGTGCAACACTTGCTCCGGTAATCGTGGGCGGACTCATCGGTGGCTCTGCAAACAGCATATCATCAGCAAATCCGGTATTTTTCCTCGCAATGGGAATTTTTGCAGTAGCATTCATCGTAATATTCCTTTCAAAACTTCCTGAGAACCCTAACCTTGGCAAAGAAGGAGAAAAAGTAAGCATCACAGGTGCATTTTCTTTTCCTAACTTCACATTCGGTATTTTAGCAATTTTCTGCTACGTAGGTGTAGAAGTAGGTATCGCAAACTGGTGTTTCCAATACCTTGACAAGAGCGAATTGGTAAAGAACAGTAACACCTTTGCACCGGCAGCAATCGCAGGCACGGTAGTAGGCATATACTGGCTATTGATGCTCGTAGGCCGATTCGTAGGCGGAATGATGGGTTCAAAAGTATCCAGCCGCACAATGCTTGCCGTAACATCAGCAATAGCAATCGCACTTATGTCGGCAGGTATTTGCGCAAATGAAGAAATCGTATCATTCTTCGGATTTGATTCAAGCACACTTTCATTCAGTTCCGTACAAATCCCGATGAACGCAGTATTCTTTATCCTCTGCGGACTTTGCACATCAGTGATGTGGGGCGCGATATTCAATCTTGCCGTTACAGGCTTGGGTAAATACACCGCAGTTGCATCAGGACTGTTTATGGTAATGGTTTGCGGCGGTGGTATATTCCCTACCCTCCAGGGCATAATCGCCAAGAATTCAATCCTCGGTAGTTTCTGGCTGACAGTAGCACTTACAGCATATATGCTCATATACGCATTGTTCCTGTCAAGACTTCAAAAGAAAAATTAGAATTATACTAATAGTCTTTCACACACCGCTGCAAGTCGTCTTGCGGCGGTGTCTTTGTTTAAAGGGCTATCCTGAAAGAACACGGAAGAATTCAAGACGTCTTTATCAGAAATTTCATCACTGACACATCCGGCTATAACGAATGATTTAACGCCGACACACCTTGATACAGATAAGATATAACCGGCAACTTTACCCGTCAACGACTGTTCGTCAAAACGGCCTTCGCCTGTAATAATAATGTCAGGGACCGGATTAAAAATACTATATGCGTCGCACATATATTCCGCGCCGGAAATAGATTTTCCTTTCAGCACTCCGTTCACGGCAAAACCGAGCCCACCGCCTGCACCGGCATAGCGGCAATTAAAATCAGGTTTTTCGGTCCACGGAACGTTCACTATATGCTCTACCATCATTCTTAATCTCTGCATATCACACTGCTTCACTCCCTTTTGTGGCGCAAACATCAACATAGACTTCCTATTATCACTCAGCAGAGGCACGTCAACATCACTCACACAGTCAATTCTGCCGACTATATTTTCCAAAGTGCTATCAATACTGTCAACACAAAATACCATATCCGGCGTAAGAGGTTCTGAAATAATTTTCCCTTTACGCCTGAACACACAGCCTAATGCTTGAAGCATACCGAGCCCGCAATCAACAGTGGAAGTACCGCCGATACATACAGTAACACTTTGTACTTCATTCAGAATACTTCTTATCACCATACCAAGCGGATAAGATGAAGCATGCCACGGATCAGGTGAAGATTTCAATTTCAGCAAGCCTATAACCTGACTGCTGTCAATAATAGCTTTACTCCCGTCACTCGCAACAAAATACTCCGCATCAATTTCTTCAAAAAGTGAATTATTACACGAAATTTTCGCCTTTTTGTAGTTCAGGATTTCTGCTATCAGCGACGCCGTTCCCTCACCTCCGTCAGCCATAGGGCAGATACGAAAATGCGCATCGGGAAAACGATTTTCCAATGCGCAGTGTATAGTTTTACAGGCTTCAACAGCCGTAAGAGTACCTTTGTATTTATCAGTGGCAATAACGATATCAAGCATTGTAATACAAGAATCGCTTAATTGACTTCTTAGGAGTTTTTTCGAACTCTTCTTCCATAATTTTGACCGCAGAAACTTTCTCGTAAGGTGCAACAATCTTATTCAGTTCCACCCTGTTTTCCTCCATTTTCGTAAGGAATTCATCATCAGTAAGTCCTGCGCGATCTACTTCCTCGGAGTCAGGATAAACGAGTGCAACAAGTCCGGAACCTTTCTGTATAACAAGGCTTTCAGACACGAAAGGCATATTATTTAACTTGGATTCAATCTCTTCGGGATAAATATTCTGCCCGCTTGCGCTGAGAATCATCGTCTTGGAGCGACCTTTGATAAACAGTGTTCCGTCAGCAGTTCTGACACCCATATCACCAGTATGAAGCCAACCCTCAGAATCTATAACGGACTTTGTAGCCTTTTCATTTTTATAATAACCTACCATAGCATTTTGACCTCTGACACATATTTCACCGGGGATATTTTCAGGATCGGGACTATCAATTTTTGACTCCATATTAGGCAAAGTTCTGCCACAAGAAGTAGGAATAAATTCTTTATAGTGTGTATAACTGATAAGTGGAGCGCACTCGGTCATACCGTAGCCTACTGTGAACGGGAATCTAATTTTATGCAAGAAATCCTCCACCTCTGCATTTATAGGCGCACCGCCAACAATCACTTCTTCGAAATTACCGCCGAACGCATCAATGAGTTTATTTCTTATCTTACTGTAAATGACACTGTCAAGGAATGGAATAGCAAGCACCCATCTCATCGGCTTTTTAGTAATCATCGGCACAATCTGCTTGCGATAAATTTTTTCAAGGATAAGCGGAACGCATATCACAAGGTTCGGCTTAACCTCTGCAAGTGCTTTAAGAAGCAATTTCGGTGCCGGAGTTTTACCGAAAATCGTAATGTGTGAACCCTCGGCAAGCGGCACAAGCATATCAAAGGCACAGCCGTAAGCATGCGCAAGCGGCAAGAATGACAAGCAATGTGCTCCCGGATAATATAGTTTTTCATTAATACCGAATACTATATTACCTGCAAGGTTGTCGTATGTGAGCATTACGCCCTTGGAGAAGCCTGTAGTGCCTGACGTATAATTGATAAGAGCCACACTATTTTTATCCTGATGTTCGTAAGCGATATCATTTTTAGTAAAGCCTGCAGGATACTTGGCGGTGAAATCCGCCTCAAGGTGAGAATATATATCAATAATTTCCTGTTTATCTTCCTTAGCGCAAATAATTCGTTTATCATCAAGAGAGAACACAGCTTCAACTTGAGTCAAATCCGAAAATTCAATAGTATCCCAAATAGAATCGCTTACGAAAAGCAGACGAGCATCGGAATGATTGACGATATGAGTGGCATCATTAGGATTAAAATCATGGAGAATAGGAACAATCACAGCTCCGTAAGTAAGCGTGCCGATAAAGACGGTAATCCACTTTGGCGTATTCTTGCCCAGAAGAGCAATCTTATCACCTTTAGTGATACCTAATTTATTAAATAAAATATGTAATTTGGCAATATTAGCGGCAAATTCGCCGTACGTCAAAACTTCATCAGTGCCGTAGAGAGATAGAGCCGTCAAATCAAAATTTTGACGAAAACGCTCCGTATATATTTTTATAACATCATTTTCCATAATTCACATGGTAAGTTGTTAGGGTCTAATCTGTCAGACTGCAAAGTTAGCAATTATTTTGCTTTATTCACACTTTTGTTGATAATTTGTGATTTACTCCACACGGAGCTTTCATATAGAAATTTACTATACAGTGAGTAAAATATGCTCCATTTTACTTAAAAGTGAAATTTTTATTATAATTTTGCATTATAAAACAAAGAAAATAAAAACGATGAGCGAGGTTGAACTATACCTTATTGAAGAAGGAGACAACTGTACAATCTACTCCCTTCAGTTTCTGAGCGAATCGGAAACTGAGTTTGAGAAGTTTGTTGCAAAATTTATTAATGATGCCGACTATAACGACGACTACTCACGAATAGCCGCACTTGTATCTCGCATAGCACGCACCGGAGCATTAGAACGATTTTTCATTTCAGACATGAAGGCAAGATGAACGATTCGGTCGTTGCTCTTCCGGTTATCACCTCCAAACTACGCCTGTATTGCCTGCGTTTGTCTGACAAAATACTTATTCTTGGAAATGGCGATGTAAAAGCTACACGTCGCTATCAAGATGATACCAAGCTCAAGGCATACGTAATAACCTTACAGAAGTTTGAAAAGTTGCTGAAAGAAGGCGTAGAAAACGGTTCTGTCAAAATAACTGAAACAACAATAGAAACCGATAATATTTTTGAGTTATGAAGCGAACAGCAAAATCACTAAATGAAATTCTCGGTCCCATTCCTACTAAAGTAAAAACCGAGATTGACCTCTCATGTAAAATTTCAGACCGCATAGACGAATTGATGCGCTCAAGGGGGTTATCAAAGAAACAATTTGCAGAAGAACTCGGTCGCCGTCCAAGTGAAATCACAAAATGGCTTAGCGGTCAACACAACTTTACAATAGCAACACTATCTATGCTGAGTACATTTTTTGGTCAACCCATCATTTCTGTCTGCTAACATAGTGCATTTCGAAATATAGTAAAAGAGGCTGCATCTTGCGACGCAGCCTCTTTTATATTATCGTAATCTAATTAAATTACTTGGTCCAAAGTGGGTTTTGTTCAAGTTTTGAATTGAGAACTAACTGACCTGATGGGATTGGATATAAGTAATATTTGTTAGCATATACACGTTCCTTATCAGGAGTAGAACGAACGTAACCATTAACTACAGTGAACTTAGCACCTGCAACGTTACCTACATTAGCACCGAGGAAGATGTCCGGGTGAGCTTGAGAATCAAGTTTATCAAGTTGGTGCCAACGGATAAGGTCGTAGAAACGATAACCGTCAAGCATAAGTTCGCAACGACGTACACGACGGATTTCCCAAATAAGATTTGAAACGCCTATTTTGTTTGCAGGGTCTGCAGCAGGAGCGAGAGTCATGTTAGGAAGACCGGCACGAGCTTGAAGCTTGTTGATAGTGTTGTCAAGGTCTGCTTGAGTAAGAGTACCGAGTTCAGCTTTAGCCTCAGCGAAGTCAAGATAAACTTTTGCAAGCCAGAATAGAGGAGCAGCAGTTGTATTTTGACCGATAGTCTCACGAGAATACTTAGAAAGAGAAGTATTATTGAACTTGCGGATACAGTAACCGGTAGAAGAAGTCATAAGCTGACCTTCTTCGTCACGTTGAAGTTCGTAGTCGTTAAGACCGAGAACAGGTTCTACGATAACAGAAAGACGTTTGTCGCGTACTGCAAGGATATTTGAGATATCAAATTTACCGTTTACGAGAGTAGCAGCGTCAGACTTGTTTTCTGAAGTAGTAGCGAGTGGCTTACCGTCAAGGAAAAGGAATGCATTAAAAGCATCTTTTGTGATACCCTTATGAGCAGTAGAAGAACTTGTATAAGCGATAGTACCGTGTCCGAATGAAGCATTAGGTTGGCTATAAGGCTTATAGAAAATTATTTCTTTGTTGTCGTTAAGGTCGAGAGCATTGTAGATATCGCCATAATTTTCTGAAAGTTCGTAACCTTTATTATTAATTACCTTCTGAGCAGCGCCAGCAGCTTCTTGGAGGTATTTATTAGCACGTGCAGCATCAGCAGCTTTACCGTTATCGGCAGCAGTACGATATTTGCAGAAAGTACCTTCGTAAAGGCAGATTTCGGCTTTCATAGCAGCAGCCAAGTCAGAACTCCAAACGTGCTTGTTAGCACCGTCACCAATAGTAGCGATAGCGTAGTTCAAATCGTTAAGAACAGAGTCCATAACCACGTCACGATCATCGCGAGCAGCATAAACTTTATCTTTATCAGCCGGGTCAATAGGTTCGTTTACCCATTGAACATCACCGTAAGCACGTACGAGCTGATAGTACTGGTAAGCACGGTTCATACGAGCAACGCCTTCAAAGAAAGCTTCTTTACCCGGGTGTGCCTTACGAACGTTAACTATAACTTCGTTCATACCGCGGATTTCAGACCATGGAGAAGCCCATGATGATGAAGAAGCCGGAATGTTTGTGAAAGTCCAGTTAGCGAAAGAGTTATCAGTCTGGTCATCACTGAGGGCGTTAAAGTAGAATTGACCTTGACCGCCACCATTTCCATAACCTGAGTAGTCGTTATAGAAGCGGTCTATTTGGGTTTGCACGTTATCATCGTTAGCCCAATATTGTGTGTTGCTGACAATTTCATCAAGAGGCTGTTTGTCAAGAGTGTCATCGCAAGATGTAGCACCGAGAGTAAGAGCCGCAGCAGCTATAATATATAATTTTTTCATGTTATTCTAATTTAGGATTTTTTAGAATGTAACTTGGAGACCGAAAGAAATAGTGTGAGTTACAGGCATTGCACGACCCCAATAGAGTGATTGGTTAGAAGTCTTGTTGCCGTAAGTTGAAGCGTAACCTTGACCGGAATTGACTTCAGGGTCAATCGGGAGGTCATGTCCTTTGTATATAAGGAACGGGTTAGTGCAACTGAAGTAAACACGTGCATTTTCGATATAAGCCTTCTTTGAAAGATTTTGTGGAAGAGTGTAACCGAGTGTAATGTTCTTAACACGGAGGTAACTCATATCAATCAAATACTTGCTTTGCGGATAGTAGTTGTTGCGACCGTTTTCAATACCTGAAACAGTACCACCACCTTCATTACCTGCGTAAAGACGCGGATAACGAGCGCTTTGGTCAATAGCAGTCTTACCTTCAGACGGTTCGTAAACAACGTAGTCAGTTTGGTTCTTGTAAAGAGTCAAGTCGGCAGAACGTAGAAGCGGGAAGTTGAACGGAGTGATAGCCCAAGCATCACGTTTACCTACACCTTGGAAGAACAAGTCGATATCAAAGCCTTTCCAAGCAGCGCCGAGACGGAATGAATATTCGTAACGCGGAAGAGTGTTACCGATAACTTTAAGGTCACCATGGTCGTCAGCAGTACCTTTACCACCGTCGATTACACCGCTACCGTCAAGGTCTTTGTACTTGATATCACCGGGACCGTAAACGAAAGTGCCGAGTTGAAGACCTGTTTGGTCAGCAACGCCTTTCTTATAGTTCCAAGAGCCGTCAGCGTTTTGTCCGTCGAAGTCAGCTTCAGTGAAGTAGCGGTCAGTTTCAAAACCCCAAATATCACCGTAGTGCTTGCCTGAGTAGTTAGTGTTAAGAACTCGAGAATCGTTGTTCCATTCAGTGATTACGGTGAATGCGTCAGCGATGCTTGCGTTAGCATAAACTGAAACGTCACCAAAGCGGTGGTTCCAACCGATAGCAAGTTCCCAACCGCGAGTGCGGAGTGAACCGGCATTTTCAACAGGAGAAGAAGCACCGACAACGTCAGGAAGAGTAGTAGCAGGAGCAAGCATATTAGCATTAGTACGTTGGAACCAGTCAAAAGTTACATTGATAGAGTTCTGTAAGAAACCGAGGTCAAGACCAACGTCAGTAGTGCGGATACGTTCCCAAGTAAGATTTGAAGATACGAGAGAAGGCATATAGAATTGGTTAATCTTATTGCCGTCAACACCGTCAACCCAGTAAGTGTAACCCTTAGATACGGCAGAGATAGTAGGATAGTAAGAGTAGTTAGAAATATCTTCGTTACCGATTTCACCGTAAGATACACGGAGCTTAGCGTTGTTAACTACGTCTTGAAGTTTTTCCCAATATGCTTCTTGTGACATACGATAACCTGCAGAGAATGATGGGAAGAATGCCCATTTCTTACCGCTCGGGAAGCTTGAAGAACCGTCGTAACGACCATTAACTTCGAGGAGGTAAGTATCTTTGTAGTTATAGTTCAAACGTCCGAAGTAACCTGCGTATGCTTTTTCGTAAGCGGCAGATGAAACTTGCGGGTCACCTGTAGCGAGGTTAAGTTCAGGAAGGTTTGTGTCAAGAAGAGTAGAACGAGATACGTAGAAGTAATCGTAACGTTCAGACTGTGCATTAGCACCGAGCATTACACCAAAGTTGTGAACATCGTTCCAAGTGTGATTGTAGTTAGCATACACATTGAAGTTCCAAGTGTTGTATTTTTGGTTTGAACGGTCAGTGTAAGAGTTAGCCTTGCTGATAATATAAGAAGGTGTAGTAGCACGAGCCCAAGAGTTGATACCGTAAACATAACCGTCACCACCGCCTTCGTTCACGCTGCGAGTCCAATAAGTGAAGTCACCGTTAAGAGTAAGGTCTTTAGTGATGTCAGCTTTAATGTAAGCGGTCATACGGAGGTAGTCCGCAGTGTTCTTACGAGTACGAGCGCATTTACGGTCAGCGATAAGACGGAAGTCTTCGCCGTCAATAGTACCCCAAGGTCCGAACCAAGAACCCCAACGCCAAACGGTGTTAAGATGGTTTGTCCAGTAAGTGTTAGGAGTAGAATAAATACGACGGCTGAAATTGAAACGACCACCTACTTGCAACCAAGGTTTGATTTGTGAGGTGATGTTCATAGAAGCGGTGTACTTGTTAAGTTTGTCTGGATTGAAGTTCATCAAACCTTCTTTAGAGTCATAACCGAAGTTAAGGTAGTAGTTAGTGTTACCGCTTGTACCGTTGATAGCCAAGTTGTGGCTTTGAGAAGGAGCAGCATTGTTGAACCAGATGTCAGCAACGTCCCAGTTAGCGTAATAGAAAGCAGCACCGTTAACTACGCGGTAGTCACCAACGTTTGAGTCGTCAACGTATTCTTTCATTTCACGATAACCTGCAGGACCATTGTGTTGTTGTTCCCAAAGTTCAGCGTAAGGGAGCAATTCGTCAAAGTTCATACCGAAGCTTTCAGCGCGACCGCCTGTAGCACGTTTGATACCGGCGATACCTGCTTTAAGCTGTTCAGGAACTGAAGGGAATTCAGGAAGGTAAGTAGCTCCGTCCCAAGCGAAGTTGTTGCTGTACTTCACGGAAACGCGGTCAACTTTGCTTGCACCCTTAGTCTGGATAAGGATAACACCGAAAGCAGCACGAGTACCATAGATTGAAGAAGAAGCAGCATCTTTCAATACTGAAATAGATTCAATATCTTGAGTGTTAAGATAAGAAATGTCGTCCATTTCAATACCGTCAACGACGATGAGAGGTTTACCACCTTGTGTGCCTGAAGACAAAGTACCGAGACCACGGATACTCATCTTGGCATTGTCGCCGATTTCACCGGAAGCAACAGTGATAGTCAAGCCCGGGACAGCACCTTGAAGTGCTTTGGCAACATCTTGTTGCGGGCGACCTTCCAATGACTTGGCAACGTCAACAGTAGAAACCGCACCTGTTAAGTTAACTTTCTTTTGGGTTCCGTAGCCTACTACAACTACTTCGTCCAACATTTCGTCTGATCTTTCAAGTTTTACACTCATACCGTTAGCGGCAACGAGGTCCACTGTACGATAACCGATGTAAGAAACGCGGATTTTAGTACCGGCTTTCACTCGAAGGCTGAATTTACCATCAATGTCAGTGGAAGTACCAACATTAGATGCACCGATAGGCACAACTGATGCTCCGATAACCGGCTCATCGTTTTCATCTACTACCGTACCCACGATAGAGGCAACGGTCTGTGTTTGTTGTGCTGCAAGAGGCATAGTGCCGACTATAGGAGCGCCACAAGCCAATAACAGAGTTACAAATAGATGTTTTTTCATAAAAATTTTAAATTGAGTTTCTGTTTGACTTCATTTCCGACAAGCAGAACTGAAGCCGTGGTATTAATTAAAGTAAGTTATTTAATTTCTGAGAATTAAAGTTATTTTAGTGATTAGCTTATATGGATTTGAACGTTAAAATTGAAGAGTGAAAACCCGTGATTTCCGCTAAAAATCACGCTTTTTCAACGCAAAGTTATATATAGTTTTCGTAATTCACAATATTTTTTTGAAATTTTTCGCACAAGATGTAAATATATGTTTAATCGGATCTGTAATTACAATATTTAACAATTTAAATCTCTGAAGAAAACTGTTAATTGTTAAAACGCAAATGCAAAATTAACGTTTCAAACTCATATTGAAAAAGTATGTTGTCAAACATAAAAAAATAATAGTTATGAGATGTATTGCGAAATAAAAAATATTTATTATATTTGCAAATGGTAACGTTATTTAACAAAACGACTACTACCCAAACAAAACAAATTCAACAAACCATAAATTACTAACCATCTCATTAAAAAAACAGTATGAAAAAGCGACTTGCATTGTTTGCAGCACTTTCATTGACATGTGGCACACCTGTTGTATATAACGGGCTGTCAATAAATGGCTTTGAGGCTGTAGCACAAACAAAGAAGGCAACCGGCGTCGTAATAGACGAAACCGGCGAACCTTTGGCCGGTGTTTCAATCATCGTAAAGGGAAAATCCGGTGGTGTAGCGTCTGACTTAGACGGTAAATTTGCTATTGCAGCAGAACCGGGTCAAGTAATCACATTCAGCTATGTAGGTTATAAGCCTGCAGAAGTGAAATTCACAGGAGCACCACTTAAAATTGAACTACAACCAAGCTCTACAAACCTTGACGAAGTTGTGGTAACCGCACTCGGTATTAAGAAAGACAAAAAATCACTCGGTTACGCAATCGACGAAATCAAGTCAGACGAACTTATGATGAACAAGTCCGCAAATGCCATTAACTCACTCGCAGGTAAAATTGCCGGTGTAAACATCACCCAATCATCAGGTGCGGCAGGTGCAGGTTCACAAATCATACTTCGCGGTGCAACTTCAGGTGCAGAATCTCGCGACAACCAGCCACTATTCGTAGTTGACGGTATTATTTACGATAACTCATCATCAGCAGGTGGTAACTCTGCATTCGATGGTTCCACAAACACTTCCACAACCACCACAAACCGTGTGATGGATATCAACCCTGAGGATATTGAAAATATGTCAATCCTCAAAGGTCCGGCAGCTTCTGCACTTTATGGTAGCCGCGCTGCCAATGGTGTCGTTTTGATCACAACAAAAAAAGGTAAAGCAGGTGCAACAGAAGTAAGTCTTAACACTCGTTTTATCACATCTTGGGTAAAAGACGTACCTGAAGCACAAACCACATTCCGCCGCGGATATATGGAAGAACGTTATGACGCAGACGGCAAATATACCGGCACCGCATATAACGACTTTGCATATAACTCTTGGGGTGACAAATACGGCGCTAATGACAAGATTTATAACAACATAGACAATTTCTTTCAGAATGGAAACATTTGGGACACAAACGTCAGCGTTTCCGGTGGTAATGAAAAAGGAAACTTCTTCCTTTCCGGTTCTTACTACGACCAGAGCGGCGTAGTTCCTGAAACTGGATATAAGAAAACAACATTCCGCTTCAATGGAGAACAAAAATGGAAAATGTTGACATTCAGTGCCAATACCGCTTACTCACAATCTCGCACTGACAAGACTCTCACAGCAGGAGGTCTTTACGGTTCAAGCGGTGACGGTGCATTAGCTCGTCTCTATGCTTTCGGAACAACAGACGATATGACCCACTATCTCAATGAAGACGGTTCTCGTTATCGTATGTTTGGTGACAGACTTAATCCATGGGAAGAAAGCGACAACCCATATTGGATCATCAACAAGAACAAAGTGTTTGACAAAACTACACGTTTCACAGGCAGTTTCAACGTCAAAGCAGACATCACAAGCTGGTGGTGGATCAACTACCGTATGGGTATTGATACATACAACACTGATTACAGCAAACGCATTGCTCCGGGTGGTGTTGTAAAACAGCAGTGGCAGAATGGTATGATGAGTGATAACACATCTCGCTACGAATACCTCAACAACAGTTTGATGACAAACTTCAACAAGACATTCGGTGATTTCAGTTTCAATCTCCTTGCAGGTCTTAATACAGATGCTACCACAACAAAGACAAATTATCGTATGGCATACAACTTCCAAGTTTCAGACTTCTATTCATACGGTAATGTGGCAGCAACTGACAAAAAGTTTGAATACAACACATACAAAAAACGTCTCGTAGGTGTATACGGCGAATTGCGTGCAGATTGGAAAAACACAGTATTCGTAACAGTAACCGGACGTAACGACTGGACATCAACACTTCCTAAAGAACATCGTTCATACTTCTATCCATCATTCAGTGGTGCATTGGTAGTATCTCAGTTCTTACAGGACAAGGGTATTTGGGATCAAGACTTCCCTATCACATTTGCTAAGGTTCGTGCATCTTGGGCAAAAGTAGGTAAAGACACATCTCCATACGAAACAGCAACAGCATTGTGGCCTGTTCGCTCTTATACAGGCGGTATCATCTCAACAGGTAACTCTTGGAGCCGTGGTAACCCATACCTCAAACCTGAAATGACAGAATCAACAGAAATCGGTCTTGAAATGCGCTTCCTCCACAACCGCATCAAACTTGATTATGCTTACTATACAAACAACTCTTACAACCAGATCCTCAGCCCGCGTGGTTCACAGGCAACAGGTTATATCTTCTGCTCATACAACGCAGGTAACGTATATAACAAGGGTATGGAACTCAGCATCAGCGGCACACCTATTGAAACAAAAGATTTCTCTTGGGAAACAGGTATCAACATGGCAGGAAACCGCGGTACTCTTGAAAACCTCATGGAAGGTATGGATATCATGTACGTAACAGACGTACAATATGGTACAGCAAAAGCAGCATCATTCTCAGGCGGTAGCTTCATGGCAATCTCAGGCAGCAAACTTCAGACAGTTAAATACCTCGAACAATATCCGGAAGGCGCAGCAGGTGAACAGATGAAACAGAACCACGAAAAATTCATGGGCAAGACTATTTTAGGCACAGACGGCATGCCACTTACTGATGGTACTACATATCAGGTAGGTAACCGTGAACCTAAATTCACCGGTGGTTTCAACAACACACTCCGCTACAAAAACTGGACATTCAACATGCTTTGGGAATTCCGCGTAGGTGGTGATGTATTCAACGGTACAAAATATGCTATGACACAAGCCGGAACAAGCTTGTTCTCTGCCGATTTCCGTCAGCAGACACTTGAAATCGACGGTGTTGAAAACGTTGGTAGCAAATCCGCTCCGATTTACGAAGAACGTCACTATACAATCAACCCTGATGAAGTATACACCATCAATGGTACTACCCGTCTTGGTTACAACATCATCAAAGATTACTACACAGGTGCTTACGCAAACGAAACTTCAAACTATATCACAAAGGTTAACAGTCTTCGTCTCCGCACAATCTCTGTAAGCTACGAACTTCCTAAATCACTTCTTGAAAAAACTCGTTGCATCAAACGTGCATCAGTGACTGCAACTGCTTCAAACCTTCTCCTCTTCACAAATTATGACGGTGATCCTGAAGCAGCAGCATCAGGCGCAGGCGTAGGTGGTTCTTCTTCAGTAGGTTTCGACTACTGCGGTGTTCCTGCTACTGCAAGCTTTGCATTTGGTGTTAACTTGACATTCTAACAATTTACAACACTAATACATACATAATTATGAAACTCTCTAAATATATTATATTAGGTGCAGTAGGTGCGTTGAGCATGGCAACAACTTCTTGCGATGACTGGCTTGACGTAAACGTAAATCCAAACACACCGACCGATGTGTCTGCGAACTATGCGAACAGACTTGCACACATGCAACATTACACATGGTGGGCTAACCAATTTGCCGGTCAGGCTGCTACAGTTATCACAGGTGACTACACTGCTTCTTCAAGAGTATCACATGCCGGATGTTGGGCACAATGGGAAATGACCGAATGGAGAAGCACCGCTTGCTATCAGTGGTGGTTTGTAGGTGCAGCATGTAACATCGAACAAACAATGAAGTCAGCAGAAGAAGCTCAGGCATGGCATTATCTCGGTGCTGCATACTTCATCAGAGCATACGGCTTTATGTTGATGAACGACCTTTATGGTGAAATGCCATACGAAGACGCAGTGGGATCAAACACAAGTCCTACATACAATAATGGTAAGGAAATGTATCAATTAATCCTTGCTGACATAGACAAAGCTATTGAATATCTTTCTATGTCTCAACCTGCTACAGCTACACCGCTTTCTGCTAACGACTCTTGGGCTAACGGTGATGTTAACAAATGGCTCAAAGCTGCTTACCTTCTCAAAGCACGCCACTTGAACCACCTCACACGTAAAGGTAATGGCAATATAGCAGACCTTAAATGGGACGCTGAAGCTATCCTCGCTTGTCTTGACAAAGCTGAACAGAGCAATGCAGACGATATGATTGTAAACCACAGAGATGTCAAAACCACCAGCGTTGATATCCTTTGGGGTGAGAACACGGAATATCACCCGCTGTACTCTGTATTTGGAATGAATACAGGTTATTACTTCACTAAAAAAGTGTTTGATAATCTTACCAATTTCAACGGCAACGGTCTTGAAGACCCACGTGCTGACCATATTCTTCCTTGGGCATATTCACAGAAAAGTGCTAATACTCCTGCTGAAATGTATGGCCAAAAGATCAAATGGAGTGATAACGGCAACTGGCGTCGTACTGTAGGTCTTGATATGAGCACACTTATCAGAACCCAAGCTGCTCCTTACGTAACAAGCTGGGATACTGATAACAAGAGATTCATTGTCGAATCAACAGACACTGAACGTTTGGGCGATACAATTTTTGTTGATCAGACTTCAGGAAGTGTTGGTGACGGTGAATATATCAACCTGTTCTACTATGTTGATAGAAAGAAAGGCGAAGGTGCTGCTAATTCTGCAACTTCAGGTACTTTCGGCACTCGTCCGTCATCTCCGGGTTTGATCGCAACTTACGCAGAAGCTTGCTTTATCCGTGCAGAAGTTGAAATGAAAAGAGGCAATAAGGGCGCTGCATTTGATGCATACAAGAAAGGTATCGAAGCACACATGAGATTGATGAATGAAAAACTCAAAACATGGTGTAGCGAAGACCAGAGCCTTGCTGATTGTCCTTCATTCGTACCTATGAGCGATGCTGATATTCAAAAATATCTTGAACAAGGTATCGGTAGCGCTGCTGACATCAGCCTTGCAAAGATCATGACACAGAAAGGCATCGCACTTATGTTCCAACCTGAATCTTGGAACGATATGCGCCGCTATGACTTCAGTGAAGAAATTTTCCTCAACTACCACAAACCGGCAGAATGGGACATAAACTCAGGTTCAAAACTTACTGTTCCTGCAGGTAAATTCCCTCGCCGTATCAGAGTATCATCTTGGGAATATCAGAACAACACTGTACAACTCAATGCTATCGGCTCTGAAGTTTATGGTGCAAATACATCTGCCCCGGGTGGTAACTGGTGGAAAGAAAATGATATGTGGACAATCCCTGTATGGTGGGACAATGACCAACCATAATATTCATTGACTTAAACCAAGTTATAACAGGTGCGCCTCAAGTGTCGGGGCGCACCTTTTTTGTAATAGAATTTTGCAAATCTGATAAAATTGCATAACTTTGCAAGTGATACACATTTGTGACATAAACACATGAATTATTAACATTTTTCATATCATAATCATTCTTACCAAGCATGAAAAAACTTTTTTCACTCTTCATAACGGCAATTCTGCTCACATCATTCAGCGGTTTTGCACAAGTTATGACCACATCTCCTGCTATCTTACAGGAAAACAGTAAAAATGTAGTGCTTACATTCCATGCAGACAAATGCGGAGTGGCGGCACTTCAAAATTTACCTTCATCTACCGCACTTTACGTACACACAGGCGTTATAACCGACAAAAGTAACGGCGCGTGGACACACGTAGTCACTGACTGGAGCGTAAACAACGCTAAAAACAAGTTAAACTACGTATCTAAAAACACATACACGCTCAACGTAGGCGATATTAACACTTACTACGGCGTGCCAAGCGATGAAAAAGTGCTTAAACTCTGCTTTATTGCTCGTACGGCAGCAGGTGATGTACAGACCAAGGACTTATTTATCGACGTGCAGGAAAAAGGCTTCCAGATGGCACTGACTTCCGACGTTGATTCTTACGTTATCAGCGGAACTACCACTATCAACTTCACTGTCAACACTTCCGAGAACGCAAACATCTCACTTAAAGTTGCCGGCAAAGAAATTGCTTCCGCTACAAGCGCAATGGAACTTAAAAAGGGCTACACATTCAAAAGCCGCGGCTACTACGAAGTTGTAGCTACTGCTACTTCAGGCAGCAAGACACTTACTAAATCCGTAACCGTTGCGTACCCGAACCCGTCACCGGCAAAACCTTACCCGGGCGGCGTACCTAAAATGGGCGCAGTGAAAAATTCAGACGGCACTGTGACATTCTGCCTTGCAGCACCAAATAAGTCATCCGTTATCCTTATTCCTTCATGGGACGACTATCAGACACTTGACAAGAACGTGATGAACTATCAGGACTACCAAGGTTACAGATATTTCTGGACAACAGTTTCAGGACTTGATAACAAGACTGCATACCCGTACTACTACCTCGTTGACGGAACTACAAAGGTAGGTGACCCTTACGCACACCTTGTACTTGACCCGTACAACGACAAATGGATGGCTTCAGACATCTATCCTGACAAACCGCTATATCCTTACGACAAGTTTGATGACGTAATGCTCGCAGTATATCAAGGAAATCTTGACGACTACAAATTCAGCGACTTTACTATTCCCGACCACAAGAACCTCGTAGTATATGAAATGCTATTCCGTGACTTCACAGGCGAAAATAATACCGATGGCACAGGTTCAGGCACAGGTACTATCAAGAAAGCAATAGAAAAATTCGATCATATCGTCAAAATGGGCGTAAACTGCGTGGAACTTATGCCTATCATGGAATTTAACGGAAATAACTCTTGGGGTTACAACACAAACTTCTATATGGCTCCGGACAAGGCATACGGTTCTCCTAAGGATCTTAAGGATTTCATTGAACTCTGCCACGTAAACGGCATTGCAGTAGTACTTGACATCGTATTCAACCAGAGTGACGGTCTCCACCCATGGTATCAAATGTACCCTATCTCATCAAATCCGTTCTACAACGAAAATGCACCTCACGACTACAGTGTGCTTAACGACTGGAAACAAGATAATCCACTCGTACAGCAACAATGGGTTGACGCCATCAAATATTGGATGACAGCATACAACGTTGACGGTTTCCGCTTTGACCTCGTAAAAGGTCTTGGTGATAACAACAGTTACGGCGGCGGTACTGAAGGATACAACAGCAGCCGTGTTGCGCGTATGAAAAAACTTCACGCTGCAATCAAATCTGTTAAGCCTAATGGTATTCACATCAATGAAAACCTTGCAGGCGACCGTGAAGAAAATGAAATGGCAGCAGACGGACAACTCAACTGGTCAAACATAAACTACGATTCAGGACGCTACGCTAAGGCTTCAAGCAACGAATCATCTACAATGTCAGGTTTCTACGCACCATGGTCAAACAGAACTCAATTCTCAACCGTATCATACGCTGAAAGCCACGACGAAGAACGTATCGGCTACATCGCAATGGAAACATCAGCACTCAAGTCACAAACAAAGCTGCGTAT